>CAZGQQ010000031.1:0-18487 GCA_964527175.1 uncultured Treponema sp.
AGGGCATGAAGAAGGCCCTCGACAACCGCGAGAAGATCAAGGACTGCCTCAACCGTCACCGTGACGATGCGCACAAGATTCCGGCGGAGGAAGCATACTGGCCGGTATCCGTGTTCTGCTCAGCCTGTAACCGCGATACGACTAAGGTGACCGGCTGGGACGGGGAGTGGGGGCTTTCCTATACCTGCGAATGTGGACATGGCGAAACGGCCGATATCCGGACCGCCAAGGGCGTCAAGCTCGGCTGGCGGGTGGACTGGCCCATGCGCTGGTTCTTTGAAAAGACCGTATTCGAACCGGCGGGAAAGGATCACCATTCTCAGGGTGGTTCCTTTGATACCGCGCGCATCGTGTCCGAAGAAATATTTGAATGGCCGGCACCGGTCACCTTCCGCTACGACTTCATCGGCAGCAAGGGGAACCCCGGCAAGATGTCGTCCTCGTCCGGCAAGGTGGTGGATCTCGCCGATGTGCTTCGCGTGTATCAGCCGGAAGTGACCCGCTATCTCTTCGCGGGCACGCGGCCCAATACGGAGTTCGTCATCAGTTTTGATCTCGACGTTATCAAGATTTACGAGGACTACGACAAGACCGAACGGATCGCCTGGGGGCTCCAGGCGGCCAAGAATGACGATGTGCTTGCAAAGGAAAAGCGGATTTACGAACTTTCCCAGGTTGACGGCATGCCGTCGTGTGTGTCTTATCAGATACCCTTTCGGCACCTGTGCAACCTCTTGCAGATCAATTCCGGAGACATCGACGCGGTTCTGGCCTCCCTGCCGGATCTCCTTCCTGACCAGGTGGACCGCCTCAAGACTCGCGCAGCCTGCGCCTGGTACTGGATTACCGAGTGCGCGCCCGAAGATTTCCGCTTTGCCCTTGTTGCAAACGGAACTTGTGCAGAGCTCTCTGCCGCGGAAAAAGCCGCGGTTGTCACCATCCGCGATTCGGTACTGCCCGCCATGGACGGTCTCGACGAAAAGGCGCTTTCCGAGCGCTTGTACGCGGTGGCGAACGATGCCGGACTTGATCCCAAGGACCTCTTTACCGCTGTGTACCGTGCGCTTGTCGGCAAGGAACGCGGCCCCCGGCTCGCGAGCTTCATGAAAGTCATCGGTCCGGAACGCCTTTCGGCCATTCTTTCCGGGTATTGAGCCTGAAGCCACTGGCATTTTTACCGTAATCCGTTATACTGGTATGTACGCACATACCAGTATTTTTTTTGTTAAGGAGTTTAGTAATGCTGCAAGAGAAAAAACCCCTGATTACGGAACAGTATTCAGCGGACCCTTCTGCGAATGTATTTAACGGAAAGTTGTATATCTATCCCTCGCATGACCGCGATATTGAAATGGAATCAAACGACAACGGCGACCAGTATGCCATGGAAGACTATCATGTCTACGAAATGGCCGACATGAATACACCGCCGAAAGACCTCGGCGTTATTCTCCATGTTGACGATGTCCCGTGGGCAACGTCCCAGATGTGGGCGCCCGACTGCGCGGAAAAGAACGGCAAGTTCTACTTTTACTTCCCCGCGCGCGACAAGGACAACATGTTCCGCATCGGTGTCGCCGTCGGTGATACTCCCGCCGGTCCCTTCAAGGCACAGCCCGACTATATAAAGGGAAGCTTCTCGATCGATCCCTGCATTTTCCCGGATGATGACGGCGAGTACTACCTTGCCTTCGGCGGAATCTGGGGCGGACAGCTCGACAAGTGGAAAACCGGCACCTTCGATCCGAACGGGGGAGAACCCGCCGACGAAGAAAACGCCGTCTGCTGCAAGATCGCCCGCATGAGCGGCGACCTGCTCGAGTTCGCTGAAAAACCCCGCGACATCGTGGTGCTTGACGAAAACGGTAATCAGCTGAAGGCGAAGCACCGCGACCAGCGCTTCTTCGAAGGTCCCTGGATGCACAAGTACAACGGAACCTACTACTTCTCCTACTCAACCGGCGATACCCACCAGCTCGTGTACGCAACCGCGGACAATCCCTACGGACCGTATACCTGGCGCGGCGTCATCCTGACCCCGGTGCTCGGATGGACCACCCACCACTCGATCGTCGAGTTCCAGGGCGAGTGGTTCCTGTTCTACCATGACTGTGAGCTCTCCGGTGGAATCAACCACAAGCGGAATGTAAAGTTCGCGCGGCTCCAGTACCGGGATGACGGTTCAATCGTGACCATCAATCCCTGACAGATTCGCCAAAATGTAAAACCCCGGTTGCCCCGGGGTTTTTTTTATGCATGTAATTCAATATGCTGATGCGATCGCGAGACCTTCTCCAGATCAAGCCGTTTGAGCTTCTTTCTGAAGTTTACGGTATCATCGAGGATAATCGATTCAAGATAGTCAATCTGGTGCTGAATTGATTCCAGATAGAGATTTTTTTTAACCCCGTACCGGTGATCGAAATGATCAAAAGCGAACCGCGCAGCGTTATTGAGCGTCTCGAAGAGACGATGTTTGGTTGACTCATAAAAAGACAGGGTTTTTTTCAGAATATCGAACTCAGTGTCATAGCCGGGGAACCGGGCTTCACGGAATTCATAGTACAGGAAAAGCAGTTTCTCGAGATAGGTACGGTCGGCCATTTGCCCCATCAGATCTGCAGAGGCTACAAGTTCAGCCGCATGCCGCTCTCCATGATCCGCAAAAGGAATTTCATCAAATTCGAGAGCAAGGTCTGTTCCGGAAATGAGCCTGCCAACACGGTCTGCGCTGTCGGTTGTCAGATGAAATGCATCACGGTTATTCATGGCAAAGGAAACACTGCGGGAGACATGAACCCTGGTATGTTTTGCTCCGGTTCCGGTAGTGTCAGTATCTTCCATGATGTACCCTGCGTCATGGAGCATCGCCGCAGTACAGGTGTCCAGAAGCAGCTTCGGTGTCATGGTGACTCCGGAGGCAAGGGCGCCGTCGCACATACGGACGGTTGCGCAAAAAACGTCGCAGGTGTGGTTGTAATCATGATATTCGGTATTGCATGCCTGGTACCCGGGGAAGGTTCCTTCAAAAAGGTCGGTCGTCTTGTCCCATCGGTAGCGCAAGTCACGCTGATCTTTCTTGTCAAGAAAGGATTCAGCAATTTCCAGGCATTCTTCTACAATACCCGTTTTATTTGAGGGATTGAATATTCGTGAAAGATTCTGGGGCTTTTCACTCATTATATCCATGATAGCACAGCCAGAATGGAAAACAGGGTGTTGCTGCCAAAATTGTTGGAATAATTACATTCTGCCGGTACGTGTTTTTTGCCGGGGAATAAAGAGAAAAACCAGCAAGGCTAGCGCATAGGGAAGACCGAGAATGATTCCTGCGGGTACAAGCGCAGTTCCCTGGAGAATTGTTGTGCTGTACTCGGCAATACTGAAAACCAAAACCGCGGCGATACAGGGAAGCGGTTTTCTGTATGCCAGGTAGACTGCGGCAAGAGCGGTCCATCCGCGTCCGGCGCTGAGATTCGGAACATAGGCGCCAAGATTGACCGCGAGGATGCTTCCGGCACACACGGCGCAAAAGCCGGCAATGCTCCATGACAGTATGCGATATCGGGCGGGGTTGCTGCCCCGAACAGTGAGAAATTGCGGAGAAGGGCCGCATGCTGTCAAACGCAATCCGAAAAGGGTAAATTTCAATACCCACCATATGATGATTGCTGCACATACGGCAGCTGCTACCGTGAGCATTCCCGGCAGTTTTCCGGGCATGACGGTTTCCGGGAGTGCAATGACCCCCCTGGTCCCGAAAAATCGTGACGACAACCATGACGTAATTCCGGCAGACAGAAAGTTGACCGACAATCCTACCAGAAACGGGTTTGCACGGGTCCGTTCACTGAACCATGCAAGCAATGTCAGCAGGGCCATGGTGATTGCCGCGGCCCCAATGAATCCAAGAACAGGACTTCCTGTCGCGATAATGATCGCGATGATGATAAACCCCGAAAGGGTTATTGCTCCTTCCATGAACACTGCAAGAACTCCGGCGCGTTCGGACACCAGTGCTCCCAGTGTTGCAAAGAGGAGCGGTGCCGACATGACAAGTATGGTCTGGATGGTTGAAATCATGTGCGTGTCGCTCCGTTCCTTTTTCTGTAGTAGGGCAGAACCTTTGCTGAAATGACAAGAAAAAGCACCGCCTGAAGCAGCGCTGTTGAGTCAAAGTCAAACCGCGTGGAAAGCAGGGCATTGTCCCCTGATACCTGAATCCATGAAAAAATTAGTGCTGCCGGAACTATCATTGCCGCCTGTTTGCCGGAAATGAGGGCAACAGCGAGTGCGCTCCAACCCATACCGGAGGTAATCCCGTGATGGCAGGTGTACCATGTTCCGGTTACGGCAAGGAATCCGGTCAGAGCGTGCAAAGCACCGGAAATGGTCATGCCGGTCACGGTTATACGTGTCGTGTTGAAGCCTGAATAGGCGGCAAAGGATCCGGCTGTTCCGGTCATGCGCAGACGGTAGCCGGGACCAGTCCGTGAGAGAAACAGAACCCACAGAACGGCAAGCAGCAACACCGGTATGCATGAAATGTTGAACAGTGCCGGACCGGCAAACGGCGGGATACGCAGGGATTCCGGTATGGCCCTGGTGGCAAGAAGGTTTTTCCCCGGATCGCGGAGCGGTCCGGCAACAAGATAGTCGAGAAGGGGAATCAGTGCCGCAGAAAGCAGGAACGACGTGAGCAGTTCATTGGCCCGGAATCGTATCTTGAGTATTCCCGCTATCGCGGCAATAGCTGCTCCGGTGACCAGCGCGGCAAGCAGCGCTAGTATGAAGACAAGAGCGTCCGGTGCAGTGCCGGAAAAATGTGTGAGCATGAGGGCTGTCACCAGCGCCGGAGCATATAGTTGTGCCTCGCCTCCAAGATTGAATGATCCTGATCGGAGTGCAACCGACGCGCCGATAGCGGCCGGAATCAAAAGGACGGTCAAATTGAGCATGTTTCCCAGGTGCCACCAGGACGAGAATGTTCCCGAAAAGAACATCGCAAGTGTTTCTGCCGGAGATCCGCCGGACACGGCGAGAACGAAGGTTATGGCGACGAGACAGATGCCAAGTGAGAGAAGCGGTTCAAAAAGCCGTTTCATGTGAGGACTCCTTCCCGGAGTATTCTGGTTGTGGTAAATAAATCCTGTGCTTCCATCGTGTCGGGTGTGTCGGTGAGTATGAGTATGGTTAATCCGGCCTCTGCGGTTTTTTTGAGTTGGGAGCGAAACCGTGCGGTGCTTGCCATATCAAGCCCCCATTCAGGATCTGAAAGTATGAGAACCCGGGGGTTTGTTGATAGTTCCCGGGAAAGAATGAGTTTTTGGAGCTGTCCTCCGGAAAGCGTGCTGACGGGACGGAACGGATGATCGGCAATATCATTTGATTGAATATGCTGACGAACAAAACGGTCAGTTTCCTTGCGTTTCATGATACAGTGCCCTGACCGGTAGGAGACCAGTGCATCATGGATGCTGATGTCCGGGTGCGTTCCGCGAGTGGTTCTGTCTGATGGAACTATCGCAATTCCCCGTTTTCTGAGCATCGATGGCGACAAATTCCTGGCATCAAGGTGTATACAGGATGAATCTGGCCCGGATATGGTGATGTCGCCGGCCTCGGCGGCAAGCAAGCCGGAAAGGACATCTTCCAGCGTATCAATACCGCTTCCGGGGTAGGCAAATATACCGGTAATGGTTCCAGCCTCTGCAGTAAAGCTGATGTTCCGGATTGCAGTCTTATCGGATGGGAAGGCAGACAAATTTGAAACGGTCAAGCCGGGGGTACAGGCGGGGCTTGGTTCTCGTGGTATTGACGGTTCTCCGGTATCAGCAACGGATACTCCCTGAAGCGTGCCAACTATGGCAGTCAGTTCAGTTTCGGTTACCGGACTGTTTCTTTGATCTATACTGTGTACCAGTTTCCCGTGTTGAAGAATTGAAATGCGGTCAGAACACTGTGCCGCTTCTCCTATTTTGTGGGTAATGACCAGGATCCCGGTACCGTTTTCGGCTGAGCGGGAAAGCATCTCCATGAAAGGCATTCGTTCTTCCGGCGGGAGAATGGCGGTTGGCTCATCCAGTATGAGAAACGCCGGGTTGGTAATCAGGGCGCACAGAAGAGCCGTCCGGAGTCGATCGGGGGGAGCAAGGTTTCTGACCGGTTGGGAGAAATCAAGAACACAATTCCACTGTTGTGCAAGGAGGAGAAGTTTCTCCCGGAGTGAAGACCGCCTGATAAAAAGGCCTGTTCCTGCAAGGGCAATGTTTTCAATGACGGTCAGTTCATCCGCCAACAGGGGGCGTTGGTGAACCATGGCAATTCCCCGTTCAAGAGCTTGAGACGGGGACCTGAAGGCCACTTCTTCCGTATCGATGAACAGTTTTCCCGAGGTTGGTTCATGAAGCCCGGAGAGAATGTGGACAAGGGTTGATTTACCGGCGCCGTTCTCCCCCAACAGTATATGCAGTTCCCCCCGGTGAAAAGAAAGGGAGATGTCATCAAGGGCAACAAACCGTGCGATACCCCCGGCACGGTCCGTTCTGGATTCAAAAACGCGGGAAACATGTTCAAGTGATACCGACTGAATCGTATGCATGAGGACGGTTAGCGTACTGGAAGTGAAAGCGTCCCGTTCCTGATTGACTCGAGCAACGATTCCATTTTCTCGCGTATAGGCGCAGGTACTGTCTGAATGTAGAGTGGATCGTCCGTTTCCAGGGAGATATATCCATCACGGATCCCCAGCGTTGTTGGTTGTCCTGTTTGCAAGGTGCCCCGTATATATTCAAGGGTTTTCTCGTAGGCAAGCTGCTGCTGAGCCATGACTGAACTGGAGATGACAATGTTTGGCGCTCTGGAGAAACCGTTGTCGTCAAACCAGGCAAGGTACATACCGGTTTCCCGTGCTGCGGCAATAACGCCCTGATTTGCTCCTCCGGCAATGGGCATAATGACATCGACGCCGGCATTTTTCATGGCCCGGGCAATTTCCGCCCCTTTGGTTGCATCGTACCAGTTTCCCACGACCCGGAAATCCACCTCGCATCCCGGAACCGCAGCGTTTGCTCCTTCGCGGTATGCCGGGAGAATGATATTGTTCATGGCCGGGTATTCCTGCGCGGCGACAAGACCGATCTTCTTCAGATCATTGGCATGTTCCATTGTGCTGGTGCTCACCAGGGCGGCAATGTATCCTGAAAGATATCCCTGTTCGCGCTGATTGTATCTGAACGTGGTGATTGACGGGTTTCCTGAATGCCAGGCATCGAATACGAGAAACTGCTGATCCGGAAACTGTCGGGATATTGGTTCGATGAGTTCGGGCATGGCGGGATTGGAAGTAATTATGAGGGAGTACTTTCCGCTGGCTGTCAGCGAGGTCATTCGGGTTCCCCAATCAGCCTGCCGGGTCCCTGCTTCTATAATTGTCAGTTCAACCGGATACCCGGACTCACCGGCTTCGGTTACCGCACGGCGAACACCGCTCGCCAGCATTTCATACACCGGACTTCCGGAAACAATTCCGGGAATAAATAGTGCGATCTCGATACTCTTGTCAGAAGTATCCGCAGTCCCCCCAGCGACAAGATTGATTGCGGGAATACAGAATACGAGTGCCAGAATCACCATGAATACACTTTTCATTACCGTCGTCCTCCAGGGTTATATATGGGCTACTATAGTAAAAATGCGGTGAATATGCTACAGTCCGTGCATGAAAGGATTACTGGTCAGAAAGGCATTTTATGATGGTTGGGATGCGGTCTTGTTCCTGTTGTTGGGTAATACCGTGCTTTTTGTTGTTGCATTCGGCGGGTTTGCCCTTGCCCATATAACAGCCGAAACGCTTGGTGTGTTCCTTGCCATTCTGGGTGTTGCCGTTCTTCTTCTTGGTGTGGTAATTCTGTCTCTTTCAGATGAACTCGCGCGGGTTTCTGCCTATCAGCCCTTCTCGCTCAAGCGGTTTTTTTCTTCCCTGCAGAAATATCTGATCCAGGGGCCGCTTTATATTCTCGCCTCACTTTTTTTTCTCGTCCTGTTTCCGCTTGCCGTTCATTGGTACTATACGCTGGGTGGTATTGTGGGTGTGATTCTCGGAATGATGATGTTCTGGATTTCGATTGTTTTCTACCTGGCGTTCCAGTGGTTCCTTCCCGTCAAGAGCCAGCTGGAAGGCAACTTCCTTAAAGCAATACGGAAATGTTTTATCATTTTTTTTGATAACCCCGGGTTTTCCCTGTTTATGCTGCTGTACTCGCTGGGGCTCTTAATCATATCGCTTGTTCCCTTTCTGCTTCTTCCCGGAATTTCCGGGATACTGCTGGCGCAAAATGAAGCATTCCGGCTTCTTATGCGCAAATATGACTGGATGGAAGAGCATCCCGAGCTGGATTTTGCAACAGCCAGAAAGAATGTTCCCTGGGATGAGCTGCTTGTTGATGATTATGAAGCGGTAGACTCACGGACGTTGAAAAACCTGATTATGCCCTGGAAAGATTGATGTCTTGCGTGACAGCAGCTTGTTGAACTCCGCAGGTTCCGGCGAATAAAACCGCATCGGCTCTCCGGTTACCGGATGAATAAACGCCAGTACACAAGCATGCAGTGCAAGCCGGCTTCCGGCATTCCGTATCGTGCCGTAATTCGGGTCTCCGGAAACCGGGTGCCCGCGATGTGCCATCTGAATGCGGATCTGGTTTTTTCGACCGGTGACCAGGCTGACTTCCACGAGATCTGCCTGGGCTCCGCGTTTGAGAACCTGTATGATGCTTGAAGCCGGGAATGTTTTTTCTTTACCGCCTCGAACGGGGTTACGCGGGATGTATCCGATACCGAACTTGTTATATACGATGATATCGTTAAACTCTGCGGTATCGGGAAGTGGCGCCGATCCGTGTTCCCTGAGACAGACACAACGGTAGAGCCGTTCCTGGACGAGATTATTCCATTCATCCATGATGCGATTCCCGAGTTTCTCCGAGAGTGCGTACATCATGATTCCCGAGGTATCCCGGTCAAGGCGATGTACGGCAAAAATGGTTCGCTTGCCCCGGCTCCGGTATCGTTCACCGAGAAGTTCTTGCGCGCTTTTGCCGCGGGAACCGGGAAACGGCGTTGAAAGCATTCCGTTGGGTTTGTGTATGACAACCAGATGCTGGTCTTCAAAGAGGATTTCAATATGATGAGTTCGTGTGTTCGGTTTCATGATTCGGAGCAGAGTATACACTATTTTTCTTCTTTCCGGTACAATCGATACTCATGATTTCTCTGGTAGTTTTTCTTGGAAACCATGGCCCCATGTATGCCGGAAACCGGCACAATGTGGCCTGGATATTCGCGCAGAATCTTTCATATTCGCATGAACTTTCATGGCAGCGGAAATTCCGCGGTCAGCATGCTTCCCGGCGCTTTACCGGGGCGGATGGAACGAGTCGTCCGATACAGTTTCTGAAACCGGAAACCTTCATGAATCTTTCCGGAGAGAGTGTTCAGGAGGCAATGCGTTTTTTCCGTCTCACCCCGGAGAATGTTCTCATTGTACACGATGAACTTGAATTGCCTCCCGGTACCGTGAGTCTCAAGTGGTCCGGTGGTCTCGGCGGGCATAACGGGTTGCGCTCGCTCAAGGCGTCCCTGGGTACGGCAGATTTTTGGCGGCTTCGCTTCGGGATCGGACGCCCTGCCCATGCGGATATCGCTTCGTACGTACTTTCAGATTTTTCACCGGACGAGCGGATCATGCTGGCGCAACTGCAGGCTCCTGTGGAAGCACTGGTAGACCGGCTTCTCGACGGAGAGCCCGGGCAATGTCTTCCCGAATGGGCCAAAAAAAAATTGATTGATGAAGGAGTCTGACCCATGAGTGAACACCAGAACGACGCTGCCACAGCCAGAATGGAAGCATTCAACCGGCTCCATGACACCATACGTCGTCTTCGCGCTCCCGGCGGGTGTCCCTGGGATCGTGAACAGACTCCGGAAACCCTGCGTGAGACCCTCATCGAGGAAGCCTATGAAACGGTGGAAGCCATCACCGAGGGCGATGCGGATCATGTGCGCGAAGAACTCGGGGATGTGTTCCTCAATGCGGTCATGCTTTCGTACATGTATGAACAGGAAAACCGGTTTACGGTTACCGATGTGCTTGACGCGGTGTGCGACAAGCTCATTCGGCGGCATCCGCATGTATTTGGTGAAACCGCCGGCTATGCTGGCCCCGGGTCGGGCAATGAAACCGACACTCCGGAGAAGGTACTCGACCAATGGGACGAGATCAAGCAGAAAGTCGAGGGGCGAACGGGAAAATCAGCCCTTGATGGTGTGTCCATGGGACTTCCGTCTCTTGAACGGGCAAAGAAGCTGCAAAAGCGCGCGTCAAAGTGCGGATTCGACTGGGAACATAGTGACGATGTGTGGCCCAAGGTTGACGAGGAACTTGCCGAACTTCGTGAAGCGGCTGCAGGCGGAAACCCCGAACAGATCGAGGAAGAACTTGGAGATGTGCTGTTTTCCCTCGTAAATATTGCCCGTCATCTGAAGGTTGATCCCGGAGTCGCGTTGACCCGGACAAATGCCAAGTTCATATCACGATTTACCCATGTGGAGTCGTCAATGAAAGACGCCGGCCTTCCCATGGACAAGGATCATCTTGCCGACATGGACCGGTTCTGGAACGAACTGCGCGAGGGTGGCGGGCAGAGCCGCTGACAGCGGGGTGTAATCTGACAGCGGGGTGTAATCTGACGGCAAGATGCCAACTACTGTACGACACGGCTTTTTTTTAGTACATTTAATTCCGCGCCGCAGAGGTGCGAAAAAGAAACAAGGAGAACCTGCGTGAATTCACGATATATCGACGATTTGAATACAAAGTTGGCGCGGAACGATGATGATGAGGACGAGGACGAAGAAAAGGCCGAGAAGCATGGCGACGGGATGGATGTTCTCGGCTTGAAGTTTCTCAAGACCCGGCAGATTCTTCTGTCCGGAGAAATAAACAAAGCGCTCGCCGAGAAAGTGGTACGCCAGCTGCTCGTTCTTGAAGCGGATTCCGATGAGCCCATAAAGGTCTTTATCGATTCTCCCGGCGGCGACGCGCATGCCGGTTTCGCCATTTTCGACATGATCCGCTTTATAAACGCGCCGGTATACACAATCGGTATGGGGCTTGTGGCAAGCGCAGGTTCAATCATTCTGCTCGCTGCCGAGAAAAAGATGCGCTATGGTCTTCCCAACAGCAAGTACCTCATTCATCAGCCGCTATCGGGCATCAAGGGTGTGGCTACCGAGATCGAAATTCATGCGATGGAGCTGGAGAAAATGCGGGTTCGTATCAATGAACTGATCGCGGAAGAAACGGGTGTCGCTGTTGACAAGGTTTCCCGTGACACCGACCGGGATTTCTGGATGGATGCGCCCGAGGCGAAAAGCTATGGTCTTATATCGAAGGTTGTTACTGCCCGCAAGGACTTGCCCTGAACGGCTGGTAAGCACCGGTAATCGCCGGTACTAACGATAAAAAAACCCGAAAACCGGTCTGGTTTTCGGGTTTTTTGTTTTAGCGGCCCAGGCTGTTAAAGATGTTCTTTCCGGGATACCGTGCGGTAACGCCGAGTTCATCCTCAATGCGCATGAGCTGGTTGTACTTCGCAATGCGGTCGCTGCGGCTCATGGATCCGGTCTTGATCTGTCCGGTTTCCAGGGCTACGGCGAGGTCCGCGATGAAGGTGTCTTCAGTTTCACCGGAGCGGTGGGACATGACGGCGGTGTAACCGGCGTTCTGT
Source organism: uncultured Treponema sp. (assembly GCA_964527175.1). Taxonomy (GTDB): domain Bacteria; phylum Spirochaetota; class Spirochaetia; order Treponematales; family Treponemataceae; genus Teretinema. The sequence goes on from CAZGQQ010000031.1 coordinate 11,790, forward strand.
GCCATGCGTACGGCGTCGATGGTTTCGGTAACGGATCCGATCTGGTTGAGCTTGATGAGGATCGAGTTACAGGCCTTCTGCTGAATACCTTTTGAAAGGCGTTCGGTGTTGGTTACGAAGAAGTCGTCTCCAACGAGCTGGATCTTCGAGCCGAGTTCGGCGGTCAGCTTGGTGTAGCCTTCCCAGTCGTTCTGGTCAAGCGGATCTTCGATCGAGATGATGGGATACTTGGCGACCCATTTCTTGAAAATTTCAACCATTTCATCGGCGGAGAAGAGCTTGTCGGGGTTGGACTTCCAGAACTTGTAGCCTTTGCGTCCGCCTTCGTCGAAGAGTTCCGACGAGGCACAGTCAAGTGCGATCATGACGTCTTCGCCGGGCTTGTATTTTGCCTTTTCGATTGCTTTCATGATGTAGTCGAGCGCTTCATCGTTTCCGATGTTGGGAGCGAATCCGCCTTCGTCTCCAACGGCGGTGTTTTCACCGGCGTCCTTGAGGAGGGACTTGAGGGCATGGAAAATTTCTGCGGTCATGCGGACACCGTCACGAAGGGTGGGGGCGCCAACCGGCATTACCATGAATTCCTGAAAGTCGATCTTGTTGTCGGAGTGCTTTCCGCCGTTGATGATGTTGGCCATCGGAACGGGGAGCTGCATGGTGTGTGCACCGCCGAGATAGCGGTACAGGGGAATGCCGAGGGAGTCGGCTGCTGCGCGGGCAACGGCCATGGAAACACCGAGGATGGCATTTGCGCCGAGTTTGCTCTTGTTGGGTGTGCCGTCAAGGGCAAGCAGTGTGTGGTCAATTTCGGCCTGATCGAGGGCATCGGCACCGTCAAGTTCTTCTGCAATTTCGTTGTTGATATGCTCAACGGCCTTGAGAACACCCTTTCCAAGGTAACGGGCCTTGTCTCCGTCTCTCATTTCAAGGGCTTCATGTTCTCCTGTTGACGCTCCGGAGGGAACCGCGGCACGGCCCCTGCTGCCGTCTTCAAGATAAACATCAACCTCAACTGTGGGATTTCCGCGGGAATCAAGAATTTCCCGTCCATCCACAAAGGCAATAGTACTCATGTGAACCTCCAATAATGATTACATGTCGGCCTTTATATTACGGTTTATTTGTGTTAAAATCAATCACATGGAGTTCGAGCTGACGCCGGAAATCATCGATGAGATTATTTTCTCCATGGAAGACCAGACCGGACATTTTTTGTTTGATTCTGTGGATGTCCGGTGCATTCAGGCGTCCGGAGAAAATGCCCCGTCGGGAGACACTGTTTTCGAAGATGGTGATGACCGCTATTACGTGATCCCTGTTTGGGATTCAATCAGCGGTTTCAGGATGATGGACCGGTTCGTGGCCCAGCTGAGAAACCCGGTTGTCCGGGAGGATCTTCGTCTGGCATTGTCTTCCGGTCACGGCGTTTTCAGGAACTTCAAGAACATTCTCAGGGAACACCCTGAAATTGAGCGGATGTGGTATCGTTTCAAGCAACGTGAAATGCGGGCGATCGTTCTTGAATGGTACAACAGTTTGCGGGATTTCTGGGGTCTTGAGAGAATCGGAATGGAACCGGAAGAAACAGATGAGATCGTCAGTCAGGATTTTTCATTCAGGTTTTTGAAAAGTGGCGAACACAACGCGGTATCCGCGCTCTTTGAGGCCGCACGGCAAGAGGTTCGCATGGATTTGCCGCCGGAACTTGCTACCGCGCTTATGACACTCAATGACCGTCACAGCGGGTCAGGTCATGACGGTGATTCGATTCTTGTTGTTGAAACCATGGACGATGAGGTTGTTGCGTTCGCGGTTTCCGCACCGGTTCCTGAATCGGGTGTTCACTGTGTTCTTGTTTCCGTGCTCTTTGTGCTCCCTTCCTTTCGCGGAATGGGAATTGGTAAGGAGCTGCTTTCGCGCATTACTGCGCATTGGGCCGGACGGGGGTTTCGCTGGATATTGTTCAGCGCTTCACCGGTTCCGAACTCGTTTTTCCCTGTCCTGCACAGGGCAGGATTTATTGAAAAGGGCCATGTTTCGGTCCTTGACCTTTCAGAGTCTGTCTGCCGGTAAGGAGCAGCGAAAGGTCGCACCACCATGTTTAGGAGAACAGTATTGTGGCAAGAAGAGAAAAAAATGACAAAGCTGGTGCTGATATGCACACCTGGTTCAAGGAAGTAGTCCGCAAGATACGAACCGAGGAAGATCCGGTAGAACTGAACGAGTATCGCCGTCTATTCAGAAAAAACGTCCCGTTAACCATACGGTCCTATTTTGCGGCATATCTGCTCAAGGAAATGGAAAACGGTACACTTACGGCCTCTTCATTTTCCGGTACCCGGGGCAGGTTTGCGCGCAGCGAACGGCCTGATCGTACCGAATCACGTTCTTCCCGTCGCAATGAGCGGTCTGCGGAGCGGCAGAACCGGAAAAGTGCCGAAGGGCATACGACTGAGCATCCGAAAAGCGAAACCCGTCCCGTTCTTGCGGAAGAAGTTTCCACGACCCTTTTTATGAGTGTCGGAAGAAACCGGCGAGTATTTCCGAGGGATATTATCGGTCTTGTCATGCAGAATGTCGAGATTGACCGGGATCATATTGGTGATATCAGGGTTCTTGATAATTACTCGTTTGTTCAGGTCATTACCGAAGATGCTGAACGGATAATCGCTGCACTGAACAACTTTGAGTACCGTGGAAGACAGCTGGTGGTCAGCTATTCCCGGAAGAAAGAAGAGGGTCCGCAGGATGAAGCTGGCCAGGACATGAGCAGTGACAGCGAATCAGTTGATGTATCCGGCGAGACCGGTGTTGCTGATTATGAAGAACAACAAAGCGATGTTCAGTAGTATTCCTGCTGAATAGATCAGTATGCCGACAGTCCCCCGCTGTCGGCCTTTTTTTTTGTCTTCTGAGGCTCTGACGGTGATACGGTGGCCCACATGAGTCAGGAGAAGCCCTGGAGGACAGTAGGGGAGCGCCTTCCCGAATATGGCAATAAGCGCAAACAGTGCGACGGTTGTAAGGTGGGGATCATGCAACGCATGGAGCAATATCATGAACTCCAAAAGAACACCCGTTGCGATACTGAATGGTTTGACCATGATATCCCGGTCGAGAATTGCCTTTCTGAGCCGGGCCTGGTACCCGCTGCCGTTGCGTTCTTCATGGAATACGCAGATTGCTTTCCGGTACCCTGCATCGGGAAGATATATCATGACGGTACTGCCTTTCTTCACCGCGGTTATATCCCGCCAGGACATCAGGTTCAGTGTTCCGTCGTGAAAAAGCTGAAAAAAGAGGGTTTTGCCGGAAGGAAGGAGTATCCGTTCCTCTTCATCGGTTAAATTCTGACCGGTATTTGCCGGATTAACATACAGCATACCCCGGGATGTACCGGATACGGTTGCAGCAAAAACAGCCGGTATCAACAATCGTTCCCGTATAGTCTCGTTAGACTTTTCAAGCAGTCGTGAAGAGGCAAGCGGAACCAGTATGTAAAAGAACACCGCGATACCGCTAATGATAAAAAACCAGCTTATCAAAACGACTCCTTTGCGGGTATACTGCAGGTATGAATATATTTCATGCCATAACCGGGCCGATCTCGGTCAACACCTGGGGTATTCCGCTCGATTCCGGAAGACTCATGATAGTAGATCCGGGCGGGGAAGTTGACAAGATTATAACATATATAGAAGAACAAGGGAGCACTCTTTCCGTTATTGTCTGTACCCATGGACATCTGGATCACATACTTGCGCTTCCTGCCCTGTCGCGACGGTATCCTGATGCCCACATTGCCATTCATCCCCGGGACGCAGCATTTCTGGGCGCCGGAGCCGCAGAACGGCACCGGGTTTTTTTTAATGCACTCGGTGCATTTGGCCTGGTTGAACCCTATCTTGAAGAAATGCCCCCGGCGAACCTGCTTCTTTCCGGGGAGAGCAGATTGCTGGACACTCCCTGGCAGGTACTGCACACCCCGGGCCACAGTCCCGGTTCGGTGTGTTTATATCATCCGGATGAAAAAATTCTGATTTCGGGGGATACGTTGTTCAAAAACGGTTTTGGAAGAACTGATGCTCCGGGTGGAAACTGGAGTGATCTTGAAAAAAGCCTCGCGTGTTTGCGTACCCTTCCGGAAGAAACACTGGTGCTCCCCGGACATGGTCCGCAAACAACGATTGGCAGTGAATATTAGCGTGTTTGCGACAGCATTTCTGAAATGCTGAACGCATGATCGCCGATTTTTTCGATTGTCCGTACGATGTCGATATACAATAGTTCTGCCTTGACATTGGCACCTTTTTCAAGCTGCTTCCGGGCAAACTTTTTGAGGTTTTTCCGGAAACGGTCTATTTCATCTTCCATGTCACGGGCAATGGCAAGCTGATCCTTTGACAGGGGTTTGTTCAGATTGCGGTGCACGAACTGCAGGAACTTCTCTGCCAGTTCAATATAGGGTTTGAGTCTGCTGATATTTTCCTCGCCGAACGAAAGCTTTTTCTTGCGGCTTCGCTGAAGGAGCATGGCTGTCATGAAAATCTCGTCGGTCATGCTTTCCAGATCATCTACTATCTGCAGCATGAGCCGTACATTATCGCGTGTCCGTTCGGACAGCGGCAGTTCTGATGTGTGTACGAGGTATGAGGACAGTGCTTCCTGCATCTGGTCGGCAAATTGCTCCTGCCCGCCGAGTTTTTCCACGATCTTTCCATGCGTGTCACCGTCAACCGGTTGCAGGAGATTGATAAGCGACTGGAACATGTTGCGAACCAGGTCTGACATACCGAGGATTTCCCGTTCCGCACGGAAAACGTACGACTCGGCGTTTTCCTTGATTCCCGATGTGGGGAAGACCAGACTGTAGGTTTCCGGCGGTTCGTGCTCGCCGGGTTGTATCAGTTTCTCGACAAAGAGGGCAAACTGACGGACAAAGGGCAGGAAAATAACCGTATTTGTTACATTGAATACCGTATGGAGCATGGCAAGATGCGCGGTAATGTTCTCCGGGGTAAGGCCTCCCGGGAAGAGTGCCTCAACCAGCGACAGGAACGGCCGAAAGAATATCATCGCAAGGATTGTACCGGTTACGTTGAACAGTACGTGAACCGCCGCGGTCCGCCGGGCATTGAGTTTTGCGCCGATCGCGACAAGAACCGCATCAATCGTGGTACCGATATTGCTTCCGAGAATCATCGCTGCAGCGAATTCCCAGGTCAACAGGCCGTTGTGGGTCAGGGTGAGAATAACCGCGGTCGCGGCACTGGAAGAGTGCAGGAGAACGGTAATGGCAAGTCCGAGTGCAACGCCGGCGAAGAGACCGAGAAATCCGTGATCGGTAAAATACTGGACGAAATGCAGTTGGTCTGCCGAGATGTTGGGCATCGCATGGGAAAGGATGTCCAGACCCATGAACAGGAGGCCGAATCCCATGATGGCTTCGCCGAGGCCTTCCTTGTTGAACCGCTTGAAAAAGGTCAGGAAATAGCCGATCCCGAATGCGGGAATGGAAAAAGCGGCCAGCTTGAACTTGAATCCGATGAGTGCGACAATCCAGGCGGTTATCGTGGTTCCGATATTGGCCCCGAAAATAACGCCAATAGCCTGGGTGAGCGACAAAAGTCCGGCATTGACAAAGGATACGGTCATGACCGTGGTGGCGCTCGAAGACTGAATCAGTGTGGTTACCGCGAGGCCGGTAAACACGGCCATAAACCGGTTGCCGGTCATGAAATTCAATATGCGGTGGAGGCTTTCCCCGGCGCTTTTCTGAATACCGTCGCTCATCAGCTTCATTCCGTACAAAAGAAGCCCGAGACTGCCGACTATGCTCAGCACGTTCATTGCTATTTCCATTTCCCCACTCTATCAAAGCTGCACTCCCTTTTCAATACACCGGGAAAGGTATACTATCGGTTTGCCTATGAAATACCGGTTTTTTATACTTACAATTGTCTTGTCTCTTGTATCGTGCGGGTTATGGAAAGAACAACCCGCTCCGTCCAGTCCTGATGATGTCACGGACGCAAAAAAACGCGCCATTCCGGCCTTGTATGTTCATACCGGTCCGGAATTTTCCCGTCAATCGCTGCTTGATCCCCTTGTTGCGGAATACGGGCGCACCGAAAGCGGTGGACTCATTTCTGTTTTTACCTCGGTAAAAGAGCTGGAAGAGCTGCCGTATTCTGCTGTTGTGCTCACTGTTGGTTCTGATTCGGGAATAATTCGGCCGCTTTCACGTTTGGCAGGCCGCCGTAATGATCTGCGGATCATTTCACTTTTTTCGCTTGATGATCCGGTGTTGCTTGAATACTTCAGCGAACTTGTGCTGGATATCGCACTGTCCGGAGAACTGCTGACCCCGGAAAGTGAAACACGCGGACTGCCTCTCGGCGACCGGGAGGTATCCGTATTGCTGGTTGCCCTGGTTCGCTCGCTGGAGTTTCGTGACTGGAATAAGACCCGCCCGGAACAACTGCGTGAACAGCTGGACTACTCATTTCGTGCTCTTGGATACGACGGAGTGCCCAATACCTGGACACTGCAACACTACCTCGATCCCGAAACCGGTATTCGGTCGCGGAATCATGTACAGTTGTCGGTACAGGAGAATTCCTGAATCATGAATGTTTTGACACAGCTTGAATCCGGCATTGTGGGCGATGCCGCGTCAGTTGAAACCCTTGCCAAAA
>CAZGQQ010000032.1:0-18362 GCA_964527175.1 uncultured Treponema sp.
CGCGAATTTCGTCGAGGATGCCGATTGCCTTTTCAAGGCTTGTTTCATCGAGGGATCCGAACCCTTCATCAATAAACACTGCGTCGAGCTGGATGCCGCCGGAGCGTGCCTGGATGGAGTCGGCAAGACCGAGTGCAAGGCTGATTGATGCCATAAAGGTTTCACCTCCTGAAAGGGTAGCTGCCGGCCGGGTCTTGCCGGTGTAGGCATCGAGAATCTCGAGATCGAGACCGGCAAGACTGTTTCCCCGACGGTACTGGTCATCAACCTGGATCCGGTATCGCCCGTCGCTCATGCGTTCAAGGCGGGTATTCGCGTACGCGGTAATCTCTTCCAGGTACGATCCGAGGATCCAGGCGTCAAAGCTCATTTTCGCCGGGTTTTGTCCGGTCAGATCTCCGGCAAGCGCAACAAGCGACCCGGTTTCTCTCGAGAGTTCCTCGAACTCGGCAACCATGGTCTGATAGTGCTGTTCACGCGTGTCCAGATTGGAAAGGGCGAGTTTCGTTTCGTGCAGGGAGGATTCGGAAGATTTGAGCTCACCTGTTATGCGCTCAAGCTCCGCCTCCGCCGTTTTCGCGTCCGCGCCCGTCCATTCCCGCAGTTCTCCTTCCAGGCGTTCCGCCTCTGCCGCGGTTTCGGTGAATCGTTTGTTCCACGCAAGGATATACCGGTCAAGTTCGTCCAGCTGTTCTTCGCTTCGTGCCGCCTGCCGAATTGCGGCAGAATCGGCAAATCCTGCCTGTGCGCACCGGGCAGCAAGTTCGCGTTGGAGCTCACCAAGCTCCTCTTTCTTTCGTTCAAGCAGTTCTGCCAGATGGTCTTTACGGGTGGTCAGGGACACACACTGTTCTTTTGCCGCGGCGAACCCTTCGGCAAATTTCTTGATTTGCGCATCAAGTTCAAGCAGCGTTGCGTCCAGAATCTCAAGTGATTCTTCCGCAAGCGCGGGGTCCGGTATGCTTTCGTCGGGAAATGCTTCACGGTAACGGCTCATATTGAATCGTATACCGGCTTCTTTTTGTGTCATTGAACGGGAAATGGACTCGCGCTCTGCGGTTGTTTGTTCAGTACTGGCAAGAAATGCAGTCCGGTTTATTCTGATTTCCTCTGCTTCACGGACAGCCCTGCGGGACTGGTTGAGCGCATTAACCGCAATCTCCATGTCTTTTGCGGCCTGCTCAAGTGCTTTTTCAGCCTCCCCGGGTGAGGGAATTTCCCCGGTATGCGTTTGGTCGGGGGCCGCTTGTGCTTTTTTGACAATTTCTGCCAGTCGTTCAGCGGCTGCCTGTTCATTGGCACGCTGTGTTGCACAGTCGTTCCGCAATTTCTCAAGGCTGGACTCAAGTGACTGGATAGTCCGCTTTTTCGCAGCCATGCGTTCCCCGGTATCGAACGCGGTTGTCTGCACGGCAGGTTTTGGATGGTCTGTAGCTCCGCATACCGGGCACGGTTGCCCTGTTTTCAGAGTTTTTGCCAGTTCAGTTGCCGCGTGTTCGCTCTTGACCCGTTCAGCTTCCTGTTCCAGTTCTGCAAGTTCTGCCCTGGCTATGGCGAGATCGTTATCTGCTTCCGCAATCTTTTTTTCCGTATTTGCCGCTGCTCCCGCATGTGCTGAACGGGCAAGATTCAGCCGTTCATAATCGGCTGCGAATTCATGTAGCACACGGGCCCGCTGCAGTCGCACATCCCGTTCTTCCTTGATACGGTCCCGTTCTTCCAGCTGCGCAACCGGTTCGGACAGTTCCTCGAGACGGGCGTCAAATTCTTTCAGCCGTTTGATGGCGGTTTCCGCTTCCTCGTGCAAAACAGATTGGCGTTTTTTCAGTTCGGATACTTCTTCCTGTTCCTTCACCAGCGTTTTCGCGATATCAACGGCTATTGCAAGGCTTCCCCTCCGGGCGCGCAGCTCCTGCCGTTTCTCATCATCGTTCGCATGATCCTCCGTGCCCTGTTCAAAAGCCGCTTTTGCTTTCAGGGCAGCGGAAAGTTCTTCTTGTGCTGTAGAGAGCTCCTGCATCAGTGCATCATAATCCGCCTGTGCCGCAGACAGCTGTTCCACGCGGTACACAAGCGGTGCCGCTTTACGGGCAAGAACACGTTCATCCTCTTTTTTTGCAAGGCTTTCTTTTTCATTGGCGAACGTTTCCAGCATTTCTTCAAGTTCCCGGAATCGTACCTGTTTCTGGGAGACGGCCCGTGCCTGTTCACAAATTCTGCTTTGCTTCTGGTATGCGTCAAGAAGCGCTGCGTGTTTTTTTTCTCCGTCGGCGATTGCACCAAGCAGCGCCTCACGGTCGGCTGCACCGGTTTCATCGGTGCGGTCTTTCCGCAGGGATTCAAGAAGCGATTCCTTCTCCCGAAGACGTACCCCTGCGTCACGGGAACGCTCTCGTACTTCTTCGATAAGCCGGGTGTACTGTTTCATGGGAAAGAGCTTGAGCAGAACATCTTTCCGGTCTTTCGAATTAAGACGCAGAAACTGCGCAAATTCTCCCTGGGGCAGAAGGACTATTCTCGCAAATTCTTCGAGCGAAAGTCCAAGAAGGGCGAGGATGGATTCATCGGTCTCACTCTTTTTGGACGCACTCAATGAACTCCATATTCCATCCGTTTTCTTGTCAAGCGTAACTTGCTCGGGGGTTTCGGTTATTTTTCCGCTCCGCTTTCCGACTGTTTCTCCCGGCAGGCTTCGCCGTACACGGTACCGGAGAAGACCGAGAGAAAATTCCAGCTCGACCGCGCTTTCGTCGTTTGCCCCGGCGAAATGACTTCGCATCTGTTTTACGAGGCCCTTGCGTCCACCGGGGATATTCCCGTACAGGGCATAGGTAATTGCGTCGAATATGGTTGTCTTGCCGGCGCCTGTTTTCCCGTAGACCAGGAAGATGTCGCCCAGCGTTGAAAAATCGATATGATGTGTACCGTGGAAGGGGCCAAAGTTCTTGATGAGCAATTTCTCAACTTTCACCGGTTCAAGCCCTCCAGCAGCTGTGAGAAAAGGGCTTTTTTCTGCGGATCAACGGTTCCGTACAGCTGTTCCTGAAACAAACAAAAGTCATCGAGGGGATCCCGTCCCTTTCCGGTGTCCGGTGCCGGTTCTCCGGAGCCGGATTTTTTTTGCAGCGGCATTCCCTGCCGGATGCTCAACAGAAACGGAAATTTTGGCCGCAACAGATTCATGGGATTCGCAATTATTGCTGCATCGGTAAGGGTGATTTCCAGATAAGAGGTTGCATGATGATCAAATGACGATCCATGGTAAAAATCGTCGAAGGCGCCGGAAAGACGTACTACCGGTCGTGCGGGGCGGACGGGAATGGGCGTAACGGTCACTGGCGTACCGGCGGAAGCGGTATCCAGTTCGACGCGCAAAAAATATTTCCCGGTTTCTGCTTCGTCAAAGGCATACGCCAGAGGAGAGCCCGAATACCAGATGCGGTCATGAACCCGCTGTTTTTTATGGAGGTGCCCGAGCGCGACGTAGGAAAATCCGGAAAAAAGAGATGAAGGAACGCGCTCTGCAGAACCGATGAACACCCGTTCCGACGCTGATTCTTCTCCGCCGGTCATGAACAGGTGTGCAACAAGTACGGCAGGAAGACTGCGGTATTCCGGCTGTGCGAGCAGTTCGTCAAAACGGCGGGACGCTTCCCGGGCCAAATCGGCTTGTGTTGAAAGGATGGTTTCCTGCGGAGTTTCTGTCTCGCCGGGTAAACCGAACAGATCCAGCTCGGGCTCCTGATTGTTGCCGGTGCGGGGATCGGGTGTCTTCACGTCTCGCCGTCCGGCACTCTGGAGGTTCCCGGGCAAAAGAAAGGGCAGTAAAAAGAATGCTAGCCGGTTTCCCCCTTTTTCCAGTATAATGGGCGTGAAGGACTCTTCCGCGTTTCCGCGTATATGGATCTGCTGCTCGCCGAGGATCTTGTTTGCGAATGAAAGACGCTGTGCCGAATCATGGTTCCCCGGCACTATGAAGACCGCCAGGCAGGGCAGTTCGTTACGTATCCGGATGAGAAAGGAACTGAACAGTTCTACGGCTTCTGCGGGAGGAATGGTTCGGTCGTATACGTCTCCGGCAATAATGAGTGCATCGTACGATAGCTGGCCGAGTTCTTCAATGAGCTGATCGAGCATGATTCTCTGGTCTTCGAGCAGCGAAGTTTCATGGAGCGTTTTCCCGAGGTGTAGATCGCCGGTATGGAGGATCCTCATGGAGTATACTCTAAGAATAAAAACCGGGCGTGTAAAGGGTTCCCGGAAAAAAGGAACGGTGTGCTGACATCTACTGTATCGCGCAAGATTGTTTTTCTGGTCTCCCTGTTTTTACTGCTTGGATGCACTGCAGGGGTTTTTCTTCTCGTCGTGGCACCAACCTCGCATCTTCAGGCAGATTATGATGCGTTTGCCTCTTTTGACGGGCATCTGGCACAGCTGCAGATTGAACTGCTTCGAACACAGACACACCCGGCCCGTCTTCAGCGTGATGCGGTCAATACGGTTCTGGAGCAGTTGTCCCGCCAGTTTGCATACTTTGAGCGTCATTCCTATATCCGCGGAAGAAGTGCAGCTGCCATGGACGCTGTCGCCTCGCTTGAATCATACCGGAAGGCCATACAGGAAGGCACCCGGCAATTTTTTGATGCATATGACCGGGAAAGTCTTCCCGTTTCTGCAGAATTTGGAGACCTGATTGTTCGGGTTACCGGTGACATAGATACGGTGCGGACCCACATTGCCGGACAGCTTCCCGTTTTTGCCGGCGCAATTCAGTCCTGGCAGGTGTATTCCTATATCGTTTCCGGAGCAATCATCCTTACCGTCTGGTTGCTCGGGCTCCTCGTTGTCTGGTTTTATGCCCGGGTTGTGTCCCGGAGTACCGGACACGTTTCTTCCATGCTCGATTCCCTCACCTCCGGCAATCTTGCAGAGAGTCTTGAACAGGTTCCTTCCGGGATTGCGGAAGACGGGAGTACCATTCAGGGAAAATTTGCCCGGTTTGTTGGATCTCTGCAGTCACTGGCGGCTTCACTCCGCCAGGAAGCGTCCGGTGCCAGCGAAAGCGGTGAGAAGCTTCTTGAATCGGTGGACAATGCATCCTCGACCTTTGAAGTGGTAGATGGATTCATCGAAAACATGCGGAATGAGACGACCGTGCTTGAAGAGCAGGTCAAGACGGTAAAAACGGCTCTTGAGCGGGTTACTTCAGGCTTAAGCCATCTGGATCGCGGCATTCTCGACCAGAAGGATGTTGTCGACGGTTCCCGCAACAGTGTTCAGTCCATGATTGATGCCATCAGCGAAATGGCACAGGCCGCGCTCCATGATGAAGCGGTCGTCAGTGACCTGGTCAATTCTTCCGGAGAAAGCCGGGACCAGTTTATTGAGACGTATCACCGGATTACCACCATCAGTGAAAGCATTACCCGTATAAACGGGATGGCTGAAATAATTGAAAACATCGCCGAGCAGACCAATATGCTGGCTCTCAATGCCGCAATAGAAGCGGCGCACGCCGGTGATGCCGGTAAGGGGTTCGCGGTTGTCGCCGAGGAAATCACCAAATTGGCCGAGGCCAGTTCGGAGAGCTCACGGGAAATTGCCACTTCGATTGAAGAGATCGTTCAGAATATCACAACCATGGCCCATTCGAGCGGAGAACTTGACCGTTCCTTTGAAACCATGATTTCGGACATCAATACCGTTCACGAAACTATTGCCCGGTTCTCTTCCGGGCTCGGGAAGACCAATACCGACACTGCACATGTTCTCGAGACCATGAATACCCTTCAGAAGGTTACCAACGATGTTACCCGGAATTCCGGTTTTATGGCGGAAGGCGCAGGAACCATTGCCGATTCCATGCAGGAGCTTGAGATGGTATCGAGCCGGGTATTCGAAGGGGTCACCGCCATATCGCTCATGCTCAACGGACTCAAGGAAGTCATGACGGAATTCCGCTCCATTGCCGAAGTCATGAAACATTCCGGTGAGACTATAAGCGGGCAGCTTGAGCAGTTGAAGTAGACGCTTTTCTATGGTATTTTCTCGTCCATGAAACTTGAAACAAATCTTGCCAATCTTGCCGAAGCTTTTCCTGAATCATTTACCGAGGAAGAAAAAGCCCGGGCAAAAACGCTGTTCCTCAAGAAGCTGTCACTACTTGCCCACGAGTTTTATGCAGGCAAGATGCAGACGGTACCCAAATGCGGCCTGTACGGATTCAACTGGTTCAATGCCTGGTATACTCCCGGTGTTTCTGCCGTCTCGACTGCCATCCGCGATGATAATGACGCCTCCTTTACCCTGTCGAATCGGGGAAATCTGGTTGCGGTTGTGAGCAATTCCACCCGTGTTCTTGGCGACGGAGATTGTACCCCGCCCGGCGGACTCGGTGTCATGGAAGGCAAGGCAATGATCATGAAATATCTCGGTGGTGTTGACTCCATTGCCCTTTGCGTAGATTCCCGTGTCCGGGAGGATGAATCGGCCAAACGGGGAATTCCCGCCGGAAAACATGATCCGGAGAAAATTATCGATTTTGTCCGCATGCTCGAACCGTCCGTTGGTGCGGTCAATCTTGAAGATATCAGCCAGCCGGACTGTTTCCGGGTTCTCGACGAACTTCGCGAGGTCTGCGATATCCCCGTGTGGCACGATGATGCCCAGGGAACAGCATGTGTGACCCTCGCGGGGCTTATCAATGCGCTCCATCTCGCCGGAAAGACCCTTCAGGATGCGAAAATCGTACTTCTGGGAGCGGGAGCCTCGAACACGACTATTGCCCGTCTCATACTTGAAGACGGTGGAAAAGGTGAAAACATGATAGTCTGCGATTCCCGCGGTGCGCTCCATGCCGGCAGGGCAGACATAGAAAAGGACACCCGGTATTACCGGAAATGGGAAATTTGCACACAGACAAACCCGAACCGCATCGACACGATAGAGGATGCCGTCCGGGGCGCCGACGTTCTCATAGCCCTTTCACAGCCGGGACCCGGCACCGTCAGGAAAGAATGGGTTGCGTCCATGGCGGAAAAGGCAATCGTATTCGCCTGTGCGAATCCGGTGCCGGAAATATGGCCGCATGAAGCAAAGGAAGCGGGCGCCTTCATTGTGGCAACCGGTCGCGGCGACTTCCCGAACCAGGTAAACAACTCGGTGTGCTTCCCCGGTATCCTGAAAGGAGCACTGCTGGTACGCAGCCGCAAGATTACCGACGGCATGGCAATCGCCTGTGCCCACTCGATAGCAGATTTTTCCCGAAAAAAAGGATGCGACAGCGAGCATATCATCGCGACCATGGAAGATACCGACGTCTTTGCCCAGGAAGCAGCCGATGTTGCCATGAAGGCCATAGAGGAGGGCGTTGCCCGGCGGCAGATGAGCTGGCAGGACGTTCATGATCGTGCCGCTGAAGACATCCGTTCCGCACGGGAACTTACCCGCATGCTCATGGACAACCAGTTCATTCAGGAACCTCCCCGATCCATGCTTGATGACGCTCTGGCCTATGCGGTTTCCTGCGTCAGTGAAAAGAAATGACGGTTCTCAAAATGCGGGATATGTTCTACAATGTACGCTCATATGTGGAGGATTGAATAATGGCAATACAAAGAACCTTTGCCATGCTGAAGCCCGGTGTGCTCCAGCGGAGGATTGTCGGGGATATACTGTCCCGTTTTGAGCGGAAAGGTCTCAATATTATCGCACTGAAGGTCATGGTTATTCCCCCCCTGCTCGCGACAACACATTATGCCGAGCACAAGGGAAAGTCGTTTTACAATGATTTGATTGAGTACATAACCGCAGGACCCGTGGTTGCCATGGCAATTGAAGGTGACGAAGCTATTCAGCTTGTCCGCAGACTCTGCGGCCCTACTGCTGTGTGTGAATCTGCGCCGGGAACCATTCGTGGAGATTACTGTTTGCATACCAATCACAATATCATTCATTCATCGGATTCCCCCGAAAGTGCAGAGCGCGAGCTGAAGCTGTTTTTCCAGCCCAACGAGATGATTGCCTGGGAAGATGGAAACGGGCACTGGTTTTAGCCGGATGACCCTGTCAACAAGGAGCGTGATGTCATGAAGCAATCAATAGGAATTCTGGGTGCCGGGGCCTGGGGAACGGCTATGGCCATTTCCCTCGCACGATCAGGACACGATGTTGCGATTTGGGCAATTGAACAGGATGTGGTGGATTCCATTAACAATGACCGGGAGAATACCCGGTATCTTCCCGGATATCCGACACCGGAGAGCCTGAGCGCGTCCACCGACAAACGGTCTGTGGCCGCGGACAAGAATTTCCTCATTATCGCCAGTCCGTCACTCTATCTGGAATCGACCATACGCGATATTCGCGATGTGCCATCCATCAGTGACGGTTCAACCTGTATCGGGGTTCTTACCAAAGGGTTTATTCCATCGGATTCGGGACCGCGGTTGATACTGGAAACTCTTGAATCTGTTCTTCCGGAGTCGTATCACAAGGCGCTTGTCTACATCGCCGGTCCGAGCCATGCCGAAGAAGTCGCCATGGGCAAACTGACCGGACTGATAGCAGCAAGTGAAAGCCCCATGAATGCCATACGGTTTCGGGAGGTTTTGCGCTCCCGCGGTCTTCTGGTGTATTCAAGTCTCGATGTTATCGGGGTGCAGGTTTGTGCCGCGGCAAAAAATGTTATCGCCGTTGCCTTCGGCGTTCTTGATGCCATCGCGGAAGAATCTGATGCCTTTGGTGACAACACGGAGTCTCTCCTTCTTGCTGCCGGTCTCAACGAGATTCAGATCATCGGCCGGGCAATGGGGGCAACTCACCAGGAAACCTTTACCTCAATCTCCGGTGTGGGGGATCTTGATGTTACCTGCCGCAGCAAGTACGGCCGTAACCGCCGGTTTGGCCAGGACATCATCAAGAAGAACATGTTGGCGAAATTCTCCAATCTTGACGATCTCCTTGCCCATATAACCGAAATCGGGTATCTCCCGGAAGGAGCTGTTGCCTGCAAATATGTGCATGAACTGTCCCTGAACCAGAATCTCAAGCTGCCCATTTGTAACGGGCTGTTTACCATACTCAACAAGGAAAAAGAACCCAAACAGTTTATTGACCAATTGCTCAATGGAGACCAGATCTGATTATGCTTGAAAAACTGACGGGAACTTTCAGCGACATTGTCCGCCGCATTGGCGGTAAAGCTCAGATATCCGAGAAGAACATTGAAGACGCTGTTGAAGAAATCAAGATGGCGCTTCTCGAAGCAGACGTTAATCTGCGTGTTGTGCGGCGTTTTGTAAATGCGACCATTGAGGAAGCAATGGGCGAGAAAGTTCTCCGCTCGGTCGATCCCGGACAACAGTTTGTCAAAATAGTGCATGACCGCATTGTGTCTTTGCTCGGAGATGAACGGCAAAATCTCCGTCTCAAGGGGCCGGATACCCTATCGGTCATTCTTTTTCTCGGTCTTCAGGGTTCGGGAAAAACGACGAGTGCCGCGAAACTGGCCGCCCGCCTCAAGGGTGAGGGCAGAAAACCCCTTCTCGCCGCCTGCGACCTGGTGCGTCCTGCCGCAATTGAACAGTTGTGCATTCTTGGTGAAAAAGCGGACGTCCCCGTGTATAGGGAACAGTCAACCGATGCGCTGAAGGTCGCAAAGAATGCACTTGCCCATGCAAAGAAAAACGGTTTTGATACCCTCATCGTTGATACCGCCGGCCGTCTTCAGATAGATGAACCAATGGTTGCCGAGATTGCCGCCATCAAAAAGGCGTTGCAGCCGGTGGAAACCGTGCTTGTTGCCGATTCAATGACCGGACAAAATGCGGTTGATATTGCGAAATCGTTCGACGAGAATGTTGGCCTTTCCGGGGTCATCCTGACCAAATTCGATTCTGATGCACGCGGTGGTGCCGCCCTGTCGCTGCGCAGCATTACCGGCAAACCCATCCTTTTCGTGGGTGTTGGTGAACATCTTGAAGATCTTGAACCGTTTTATCCGGACCGCCTTGCCGGGCGCATTCTCGGTATGGGTGATATTGTCAGTCTCGTTGAAAAAGCACAGGAAACCATCGATATCGAGGAAGCTGCCGAGCTTCAAAAGAAGATGGCAAAGGAAACCTTTACGCTTCAGGACATGCTTGATCAGCTCGAGCGTGTAGGAAAGATGGGTTCCCTGCAGTCAATGCTGGACATGATTCCCGGCATGGCAGGCCAAATCAGTGAACAGGATCTGAACACCTCGGGGCTTGTCTCACAAAAGGCAATAATCCAGTCAATGACCAGAAAAGAACGTGCCAATCATCTCATCATCGGTCCGTCGCGCCGAAAGCGGATCGCCCGCGGTTCGGGAACCTCGGTAGGTGAAGTGAACAAGCTGCTCAAGCAGTTTGAAAAAACCCGGCAAACCATGCGAAAGATGGCAAAGAACAAGGGTATGGCAGCGAAAATGATGGGGATGGGCGGCCCGGGATTCTGATATCTAGCGGGCGTTCCGCATGATAAAGGCCCGTTCAAGAAGTCCCTGTACGTACAGGGTGGAGCAGTTCCTTCCGCCGGATTTCGAACGGTACAACGCCTTGTCTGCGTCTCCGATGAGAATCATCGGGGTCAGGCCGGTCATTCCGTCTGCCATGCGCGCACCGATACTCACCGTAACAGAAAGGGTATGATCCCCGCAGGGAATGCGCAGGGCGCTGATCGCCGTGCGTATTCGTTCTGCAACCTGCATGAGGGTTTCCGGTGTTGACTCTGCAACCAGCACAGAAAACTCCTCTCCGCCGAACCGGGCAGCACAATCTTCCTGCCGGAGCGAATTGAGAAGCACCCGCGACAGTGCCAGAAGAACATCGTCTCCGGTCATGTGACCCCAGGTATCATTGAATCGCTTGAAGTGGTCAACGTCGAGCATGAGAATCCCGGATCGTGTACCGTGTCTCCGGTTGTGTGCAAGTGTTTCTTCAAGACGGTGCATGAAATAATCATGGGTATACAACCCTGTTTTCGGATCGGTTATCGAACTTTCGTAATGAAGACCGTTTTGCATGCTTACCGAAAGGAACCTGATCATGCGGTCAACATACTTGCGCTCCTGTTCGGTATACTTCTGATCAACAATCTTGCTTCCCAGAATAACCATTCCATACATGCCGCCGATACCGAACATGGGAAAGATTATTTCCGGTTCGAACTGCAGGAAGTCATCCCCGAAGACTCCCGGACCGAAGGATTGCTCAAGAACCGGGAAGGGTATGCTGCCGGGATTTTTCTCAAAATGATCCTTGAGAATGGCATAGTAGTGTTCGTCGAGGCTTTCATCTGATTTTTTGAGGTTCCGGTAACAGAACTGGCGAATTTCGCGGTTCCGCGGGGGCTGGACTACAAAGACAAGAAAGCGGGGAATAAAATAGTCCAGCAACTGGGAAATGATGAAACCGAGCATTGCTTCAACATCGGTATAGGAAACAAGCAGTGTGGCATCGGTTATGATGCGTTCAAGGGAACGGTTTTCCTTTCTGAGATCATCGAGGGTTTCCAGTGCCCCGGAACGTTCCAGATGATTGAATTGTGCAAGAACATCGGCTGACAGTTGCATACCTATGTGTATTGTAGGCGCTTTTTCTCCAATTGTCACCAAAAAGGACAAAATAATCGGAGTAACTCGGGTCCTGCCGGGAATAGATGCTTTTAATCTGTTCCGTTTGGGCGTATACTGATATACATGGAACGGCAATCTGCGGGAAACAGGATTCATTCCGCATTTCTCCTGCCGCATCCGCCGGTTATTCTGCCGGACATAGGCAGGGGCCGTGAACGGGATGCGGAACAAACGGTCCGTGCCTGTCAGCGCGCTGCCGCGCAGGCATCTGCGGCTACACCGGATACTGTCGTTATCATATCACCCCACGCGCCCCTTTTTTCCGATTTTTTGTTCGTGTATGACTCTCCGCGTCTATCCGGCTCATTTGCGCGCTTTGGCGCGCCGTCTGTGGTGCTTTCGGCGGAACAGGATACCGGTTTTCGTGAATCACTGATAAATCATCTCAAGGCGGCCGCGGTTCCGGCGGGAAGCATTGAGTCCGGGCGGCTTGAACGGATGGGTTGGGGTACCGAGCTTGATCATGGAATTCTTGTTCCCCTGTATTTCCTGCAACAAGCCGGTACTGCTACCAATATTGTTGGTCTTTCCTGTTCCGCGATGGATGTTCCGGCACTCAGACGGGCAGGGCGCTGCATCGGGGAGGCGGCGCGGGAGACGGGGAGATCGGTCTGTGTTATCGCGAGCGGTGATCTCTCGCACAAAGTAACGAGTGAAAGTCCCTATGGAGACGTCCCGGAAGGTGCCGAATTCGACCGGGAAATCTGTACTGCCATAGATGCTTCCGATATGGACGCGCTGTGCCGTATTGATCCGGTGCTCAGAATCAGCGCGGCAGAATGCGGCTATGCGTCGATCATCATGATGTCGGCTCTGTTTGATTTCCCCCGTTGTACCCGTTTTTCCTATGAAGCACCCTTCGGTATCGGGTATTGTGTAGCCGCTTTTGAACAATGACAGGAGGTTCCCGTGAACCCGGAAAAAAGTGAAGAATCAGTACCGGTGCGTATCGCCAGAACAACCATTGAAACGTACATTCGCGAGGGCAGGGTAATCGGTGTGGATGAAGTTCCCCGATTCGGGGAGCATCCCGCCGGATGTTTTGTGTCCATTCATGCGAACGGATCGCTCCGTGGCTGTATCGGTACAATACTGCCAACCAAGGAAACCATACCGGCGGAAATAATCCGGAATGCCGTTTCGGCGAGTACCGAGGATCCCCGGTTTGATGCCGTCCGCGGGGAGGAACTGGACTCGCTTGAAATCAGCGTTGACATTCTCTCAGAGCCGGAGCCGGTAGATTCACACGATGAGCTGGATCCCAAGCGGTACGGTGTCATTGTCACCAGCGGTATCCGGCGGGGTTTGTTGCTGCCCGATCTTGACGGTGTCGAAACGGTGTTCGAGCAACTGGCCATAGCCCGCAGAAAGGGAGGAATCGCTCCCGATGAACACTGTGATATTCAGCGCTTTACGGTGACGCGATATACGTGATGAATGAAAAGCCTGCGGAGTACCAGAAAAAATCAGGAAAGGGCGATGAAGTCACCTGTTTGCTCTGTCCCCATCGCTGCACCATACCCGAGGGCGGGTTTGGCCGTTGCGGAGGCCGCCAGAACCGCGACGGGGTGCTTTGGTGCACCCAATACGGCATCATTTCTGCCCTTTCCCTGGATCCGATAGAAAAAAAGCCGCTTGCCCGGTTCATGCCGGGTTCCCGCATCCTTTCTGTTGGCGGATACGGCTGCAATTTCACCTGTTCCTTTTGCCAGAACTGGCATATTTCGCAGACAGTCCCTCATGCGGAAGATGGTGTGTTCGATGCTGCGGGAAACGGGTTCCCCCGGCGCATGAGTCCGGAGGAACTGGCACGCGCTGCGCGTGAAACCGTGCCGCAGGGAAACTGCGGGATCGCGTTTACCTACAATGAACCGGTCATCAATGTTGAGTATATGCGGGATACGTTTCAGTGTGTGCGGAACGGGAGCCTTGTAACGGTTGTGGTAACAAACGGATACATCAATCCACAGCCGCTCGAGGAACTGCTCCCGTATGTTGACGCGATGAACATCGATCTCAAGGCGTTTACTGACCAATTTTACCGGACGTACTGCGGCGGAAAGCGTGATCCGGTGCTTGAAACCATAACCCGCGCCGCTTCACAAACACATGTTGAAATAACCACCCTCGTTATTCCCGGCCTCAATTCATCAGCAGCCGAGATTGACACGCTTTCTGCATGGCTCGCTGCCATCCGGCCGGACATTCCGCTGCACCTTTCACGGCATCACCCGGATTACCGCATGAGCGAGCCGGATCCGGTTCCGGTGCATGAGCTTCTCTCGCTCGCCAATGTTGCCCGGAGGAACCTCAGGTATGTCTATACGGGCAATGTCGCCCTATAGCGGATAGTGTTCGCGGTATTCACGAATACACTGGCGGTACGACTCCCGGAATTGCTCTGTTGCCGCATCAAGCGCTGCGCGTTTGTCCTTGCGGTACAGTTCGCGGTAGTCGCTCATGGTAACCGGCTCTCCGGGTACAATCACGGGATGCTTCAGGAAGAGGTTTGCCCGGTTCCGCAGGGTGCCGCCCTTGAGCCGTTCCAGAAGATCATACAGATTGTTGGCAATTTCAATGTACTGTTCCAGAGGGGCCTCCGGGGGAATTGCGGAAAGACTCACCTGGTAGAGAATGCTTGCCGTTTCAAGGTGCCGCATGGCATACCATGCTTCCCCCGACTCCCTTCCGGCCAGTGCCGTCCCCAGCGGGGTGAGGTTTTCCATGTCGCTTCGGAAGAGGCGGTCCCAGGCAGCGGCACGAACCCGGTATATGCGGGACTGGTTTGACCCGTCATGGGCGAGGGAGAAAAACCGCTCGCAGGAAGCAAGGGCTGCCTCAAGCACGGCAGCCTGACCTTCTTCACACGTTCCTGCCTCTTCACGGTAAAAGGACGAAAGCTGTTCGAGCAGGGCCTCGCCGATCCGGATGAGCCGGGTGGCAAAATCCCGGTCCGTCGTACCGGAAAGGGGTGGCAGCCCTGTTTCCTTCTCCATGCGGGAAAGCATGCGTGACAGGGTTTTCCCGGCACGGGGATGATACCGGTAGTGAATGGATACCGGCAGAAATACCATTTCCTCGCTGCGGTTTTGCTTTTCCAGATCATCCTGACACCAGAAGCAGAACCTGGCGGTTCCGGTTTCCAGTTCGGGGACGGTTTCACTGGTATGGGTAACATGCCCTTCCGGGGCAAGGGCAAGGGGAAAATCTCCGTCTGCAAGAACACGGCGAATTCGTCCCATGCCGACCGAATCCATGTGGACATGGTTTACCGGAAGCGCTCCGGCGCGGGGCAACACCCAGCGGACAAATGATCCGGACCACAGGGGAACTTCCGCCCCGTATACAAAATGGACATGGGTTAACGCTCTGATGGGTTTCCCGATTTTCCTGGCATGGGCCGGGAGTGCCTTGTGAATGGTGTAGACCATCATCTGGGGATCATCCCCGTAGGCATGGCGGAATCCGACAAGAAGACGGATTTTTCCGTTTATAAAGTCGTTCCACGGTTCTACCATGCGTTCGGGAAAAAGAATGAGGGGCCGGGCGAATTTGAGCAGGCGGGCAAACGGATGCATGATTGCCCGGAAAAATCGCACCACAAGGCGGCTGGTTTTCGGTTCTGCAAGAGTCAGGGTGCGAACCGGTTCTGTTTGCGGACTGTACATGCGCTCCAGTGTAAATGTGCCGGCTGTTTTGCGCAAGCGCAAACCGTTCATACTGGACGATACTGCCGATAGTACGGTAGAATGCCCGCAATTCTACACCGTTAACGGCAAAGAGGTTTATCTATGGGACATGTTACCATTCCGGCCGGTTACCGCTCCATTCTTGGCGTAAAAGAAACCGAGCAGGCCATTGTGCGCATAAAAGAATTTTTTCAGCTTGCGCTTTCGACCGAACTGAACCTGACCAGGGTTACCGCACCGCTCTTTGTTCCGCGGGGGAAAGGAATCAACGACGACCTGAACGGTACTGAACGGCCGGTCAAATTCCCGGTAAAGGACATGGACGAGCAGGAACTTGAAATTGTCCATTCCCTGGCCAAGTGGAAACGTCTCAAGGTTACCGATCTCGGCTGCAAGGCCGGCTTTGGAATTTATACCGACATGAATGCCATCCGTGCCGACGAGGAACTGGACAATGTGCATTCCCTCTATGTTGACCAGTGGGACTGGGAACTGGCCATGGACGAGAAAGACCGTACCCTGTACTACCTCAAGGATCTCGTACGGGGCATTTTTCGGTGTCTTAAACGGACGGAATTCTTCATATACGATAACTATCCGGCCATAGAACCCGTGCTTCCCGAAGAGATAACGTTCATCCACGCGGAAGAACTGTTCCACCGCTATCCCGGCATGTCAGCGAAAGAGCGGGAACATGAAGCCGCACGGGAATACGGTGCCGTGTTCATTTTCGGGATCGGCTATGCCCTTCCGGATGGCAACCTTCACGACGGCCGGGCTCCCGACTATGACGACTGGATTACCGAAACCGGGAACGGTAAGCGGGGTCTCAATGGCGATCTGCTCGTCTGGGATGCCGTACTCGGTCAGGCCCTGGAACTTTCTTCAATGGGTATACGGGTGAGTCCCTCCTCCATGCGCGAACAGCTTGACTACCGCGGCTGTCCCGAACGGGCGGAACTCTATTTCCACAAGAAACTGCTTGCCGGGGAATTGACCCAGACTGTCGGCGGGGGCATCGGTCAGTCCCGACTGTGCATGTTTTTCCTGCGCAAGGCGCATATCGGAGAAACCCAGGCATCTGTTTGGCCCGAATCCATGATCGATGAATGTGCTAAAGCGGGAATACACCTGCTTTGAAGCGTCTTGTTGGTATCATTTCACTCAATACCGATGAAACATTCCAGGCGGTTCCCCTCGGAGCCGCCTGTATTGTCAGCGCCCTTCGCTCAGATTCCCGTATTGCCGCGGAAACAGACATACAGCTCATCTCGTACACATTATCTGATGACGGTTTTTCCGGCCTTCCGGCGCAACAGGCCGGATTGGCGATTGCCGAACGGTTTGCGCAGCAGGCAGAACAGGCTGCCGTTTCATCCGGACAGGTTGCGATCGGGTTTTCCGTGTATGTATGGAACCGCCCCGTTCTTGAACAGGCTGCCCGCGAACTGAAAAAGCGCTTTCCCGATCTTCTCCTGTTTGCCGGAGGACCCGAGATAACCGCGGGTGCGGAAACTGCCGAAGTTTTTGATTTCTGTATCCGGGGAGAAGGGGAGGAAGCCGTTCGGCAGCTTGTTTCTTCCTGGCTGGACGGGGCTCCCGCTCTTCTGTCGGGAAGAATTCCGGTTCCCCTTGCAACCCTGCCGTCTCCCTGGCTCGACGGGACTCTCGATTCCGTTCCCGTCGTCAGCAATGGCCGGGGTGCCCTCTGGGAACTTTCGCGCGGGTGTCCGTTCTCCTGTTCCTATTGTTATGAATCCCGCGGAGACGCGACTGTTCGTGAAATTCCGCTTGCACGCCTTGAAAAGGAACTGGATCATTTTTCGCGCATCGGTATCGAACGGATATTTGTTCTTGATCCAACCTACAACGCCTCAAAGAAGCGCGCACTTTCCCTTCTTTCGCTCATTGAGGAAAAGGCGTCCGGTATACACTTCAACTTTGAGGTTCGTGCCGAACTCATCGACCAGGAGCTGGCAGAGGCTTTTTCGCGTATTCCCTGTTCGCTGCAGATCGGTCTTCAAAGCGTGAACGAAACGGCACTCTCGCTGGTACACCGGCCGGTCGATTTCAAGAAATTCGCCACCGGCATTACCCGGCTCAACAATGCCGGTATCGTATTCGGCATGGATCTCATGTACGGTCTTCCCGGCGATAATCTCAAGGGCTTCAAGCGGTCGCTGGATTATGCCATTGCCCGGTATCCGAACAACCTTGAAATTTTCCGTCTGGCCGTATTGCCGGGAACCGATCTGTTCGATCGTGCCGCGTCTTTGGGTATCATGCATGACCACGAGCCACCGTATCACGTTGTCTCAACACCCACATTCCCGGTTCGCGAGATTGAGCGCGCAGAACGGCTTGCCGGCGCAGCCGACTTTTTTTATACACAGGGACGGGCGGTTTCCTGGTTTCTTGCTGCCCTTCATCCGCTCGGTATGCGCCCGTCGCAGTTCCTGTCAGCATTTGCCGCCTTTACCGCCTACCGTGAAGCTGACCGGTCCGGATCAGCTGATCACCGGACGATCGAGACAGTACAGCTTGCGTTCCTCGAGGAACAGTACCGCGAAGCAGGAATACTGCATGTCTTTCCCCTGCTTCGGGATCTGGTTATCCTCAATGGCGCCTGGACGCGCGCCCTGGCCGAAGGCGAAACAGACGAACTGGACCTTTCCTGGCATCCTGAAGACCTCTTTTCGCCTGAAGCCCTTGATATCGCCGACTTCATCGAACACATTTGCATGGAACCCTGTCACGTACGCATATTCTCCGGTCCGGATGGCCCCGATCTGGAGATTACGGCATAAAAAAAAGACCGGATGCACCGGTCTTTACAAGCAACATGCATGGCAGTAATGCTTACTGCATTCGTTCAGCGATCCGATCAATGAACTGCCAGGAATCGAGCACTTCTTTTGCCGCGGGATTCGCCATGCGGGCAAGGTCGCCGGTCATGGAACCGTCCTCGATGAGGCCGAGGGTTTCTTTCTCAAGCCGTTTCGCGAAATCACCCA
>CAZGQQ010000033.1:0-18083 GCA_964527175.1 uncultured Treponema sp.
TACGGTTCGCGCGATCCCGCGCTGACAAAGAAGGCGGGTAGTTAACCATGGCCCGGTTACCGGTAGCGCCTACAAAGTCGAATCTTCTCACCATGAAGGAACAGCTGTCCATTGCCCAGGATGGGTATGATCTGCTCGAACAAAAGCGCGAGATCCTGGTTATGGAGCTCATGCAGATGGTGGAAAAGGTCAAGCTTCTGGAAAACGACATTGAAAAACAGATTGACCGGGCGTATCCCTCGCTCAGGAACATGTTCATGACCGTTGGACGCAATCGTACGGAACGGGTGGCGAAAACGGTCAATTACGACTATGATATACGTGAAAAGCGGGTCATTCTTGCCGGTATGACCTTTTCAACGGTGTCGGTCGAGCTTCCACGGAGAAAGCTTGCCTGGTCCTATTTAAATTCGTTTGCAGATTGTGACAAAGTCATGATAGACTTTTTCGAGTTGCTTCGTCTGCTTACCGAGATGGCTTCCATCCGGACCATCGTCTGGCGGCTTGCGAAAGAAGTCAAAAAGACCCAGCGCCGGGTTAACGCCCTCGACAAACAGGTTATCCCGCAAACCCGTGAAACCAGGATATACATTGAAAGCATTCTGGAGGAGCGGGAACGGGAGAACATCTTTGTACTCAAGGCGCTGAAGTCCAGGAGTGGGGGCCCCCGCAAATGATAAAACCGCTTTTTCAAAACATACTGGTAATGGTAAATGGTACTGATGCCTCAATCAATGCCGTTCGATATGCCGTTCTTATGGCCAAGCTGTATCGTTGCCGCGTCTATGCTACCTATGTTGTTGATACTGCAACCATAAAACAATTGACCCTCAATCGAATTTTCATCGAGGAAGAGAGTCGTGAATACGAACAAAGCCTTGAGGAAAATGGAAAGCGCTATCTTGCCTTTGTGGAAGAAACTGCCCAGGCAAAGGGTGTAAAGGTTGAAACGGAACTTCGTCGCGGAGCAATATGGTCAGAAGTTGTTGCCTCGGCGGAAGAAAAAAAGATAGATGTTATTCTGCTTGGCGGGCATGACAGCGATACCGGTGATGAGAAAGAGATCATTTCGGGTTCCTACCGGTCAATCATGCTTCATGCGCGATGTTCGGTTCTCATCGTCAAGGAACGTATGATCGAACAATTATTCAAGCTTGCCTGATACTACCGGGAGAACTGTACATGCGTGTTGCCATTATTCATTTTCTTAAAAACCGCTCACATGCGGAAGAACTCATACTCGATAATCTCAAAAAGGCATCTGCCGCCAGGGGCAATGAGGTGATCCTCGTTGACGGCCTTGAAGACGAAGCTGGTACCCGGCTTGCCATGTTTGATTACCTGGCGGTTTTGATACGACCTGAGGGTGTGTTGTCTGCCCGTGTTCCCGACACCGTCATGAAACGTATTCGGGGTTCCGGCTCATTATCCGGGAAAAAGGGGTGCGCACTGGTGATCAAAGGCGGATTCCGTTCGGCCAAACTGTGCCGGAATCTCATGGCAGATCTTGAATCGGCCGGTCTCCGGCTTGATTATTTTGACAGTATCCGCGACGCAGCACATGCGTCTGCTGTTGGTACCAATGTAGGTTGATCTCGACCGTGCAAGACTGTTATCAGCTACTCGGAGTTACCGCTTCAGCATCTGCGGCCGAAATAAAACGGGCATATCGCCGGAGAGCCAAGGAACTGCATCCCGACATTCCCGATCCTGCCTTTTCAGCGGTGGAACGCGCAGAAAACATGCGCAATCTGATCCGCGCCTATGAAACGCTGTCAGATCCGGAACGCCGGGCCGAATTTGATGCCCTGTATGGTGTTTTTCGCAGATCCCGCGGAATGGATCGCTCTCATGGCGGTTTTGATTATCGTTCATGGCTCATGGAACGGACCGATGCGGAAAGCCGCGCCAAACTCATTTTTTTCGACCTTTTCCATGAACTGGAACATGAGGCCGTTATGGAATATCTTGCCCGTCGGCACGATTCTGGCGGGTTTGTGCTTTCTGCATACTTCGCCCGCGAAGACTTCATGGACTGTGCTTTTGTTTTGGCGGAAGAATTGACACTACGGAATGAAAACTATGAGGCGTTTTTGCTTCTTGAAGAGGTAATAACCCTTGAACGGATCAGACCGTACTTTCGTCATTTCTATCCCGAAGTAGTATCCTTTACGCGACAACTTGTACGTACCGGACTTGCCGGAGTCCTGACCGACGAGCTCGCACTTGATTGTCTGGAATCAGCGCTTGAGCTGGGGTTCGGAAAAAAGGATGATGCCATAATCCTGAAGCTGATGGCACAATGTTACGAGCGGATTGGCGATATACCGACCGCGCGCGTTTGTCTTGAGGAAGCGCTTCGGCGTGAACCGTCCCTGACCGGAATCAGGGATTTACAGCGGCGTTTTGGGCGCTGATTGAAACCCGGAGGAGGGTATACTTGATTCGCATAAAAAATGAAAAACAGATAGACGGCATACGGCAATCCTGCAAGCTTCTTGCACGGTTGTATAAGGAACTCATACCGACCATACGGGCGGGAATGACCACCGCCGAGATTGATGATTTTTGTGTCCGTTTTATAAAGAGTAACGGCGGAACGCCTGCCTGGTATTCCCAGGACTTTCCGGGAGCAGCTTGCATTTCTGTCAACGATGAAGTGATTCATGGCATACCTTCGGATAAGCGGGTTCTGCAGGAAGGAGATCTTGTTTCCCTGGATATCGGTATTGATCTTGACGGATATATCAGCGACTCGGCCGTAACGGTACCGGTTGGCCATATTCCGGAGCGGGAGCAGCTGCTTCTGGCCACAACAAAAAAGGCACTTGAAGCCGGTATTGCCGCATGCCGGAAGGGAAACCGTATCGGTGACATTTCGCGGGCCGTATATGATACCGCAACCGAACAGGGGTTCGGGGTTGTCTATGAATATTGCGGACATGGGGTAGGGTTGAGTGTTCATGAAGATCCGCAAATTCCCAATGTTCCCGAACGGGGGCCGAATCCGCGTATTGTTCCGGGTATGGTTCTCGCTATCGAGCCCATGATAAACATGGGTACCGGAGACATTCTGCTTCATGATGATGGCTGGACCGTGCTGACTGCAGACGGTGAGAAATCATGCCATATGGAGCATACGGTAGCGGTTTTTGAGGATCATACCGAAATACTTACCATGCTCGACGACGGACAGATCAGGTAAGAGAAAAAAATATCCGGAATTGTAACCCGTTCCCATCAAATGGTATTAGATTAGTAATGATACCTGTAGTTAAACAGTATGGTGTACATGCGGAGGTCTTATGAATCACACTGCTAAAAAAGCCGGCAAACTGCTTCTTGTTTCAGCTGCTGCTTTTGTTACTTTTGCGCTTGTTGTCTTGTGCTGCACCAGAGCCCCCGGTTCCGCACAGACTGCCTTTGCCGATAACCTTGAAGTTACCCCCATTCCGGAAGAGTCCATTACCCTTCTGGAGGGAATGCAAAAAGCAAACAGGGCGGTTGCTGCAGCTGTATTGCCAACAGTTGTAACGCTTGATGTTGTTGAAACCAAAACAGTTCCTTCAACACAAATGGAAGGATTTCCCTGGTTCTTCTTTCGCGGCCCCGGCGGTGAGCAGGAAGAACAGCCGGAAGGGAACGAACAGCCGCGTAATCGCGAATACCGCGCCGAAGGATTGGGATCGGGTGTTATTGTGCGAAAGTCGGGCAATACCTACTATCTGTTTACCAATCAGCATGTTGTAGGAACCGCCAGTGAAATAAAGGTCAAGTTGTTTGATGAACGGGAGTTTACCGGAAAACTGGTAGGCGGTGATGAGCGAAAAGACATAGCGCTCGTTTCGTTTGAATCAGATGATCCCGACATTCCTGTTGCCACGCTCGGCGACTCCGACTCAGTGCGGACCGGAGATATTGTCTTTGCTGTTGGCGCCCCTCTCGGGTACATGTCTTCTGTTACCCAGGGTATTGTCAGTGCGGTTGGTCGTTCCGGCGGACCAAACAACAATATCAACGATTTTATACAAACCGATGCAGCCATTAACCGGGGTAATTCCGGCGGGCCGCTTGTGAACATTTATGGTGAAGTTATCGGAATCAATTCATGGATCGCATCTTCAACCGGTGGTTCACAGGGCTTGGGGTTCTCCATCCCGATTAATAATGTCAGGAAATCCATTGACGATTTCATCAAAACCGGAAAAATTCGGTATGGCTGGCTCGGTGTTTCCCTTATTGCCGCCAACCAGGTTATGCTCGATGAACTTGGTGTAACAGAATCCCGCGGTGCGCTTGCATCCCAGATATTTATCGGATCACCCGCAGAAAAGGGCGGCATGCTTCCCGGTGATTTTGTGGTCTCCTTGAACGGACGATCGGTGCGCTCGGTTGACCAGCTTGTACGTGATGTAGGAGATCTTGAAAGCGGCGCAGTTGCAGAGTTTGAAGTTATCCGCCAGGGAAAACGAAAGAAGCTCACCGTCCGTATCGAAGAGCGGAATGAGGCACTGGTTGCAGATGCGGCAAAGCTCTGGCCCGGGTTTATACCCATTCCGCTAACCGATGAAGTACGCTCGGAGCTCAAGATAGACAAGAACGTTCAGGGTATTCTGGTTCATGGTGTTCAGGCGAAAAGCCCGGCAGCAGTCATGGGACTGCAATCCGGAGACATCATAACCGCGGTGAACGACAAGAAGGCCGTAACACTTAAAGAGTTCTATCGTCTTCTTTCCGACAGAACAACCGGAGAAATCTGGTATGACATTCTTCGGGAGGGACAAACGGTGTCCACCATGCGTTACAAACGCTAAGGACTCATGACCGATATGGGGACATTCTCCTTCCCGGGGAATGTCCCTTTTTTTGTTTTCTCTTGAGCAATCGCCAAAAAGCGGTTACAGTAAAGAGCACAAGAGGTTTACTTCATGCATAAAGAATTTTTACCCTACGAAACAGTCAGAAACAATGCACTCAAGATGGCATACCGAATATATCAGGAAGGATTTGTGCCCGATGTCATATATGTTTCTCTTCGGGGAGGGGCATACCTGGCAAATGTGGTCAGTGAGTTCTTCAAGATAGTCAGAAAAGATGCGCATCCCGTTTTGTATGCTGCCGTTGTGGCACGTTCGTATTCGGACATACGCCAGAGAGATCGGGTTATGGTAGACGGCTGGACGTATTCTCCCGAACATCTTCGTCATGGTGACCGCATTCTTCTGATAGATGATATATTCGATACCGGGAAAACCATCAATCATCTGGTTGAAATATTGCTTGAAAAGGGGATTCCCCGGCGCGATATCAAGGTGGCGGTTCATGACTACAAGTATTTTTCTTTTCACGAAGAACAGTTGCCCATTCAACCCGATTACTGGTGCCGGAAACATGTTATTGACAAGCCGGAAGATGATTGCTGGATTCATTATTTAAGCCATGAATTGATTGGTTTGAGCGAGAAGGAACTTGAAGAAAACTATTACCACAATGATCCCGAACTCAGACCGATTTTATCGCTTTTAAACGGGGCATGATGAACTGCCGGCGAAGTGTGATGAAACTGTTCAGGCCTGCTTTTGCAGTGCTTCTCGTCCATTGCTCAATTTCGCTGTTTGCCCGGGAGGCCGTGTTGGTTGTACCGCCCCCCGGTTCGTACGCATCCGATCAACTGCTTTCGATTACCACACCCCGGGACACTCGCCTGACTGTTATCATGAACGGATCCCGTATTCATGATGCGCAAACTCCGATCCTCCTTTCAGCAGAACCGGGTGAACAGCAGTCCTATCGGGTACAGATTGAACTTCTTTCTCTTGCCCCGGGCTCTCCCAGTACACAGTCGCTGGTATATGAGTGGATAATTGACAAGAAAGATCCCGAACCACCATCCTATCTGCTCGAGCAGGGCGATTCCGGTGTTCGGGTTCGCATGACCTCCAATGAACCGGTTTCGCTGCAGTATCTCATGTATCAGCCGTTTTATCAGGCAACGTCACGCGGGCGTGCAACAACGGAAGATGCGGTATTTCTTCCCGAGGGGAGCGTTCTGTGTGCCTATGCGATTGATCGTGCCGGCAATATAAGCGAACCCTCTTCGGTAACGGCAGAAACCGGCACCTATGGCGGTGATCCCGTTACTGTCGAGAATCCGGTTCCCGGCACCTGGGCAAATCGGCAGACACTCGTACTTGATACGATACCGGGCATAAATATCCGCTACACGACAGACGGTTCAGATCCGGTCAATGGCGGCATTCCCTATACCGGTCCGGTTCTTATTGATCAGGATGGTACGGTCACCATACGTATTGCAGCACAGAGACGGGACGGCAGTGTCTGGACAGACTCGGTGCTCTATACGGTTCGGGAACAGTTGTCCGGTCTGGAAAGTGCAGTTACGTTGGTCGATGGTGTGTATGAGACC
Organism: uncultured Treponema sp.; assembly: GCA_964527175.1. GTDB lineage: Bacteria > Spirochaetota > Spirochaetia > Treponematales > Treponemataceae > Teretinema. Next base: position 6,428 of record CAZGQQ010000033.1, read on the forward strand.
GCCTCGTTTTTCGAAAAAAACCTTCCCGACGGTTTTACTGCGACACTGGGTAATCCCTGGAATTCCGGCAAACCCCAAACATCAATTCTTTTCTCTGCACCCGAGGGTGTTCGCCGCATATATCCGGTAACGGTACGACGGGAAAACACCTTCTGGCGCTGGGTGTGTGCGGCCGGTTCCCTCAAAAACTCGTCACGCGATGCGGTAGAACCGCACACCCCGGACACCGCCTCTGCGGTACCCGCTACCGGTGATCCACGCCCCGTCATCCATGACTGGCATTTTCTTTCCATTACCGGAAAGTATCCGGTTTTTTATTCACATGACGGGAAATCCTGGATGCGGTATGACGGCCCGATAGTTCTCGGGAGAAAACGCGATGAGGTGCTCTACTGGTATTCGCCTGCCCGGGATAATGGATCGGTGTCAACGGTATCTCTTCCGGCAAAACCGGTTCTTTCAGGACTGCCCCCGGCCTTTGTTACCGCGGATCCCGTTTTTCTTGCGGTGAGTCCATCACCCTTTACCTGGTACTATGCCTTTGGCGCGCGGTATGCCCCGGTAGAGCCTCCGGAAACAGACGAATATATCCTTTCAAGCGGTGTACTTCTCGAAACACCCCAGGGCGCGTCTGAAACCTATACTGTTCGCCTCCGGGCGGTTCATGACGGTCTCGTTCATGGTGATCTTGCTGCACGTTTTATTCTGGACCGCAAGGCGCCAAGAGTACCCTCCTTAGGGATACCCGGAACGCTCACGTATTCCCGTGAACCGGTTTCGCTTCGTATAACCGGAGAAGACATGATTCAGGTAGCCATACAACCAGACCTGTATGATCATACGGGCAATGAATGGCTGTTGACCGGACACCCGGAACACCCGGTAACGTACACCATTTCAAGTTTTGCCGTAGACCGTGCCGGAAACCGCAGTGACCGTGTTGAACGTACGGTAACCGTTGATCGAAATGCGCTCTATGTTGACGGTACGTATACCGGAATCAAATCGCCGGACGGAAGTCTCGATGCGCCCTTTACCGATCTTGACAGTGCGCTTTCTGTCGTTTCCGGCAGAGATTCCTGGAGAATCACCGTAACGGGACCGGTTCGTCTGGAACGAACCCATACCCTTCGGGCAAATATTCAGATAACGGGAATCAATGCATCGGTTACTCTGGGCGAGAATGCCGCAATCCGTTGTTTTTCCCATTCACTGTCATTGTCCGGACTGTCCTTTACCCGAGCGGATCTGAACAAGCGGGCACGGTCCATGGCGTCATTCCCAACACCCTTTCTTGAAATAGGGAACGGTTCCCTCACGGTCCGCAGCTGTACAATTAACGATTCACTTTCTGCCGCCGGGGCAATCATCAAATCAGACAACTCGAAGATAGTGCTTCATGATTCCCGTTTTCATCTTGATACTGATCAGTATGCAGCGGTGTTTGATATACGAAATTCGTCATTTTTTGCACAGCGCTGCCGTATGGAAGCTTCCTCGCAGGTTGTTTCCGCGGTATCAATATCCGGTGGACGTGCCGCATTTCATGATTCGCATATACTGGTTACGGCCACCGGTGCTGCCCGGGCTCTTGAATCCTGGGGCGCATCGATTGTCATTCGCGATCTTCGGTTGCAACAAACAGACAAGGACGGTCAAAATACCGATACCGCTTTCTGGATGGATCAAGCAACCGAGATTATCAGCGAACAGGGACTGGAAACAAGCGGATTCAAATACAAGACTAAAACCGGAGTACGGTAATGGTTCCGGAAAAAAACCTTTTCATTTGCGGTCTCGATGAAGCCGGGAGAGGCCCGCTTGCCGGTCCGGTGTGTGCAGCCGCAGTCATCCTGCCCGATACCTTTGATGTTTCTGTTCTTGACGATTCAAAAAAGCTGACAGAAAAAAAGCGTGTTCAGGCCCTCCGTGAAATAGTTGTTCATGCAACTGCATGGGGCATTGGTTGGGCTTCTCCGGCCGAGATTGACCGTATAAATATTCTCCAGGCATCTCTTCTTGCAATGAAGCGGGCCTATACCGGTTTGCGTTCCCCCCGGGGTCAGCTTGCCGCCGGTTTGATCAGCATGAAGCCGTTTGAGGTGGTGGTTGACGGTTTGTTTATTCCCGATATCGGACATGAGAATTGCCGTGCACTGCCCCGTGCCGACGCGTGTGTCCCTGCTGTTATGGCCGCGTCGATTCTGGCGAAGACAGCGCGGGACCGCATGATGGTACGGTATTCCTGGCTTTACCCGCAATATGGGTACGAAAAACACAAAGGATATCCGACAAAGGCGCATATTGAGGCTTTAAAACAAAACGGGCCTTCTCCCATTCAACGAAAATCATTTCGTCTGAAAGGTGAAGGCCAGGGTGATCTGTTCCGGTAACAGGCTATCAGGTCTTTTTCGAAATAACCTTTACCCGGCGTCCCGGTTTCGGTACCGGTTTTTCCGCTGCTGCCGCGGGAGCAGTTTTACGGACAATCTTTTTCTTGCCGGAATCAACCGTCTTTTTTTGCCGGTTTTTCCGTGTTTTCTCGATAAACTGCAGACTGCTTTCCAGACCACCCAGAAAGCGCTGCATATCTTCTTCAAAAACCACTATGGCATGCCGGTCAAACCCGGTTCCTTCAGTACTCTTGCTTTCAACGACCTGTAAAAAGACATCGCCCATCCGGTTTTCCTTGATGTTAAAAAAATAGGTCCGGTTGTCAAGCGTAACTTCAGTAGTAAATAATTCGCCTCGTATTCCCATGTATATCCATCCTTACGATAGTTTTGATACTACTGTATTTGACCGTCCGCCTCAAGTACCATGCGCACAAACCATTCGCGGAGGGCGCGCTCTTTTTCAGGGTCGTCACCTTCTACATCAGCCATGATTCTGAAAACGGGTTCCGTTCCGGACCCCCGCATCCAGATAAAAGCCTCCTCCAGCCCGTCATCACGGAAAAAAAGAATCTTCAGCCCTCCGTTTCCCGAAACTGAAAAATCGTCTGAAAGTTCGCGGGTCCGGGTGCCGTTATATGTTACCGCTTTCCAGTTCCATACGGCTCCCTCCCGTGCAAGAGGGCAGGTCCCTTTTTCCCACTCCCGGATAAAAACCGACCGGAAGCGCTGCTTCAATTCAGCGTGTGTTGTGCTGGAAATTTTCAGTTGTGCATGGGGTTCGAACACACTGGTTGTGACAAAGCGGGGAAGGGTGCGCCGGATATCGGCAAACGTAAACCCGTCATGATAGTGGTGTTCCTGCCCGGAAAGGGTGCACCAGAGATGGAACAGTCCTTTCTTGTCTCCGGTATCAACGATGGTAAGGAGTTTGATCAGGGCAAAAACCGTATTGAGCGGATCGCGTACCGCTGCGGGATGCGTGATATTGCCGCCGTTTGATCCTTCGCCCAGAAAGCGTACCAGTATGCCCTGTTCACGGAGGGTACGTGCGAGGTTGACCACATTGGCCTCTCCCACTTCAGCACGGGAAACGGTAACCCCGAAAGCGCGGGCAATTGATTCCACACGGAGCGACGTAGGGCCGTTAACGGCAACAGCACAGGGCGGTTCTGCCCGCGCTCCCTTGTTCACGGTAATTTGCCCCGAGTATACGAGGAAGGCAAGTTCCGAGATTGCCGAAAGGGCAAATACCTCCTGGGCTTCAAGAATGGCCGGACGGGCGGCTTCCTCATCCCAGAAGACGATGTTGCCGCGGTCGCCGTCGCAGTCGGGAACATATCCGAACAGGGTATGTTTTTCCGCACCGGTTCCCGTTGTTCTCAGTTCGGTCATGCGTTCTGCGCAAAACGTGAGGCTTTCTCCCTCGGGTACGATACGGTGTGCCATTATCCCGGGAATGTCGTTCATGACACTCAGGTGAAAGCCGGCTGTTTCAATGAAACTGCGGTCAATGGATATGGTGCGGGCGCTGCCGTTAAAGTCGGCAAGAAGGGCGATGGGCTGCCCTGCGAGGGTTCTTTCTTCAGCGGCTTTCCGGAGGTCGCTGAATACCCGGTCAGGCTGGGTGCCGCCGATAACTTCACGGGAGAACTGTTCATAGGCTGCAAGGGATGCGTTCTTTTCAGCTCCGGCGAGAGAGTAGACCCGGGCAAGATCGTCCTCATTACAGGAGGCAAGAATGGTTGCGGCTTCTTGTGACAGGTCCTTTCCGGCGAGCCGGGCACGGTACAATTTCTCAAGTACAGCGGCACGGTCACGGTCAAAAACACCGCCGTCATTACCGCCGAATTTTACCCCGTTATGTCCTACCGGATTATGGCTTGCGGAAATATAGGCGAATGGGCCGACAGACCGGGCATAGGCCATAATCTCCGGTGCCGCAGCAATACCGGGAAACCGTACAGAGAAACCGCGCGAAAGAAGCACCCGGCAGAAGATGTCGGCTAGTGCTGCTCCGGTGGGGCGGGTGTCCCGGGCAACGAGAACGTGAGATCCGAATTCCGGATTATCTGCAAGATATGACGCAAAGGTATCTGCCATGAATACGGCAAGGACGGTGTTTGCATCACCGATTGTACCGCTGCGATCTTCTTCATCACCGCTTTCGGTAAAAATGGCGCGCCAGCCCGAGGCAGAAAGAATAAGCGATTTGAACTTCATCTGAACGTCTGCCCGGGAAGGGAGTGAACGGAAAATCGGGACGGTATCAGGTAAAACGGGAAGATATCCGGTATAATCAGCAATACTCATGCTACTCACAGCCTCCGGTGCGGCAGTGTAGCATACCCGCCGTCAATAATCAATTTTTATTTCTTATCTTTCCGATTGGCATTCCCGAGTTTTTTTTGTATATTGTGATTGACCAAGCTGCATGAGCAGGAGGGAGAACAGACCGACCATGAACAAGCGTATTTATCTTGATTACAATGCAACTACTCCGGTTGATCCCCGGGTTCAAAAACGGTTCATACAGGAACTGGAAAACTTCGCCAATGCTTCAAGCATGCACGAGGACGGACGGCGTGTTGCCTCTGCCCTCAATGAAGCGAGAAACCGTGTTGCCGCTCTTGTGAATGCCCCGGCGGAGCAGATATTGTTTACCTCCGGTGGCTCCGAATCCAACAACACCATATTCCGTACAATGCTTTCTCCGGCTCTTGAGTCAACGACATCCCGAAAGGAACGGTTTGGCGGGAAAAAGCGCATCATTGTTTCCGCAATTGAACATCCCTGCGTCACTGAATCCGCTAAGTATCTCGCCGAACTGGGTATGGATGTCCATTTTGTCCCGGTAGATCCTGACGGCATTCTCGATGAACAACGTTATCGCGAACTGCTGACCGAGGGAGAAAAAACCGGACAGCGGGAGCTCATGCCTCTTTTTGTCTCGGTGATGATGGCAAATAATGAAATTGGTACCATACAGGATATTGCACATCTTGCATCCCTTGCCCATGACGCCGGAGCGCTCTTTCATACCGATGCCGTTCAGGCAGTGGGCAAGGTGCCCGTAGATGTTGAAAAACTCGGGGTTGATTACCTGACGTATTCCGGTCATAAAATCTATGGTCCCAAGGGGGTAGGCGCCCTCTATTTTGCCAAGAGTGCGCCGCTTGATCCCCTTATCCGCGGTGGACACCAGGAAAAAGGACTTCGTGCGGGAACCTACAACGCTCCGGCGATCATAGCGTTCGGCGAGGCGGCACAGCTTGCCGCTGACCGGCTCGATTCATACGGTTCCCGTATGCTGAGTTTGAGAACGCGACTGCGTGACGGTTTTTTGGCACGTGTTCCGGACATACGGATAAACGGACATCCGCAGCAGGTTCTTCCCAATACACTGAACGTATCTTTTCCGGGAGCTGAAGGAGAGGCCATCCTGCTGAGCATGGATCTTGAAGGCATTGATGTGTCAACCGGATCAGCTTGCGCCTCGGGTGATCTTGAACCGTCGCACGTGCTGGTTGCAACCGGCGTGGGCCCCGAGCTTGCTCACGGTTCCATCCGGTTCAGTATGGGTAATGAAACGACAGAAGAAGAAATTGACTATGTTCTGGAAAAGGTCCCGCGCATTATTGCGCGTCTCAGATCTTTTTCAACCGTACCACACAAGGAGTAACAGACAATGAACGACTGGTTATATTCAGATACCGTCAAGGATCACTTCATGAATCCCCGCAATGTTCTCGAAACCGATGAGGCCGACTGGCCCTGCGACGGACGGGGTATAGTTGGTAATATAAAATGCGGAGACCAGATGCTCATTCTTCTCCGTATAAAAGACGGCATCATAACCGACTGCCGCTGGAAAACGTATGGCTGTGCAAGCGCGCTTGCCTCAACATCCATTCTTTCAGAAGCAATAAAGGGTATGTCCATCAAAGAGGCCTACATCCTCAAGCCCGAAGACATCGTTGCCAAGCTCGGTGGCCTGCCCACCAACAAGATTCACTGTTCCGTTCTCGGCGACAAGGCTCTCCGGGCGGCAATTGACGACTATCTGGAAAAGAACAAGCTTCCGCCGCTTGCGGGCCAGGAAAATGTGGAAGTTATCTGCAGCTGTCTGAATATTACCGATCGTGATATTGAGGAAGCATACAAGGCCGGTGACCGGAGCTGGGCAGATTTGCAGGCGCGAACAAAAATCGGCACTGCATGCGGCAGCTGCAAGGAACGGACACTCGAGTTTCTCCACGAGCTGGAACACCTGTACGGAGAATGAGGCCGGCTATTCCGCGGTAATGCTCCAGGATACTACCCGTTCATTACCGGTTACATCGCGCGCAATAACGCTTATGTCATTTCTGCCGCGGGCAAGGGGTATTTCACCCAGGTTCAGCATGTTGTCCGTGTTATACAGCTGTTCCAGGCGATAATCGGTTGAACCGAGATAGAGAATGCCGGTATCCGATCTGATCAGCTCAAAAGGAAGACTCCGGTGTTCGGTACCGTTGAGCAGAATGGTTACCCTGAACGGAGATAGCGTGTTGGGTACCCCGTCCATGGTGTCCGAGATTTCTGCATGAAGCCGGTATTTACCCTGGCGAAGTGAACGCACTGATGACATGTTGTGTATTCTCCCGTTTCCTCCGGTCAGGGTGGCCGCGGTAATTGACGGTTTGCGGGTATCCGGTTGTGCCGGGAGCAACAACAGCGGATTCAGATACAGGCGTCGTACCTGGTCAACTACCTGAAACACCAGGGAGCCGTCAGAAGAACACGCAGTATTCCCTGTTTCTCCGATAATGGTTCCCGTTTCAACGGTACTGCGCGATTCAATCCGGTCGAGTGATGCAAGGTTTCCATATATGGTTATCAATCCCTCTTCATGCGCAATAATGACCGTATTTCCGAGCGTGCAGGGAAATCCTGCGGTGCCTGTATCCGATTCAAGCGTCATGAGAACCGTTCCGTTCCCGGCAGAACGCACCAGTTCCCCTTTGTCAAGGGTGAGTCCATATTCGATCGACGTACCCGTTTTTTGCGAAAAAAGAGTATGCGGAATACTGTGTAAAAACGGCCATTCAAAGGCAACAGCGCAGGACAGGGTAAGTGCAAAAAGTATGACTGAAGCTTTCAGGGTAGTGTTCATTCAAACCCCCGTATATCGATTCGGGTAATACGGCTGTCAATGCCGAGAAAGAGTGTTGTTCCCTGCTGGACAAGGAATGCATCCGTCCCCGGGAAGATTGCCGAGCCTACAATATGATCGGGCTTTTCGATGGCTGAAAGGGTAAACTCGTTGCCATTTTTTGACAGTACGGTGAAAACGCTGTTTCCCGGAATTTCACCGGTCGAGACAATGGTTCCCGGTATCTGCAGAATACGGGATTCCAGTGTATTGCTGTCAAAGATACCCAGACCGCTTGCCGTTTCAAAGAAGACATGCTTCCCCCGATCATCGAAATTGCAATACAGCTGACGACGGAGATTTCCCTCAAGATAGGTATGATACAGTATACGGTACTGGTTGCTCATACGCTGTGCCACAATGAATCGCTGGCGGTCAATGCCGCTGATGCAGGCAATGAATTCTCCGTCACCGGAAATGGCTGTTCCCAGGATAATCTGATGATCACTGCCCCCGGGCCAGAACGTGAACAGTATTTCACCGGTCGGTGAAACCGCCGTGAGATTTCCGTCTGCATATCCTATGACTGTACCTGCCGGTGAGGAATTGAATGCGGTAATTGGAGCGGTGTGTTCACGGGTCCATAGCGTTTCCGCTTTTTCGGAAAGGCTGCTTACCCGGTTTCCTCCCGGATGAAAGAGATATATCCGGTCTTTGTCGAGATGCACATACCCCGGCTCGTGTATCAGAACATCAGCAGCGTTATCCGTAAATGAAATGGTGGTTTGTTGTGCATCATGCGGATAGGTTGCCCATCCGTGCCGGGACACGATAATCCGTTCGGTTGACGTTCGGGACAGCACAATGGTTCCGTCAGGAGTAAAATAGCCGAATGTATTGCCCAAATGAAAGGGGATGGCATTTTCCGGAAAGGCCTCATCACGGGGAGTTTCAACCTCCGCTGTATCAGCAACGGTAATCTGCCGTACCCATGACGGTTCAAAATAAAAGTCGGGTCCAAGCGGAACTGCAGCGAGAAAGAGATATACCAGAAGAAATACGATCGATCCGGCAAGCAGGTACTTTAGATTTCCTTTGATGTTCATGACTTACGATGGTATAATAGCTGTATGGAAAAAGCAATAGAATATCGTTCGCTCTTCGATCTCGCCCGTGCCGCAGCAGAGAGTGCCTATGCGCCTTATTCACGATTCCGGGTTGGAGCCGCCCTTCTTCTGGAAGACGGTTCAGTCATAACCGGTGTCAATGTCGAGAATCGCTCATTCGGATTGACAAATTGCGCTGAACGAAGTGCGGTATACGCGGCCGTTTCTGCGGGAAAGCGCCGCTTTGCAGCGATTGCGGTCGCCACTCCCGATTCAGATTATCCGGTCAGCCCCTGCGGTGCGTGCCGGCAGGTGCTTTCGGAATTCATGCCGGCAGAAACACCGGTCGTTTTTGGTCCTGATTATGAGCGATCTGTTCATACAACCGTTGGAATCCTGTATCCCTATGATGCACTCCACGAACTTGCTAATGATGATAATGCTTGACATATGATACTGTATGATGCAAAATGATGTAAAACAAGGAACAGGAGAGCATAATTTTGTCTGACGATATCCTTACCATCGAAGAAGTTGCAAAGTATTTGCGTGTATCCGAACGGACTGTATATGATTGGGCTCAAAAGGGAGAGATTCCTGCCGGGAAAATTGGTACTGTCTGGCGATTCAAGAAAGACGAGATTGAAAAATGGGTTAACGAACGGCTCACCTGTTCTGCACGATCGCGGCAGCCGAATCCTCATGTGCAGGTTCAGAACATTCTCTCACCGGACCGGATCGTCATAATGGATCATGCGACAAAGCATGATGCACTGATTGCTCTTGCCGAAACCCTGGGAACCGCGCCCCAGATCAAGAACCGGAGTGAACTGGCCCAGGAGATTCTCAAACGTGAAGAACTGATGTCTACCGCAATCGGTCGTGGTATAGCCATACCGCATGTCCGTTTGTCATCGGTTACGGATCTTGTCATGGCGGTCGGATTATGCCGCCATGATATCATTGACTTCCAGACAATTGACGATGTGCCGGTGCGCCTGCTGTTCATGATCGCTGCGGCGTATAACCAGCATGCGTATTATCTGCAAACACTGTCCTTCTTCAGTACGCGGCTTAAAAATCCCGATCTGCGTGAAGGGCTTCTTGCGTCGCAGTCGCCGCTGGACGCGTATAATTTGCTCGTTTCGAAACAGTAACGCTATTGAATGGCCGGTACCGGAAACCGTATCGCGAACCATTTGTCCGGATCTGCCATGTCCCGATCGATCATACCGGGCGAGACATTGGCGGTTGTTTCGGCGATGAGGTATTCTTTTCCCTCATGAGAGAATCTGGCTCCTTCGCCCGGGCAGTCAACCGCCGCCAGGGCGTGGCTGAATTCGGGCGAGATGAGCAGGATGGCATCAATGCCCATCTGTTTGAGCAATACGATCAGCAGCAGGGCCCTGCTGTCGCAATCCCCCGTTCTTGAAAGAAATGCTTCCGGTAAATTGATAAAATCCGCACCCTCGTGATTCCGCTCATAGCTGAAGGTCTGTGTCCAGGCGAGCAGTTCAGCCAGTTTTTTTTCCGGTGATTCATCCAGGCAAGATTCCATGAGAAATGCCGCTTTTTCGAGTCGTTTCCACCCGTCGCGGTATATCATGCGGTAGTACCGCTCCCATGCGGGATATACATAGGGTGTTTCGAGATATGCTGAAAGCAGGGAAAACTCGCGGTCCACAACTGCCTGATTCGCCGGGGCGTCTACTGTATCGAATGGAACCAGCATGGTGCGCCCGCCGCAGGAGACACTGCCGGCGACCGGTTTTTCCGGAGCCCAGGCAAACGCGGTCATGGGTCCCGGTTCGTGCCATGATCCCGTATCGGTGGCAATACTGTCGAGCGTGGAGATCATGACCGCCTCCATCGCTACAGCCTGTTTTTCATCAGTATGAATGGCGAGTACGAGGTACCCGCGTTCGCCGGCAAGCTCAACACATACGGCCCATCCGGCACCTCCGGCAAAAACGAGTCGCGCTATTGCCGCTTCCCGTAATCTCCAGGGAAATTCGACAAGCTGTCCGGTTGAGGAATATTGGTTCGTTACGTGCTGCAGGGTTGCTTTGGCCGCGGAGAAATCACTCCGCCCATACAGGGCAATTTGCAGGGTAACCGGGAACAGCTCGTGCGAGAACCGGTATCGGGTAGATCCTTCTTTCTGTTCAAGAATGAACCCTTCGGGAAGATCGAGCGCATAGCCCCATTCCTCCGAGACAAGAATTTCTGAGTGCACGGTGAAAACTGGAATTATCAATAAAAGCAGTACCAGCAAAAGACGAACGGGAAGATTTTTTTCTTTTTTCATTGTACACTCCCTGTCATGAAAGATATTCCGGTTCTCTATGAGGATACCGATATTCTCGTGGTCAACAAACCCTGTGGAATTCCCGTACAGGGCGGTGCGGGCATAACGGTAAGCATCCTTGACATACTGACCCGGCAAACAGGTTCGCCGGTTTTTCCGGTACACCGTCTGGACCGCGATACGGCCGGGGTTCTGCTTGTGGCGCGAAGTGCCGCGGCAGCTGCGCACTTCACCCGGCTTATTGGTTCCAGAGACGTCACCAAAAAGTATACCGCACTCTGTTATCAAACACCCCGGCCTCCAAAAGGTCTCATCACCATTCCGGTGGGAAGGGGATCTGACCGCAAGAGTGCAGAAACCCGGTACCGGCTGGTTGCTGCAGCGAATGATTTCTCGCTGATTCAGGCTGAACTCGGTACCGGCCGAACACACCAGATTCGCATTCATCTTGCTTCAATCGGGTGTCCGGTACTGGCCGATGACAAGTATGGACTTTTTCCGCAGAACCGGATAATCCGCAAGAATTATGGTATACGCAAGCTTCAGCTTGCGGCCACTGAACTCGTTATTCCTTCCGGATCGGGGAAACCGCGCGCTTTTACCATACCACTACCGGATCATATGGCAGACGCGGCCGTTGCCCTCGGTTTACCCGTGGATTACCACCTTGACACAATATAAGCTTTTGTCCATCATAGGCCCATACTATGGATAG
>CAZGQQ010000034.1:0-17402 GCA_964527175.1 uncultured Treponema sp.
CGGTATTTGCAGTAAAAAAAAGACCGGCGCCACGCTATAGTGACGCCGGCCGGAAAATCGGCAGCTGCCGGGCATTGGGGATGCGAACCGGCTCTGGCTGCCGGTTATGCGCCGTAGTACGCTTTCTTGTAGAGCTCGGCAATTTCCTTTACGAGCGGGTAGCGGGGGTTTCCTCCCGTACACTGATCGTCGAACGCCATTTCTGAAAGCTCGTCCAGAGTATCCATGAACGCCTTTTCGTCGACGCCCGCGTCCTTGAGGTTCGCCGGGATGTCGATTTTCTTTTTCAGGTCTTCAACCGCCTCTATCAGCTTTTCCACCTTCTGGGCGGGCGTCTTTCCGCCGAGCCCCAGGTAGTCCGCGATCCGGGCATACCGCTCGATGGCGAGCGGGTATTTGTACTGCGGGAAGGCGGCCTGCTTGGTGGGCGCTTCCACCGCGTTGAAGCGGATTACGTCCGAGATGAGCAGGGCATTCGCGAGTCCGTGCGGCACATGGAAGGCAGAACCGAGCTTGTGCGCCATCGAGTGGCAGATTCCGAGGAATGCGTTGGCAAAGGCCATTCCCGCCATGGTTGAGGCATAGGCCATCTTTTCGCGGGCCTTCGGGTTTGCGGCACCCTCCGCATAAGCCTGCGGCAGGTACTTGAAGATGATCCTGATGGCCTCGAGGCAGAGTCCGTTCGTGTAATCCGTCGCCATGACCGACACATACGCCTCAATCGCGTGAACGAGCGCGTCGATTCCGGAAAATGCAGTGAGCGTTTTGGGCATGTGCATGACCATGTCGGGATCGATGATGGCCATGTCCGGCGTCAGTTCATAGTCCGCTATCGGATACTTGGCGCCGGTTTTCTCGTCGGTTACGACGGCGAAGGGAGTCACTTCCGAGCCGGTACCGCTCGTGGTGGGAATGGCGACGAAGAAGGCTTTCTTGCCGAGCTGGGGGAACTTGTAGATGCGCTTGCGGATGTCCATGAAGCGCATGGCAAGGTCGCTGAACTTGGCCAGGGGCTGCTCGTACATGAGCCACATGATCTTGGCCGCGTCCATGGGGCTTCCGCCGCCGAGCGCGATGATGACGTCGGGCTTGAACACGTTGAGAATGTCGAGTCCCTTGTAGATCGTCTCGAGGTCGGGATCGGGCTTTACGTCCGCGAAGACTTCGCTCTGGATGCCGAGCTTGTCGAGCGTTTTCGTCACCTTGGTCACATAGCCGTTGTCGTAGAGGAAGGTGTCGGTGACGATGAACGCGCGCTTCTTGCCGGCGAGGTCCTTGAGTCCTTCGGTGATGGCGTTCTGCTTGAAGTAAATCCGTGAGGGAACCTGGAACCACAACATGTTTTCTCTCCTCCGTGCGACGGTTTTTACGTTGACCAGATGCTTGACCCCGACGTTTTCGCTGATGGCGTTGCCGCCCCAGCTTCCGCAGCCGAGGGTGAGCGAGGGTTCGAGGCGGAAGTTGTAGATGTCGCCGATGGCGCCCTGGCTGGCCGGCATGTTCACGAGGACGCGGCCGGTGTGCATCATGTCGCCGAACGCGCCGATACGGTCATGGTTGGTGTCCGCGGTGTAGAGGACGGCGGTGTGCCCCATGCCTTCCAGCTCGATTTCTTCCCGGGCGATGCGGCAGGCATCGTCAAAATCGCGAGCCTTGAACATCGCGAGTACCGGAGAAAGCTTTTCATGGGCGAAGGGTTCGGCCGCGCTCACTTCCGCAATTTCTCCGATGAGGATTTTCGTTTCAGCAGGCACCGTAAGGCCGGCCATCGCGGCGATATCCGCGGCTTTCTGCCCGACGATTGCCGCATTCAGCTTGCCGTTTTTCATGATTGTGGCGGCAACTTTTTTCCGTTCAACTTCGTTCAGGATGTATGCGCCGCGGAGGGTGAATTCCTTCTTCGCCGCTTCGTACACGTCCTTGACGATGATGACCGACTGCTCGCTCGCGCAGATCATGCCGTTGTCGAACGACTTGCTCAACAGGATCGAGTTGACCGCCATCTTGAGGTGGCTGGTTTCGTCGATTACGGCCGGGGTGTTTCCCGCGCCGACGCCGATCGCCGGCTTGCCCGAAGAATAGGCCGCCTTGACCATGCCGGGGCCGCCGGTTGCCAGAATGAGATTGACGCCGGGATGCTGCATGAGCGCCGAGGAAAGCTCGACCGTCGGCTCGTCTATCCAGCCGATAATATCCGCCGGGGCGCCGGCCGCGACCGCCGCTTCAAGGATGATGCGGGCGGTTTCCACCGTACACTTCTTTGCCCGGGGATGGGGTGAAAAGATGATGGCGTTCCGGGTCTTGAGCGCGATCAGGCTCTTGAAAATCGCGGTAGAAGTGGGATTCGTCGTCGGGATGATTCCGGCGAGCACCCCGATGGGCTCGGCGATCTTGATGATACCCGCGTCATCGTCTTCCTCGATAACCCCGCAGGTTTTCTCGTCGATGTACTTGTTGTAGATAAACTCGGACGCGAAGTGGTTCTTGATAACCTTGTCCTCGAACACGCCCATTCCGGTTTCCTGCACGGCCAGTTTCGCGAGCGCGATACGCTGTTCGTTTGCCGCCTGCGCCGCGTGGCGGAAGATGATGTCTACCTGCTCCTGGGAGAATTCCGCATATGTTTTCTGCGCGGCGCGAACGCGGTCCACCAGGGTATTCAGGTCTTCAACGGTTTTCACTGTCATGATGTACTCCTTCCCCCACTGGTTGTGAAATATTTCCCAGCAAGGTCACGAGTAATATGATAAATATTTATCGAAATGTCAATAATAAAAATATATATTTATAGATAAAAATATAATTTAATGTGCGGGCTGTGTCTGCTGTGTCTGTTTGGGTGGATCGCACCAACAATTTTAGTAGCAGTAGTTACTTGATGCCCGGATTGTTTCTTTCAAGAAAAATTCCGTCCCGGTAGCCCTGAATCCTCTTATTCGTATTCGCATCTTCCAGACGTTTCTCTGCCCAGGCGCAGTATTCTTCATTGATTTCAACTCCGCAGAAACGGCGGCCCAGCTTTTTCGCTGTTACCGCAGAGGTTCCTGATCCGAGAAATGGATCGAATACAAGTCCGTCCGGCGGGCAGCTGGCCAGTATGAGCCGTGCAGCAAGTTTTTCCGGTTTTTGGGTGGGATGGTCAGTATTTTCCGGCATCGACCAGAACGGGATGGTGAGATCATCCCAGAAATTTGATGCCGCGGTATCTCTGTATTTACCGAGTCCGGATTCCTTCCAGTCTTTGGGAGCGCCCTCCTCCCGGTACGGAGCAAGGACTTTGCGCCTGAGCCGGACGGCGTCCGCATCAAAGTGCCAGGTGTCATTGTTGGTTGCAAACCAGATATCTTCCACGCAGTTTTTCCAGTTCTTCGCGGCGCCCCGTCCCTTTTCACGCTGCCAGGAGATACGGTTGCGGATTGTCAGATGGCGTGAAAGGACGGATTCTATCACAGCAGACGATTTCCAGTCGCAACAAACGTACACCGAGGCGGCCGGTTTGAGCAGCGGAAGAAGCGGAACAAGCCAGGACTCGGTCCATTGCTCATAGGCATCCCGGTCTGTTTCGCGAAAGGTTCTTCCGTGATAGTTCTTGGTCAGATTGTAAGGAGGATCGGCTATGAGGAGGTCGACAAACCCGTGCGGGAGGTTCGTCGCTGTCTCCCGGATATCGCCGCAAATGATACGATTTTCAATTTCAGAGAGGGTTGTCTGCCGGCCGGAATCAAGCCGGAGCAGGCGGGCCGCAAAGCGGGCCCGCTCCGCGGCCGTAAGCGTGAGCGTTCTGTTTCTCGGCGCGCGCCTGTCCGGCATGACTGGTTAACGGATTGCTTTCTTGAGCGCTTCGGCCTTGTCGGTCTTTTCCCAGGGGAAAATATCCCGTCCGAAGTGTCCGTAGGCTGCGGTTGGCTGGTAAATGGGCCGGCAGAGATCAAGCGTGGAAATGATGCCTGCGGGGGAAAGATCAAATACTTCGCTGACCGCGCGGGTAATGGCAGCTTCGTCTGTCATACCGGTTCCGAAAGTATCTACCATGACCGATACGGGGAATGGAACGCCGATAGCATACGCCAGCTGGATTTCACAGCGTTCGGCAAGTCCGGCGGCCACGATATTCTTTGCGACGTAACGGGCCATGTATGCTGCGGAGCGGTCAACTTTTGAGGGGTCTTTGCCGGAAAAGGCGCCGCCACCATGGCGTCCCATGCCGCCGTAGGTATCCACGATTATTTTGCGACCGGTCAGTCCGGTGTCGCCAAACGGTCCGCCAACCACGAAACGGCCGGTGGGGTTGATGAAATATTTCGTGTCTGCATCGATGAGTCCGGTTTTTTCAAGTTCCGGCTTTATAACCTCTGCAATGATGCTTTCCTTGATTGTCGCATGCGAAACGTCGGGGTCATGCTGATGGGAAATGACCACGGTATCGATTCGAACCGGTTTATGGCCATCGTATTCCACGGTAACCTGGCTTTTTGCGTCGGGGCGGAGCCAGGGGAGTTTCTTTGACTTGCGCAGGTCTGTTGCCCGGTGGAGAAGTGCGTGCGCATACATGATGGGTGCGGGCATGAGTTCAGGTGTTTCGGTACAGGCAAAACCGAACATCATTCCCTGGTCTCCGGCACCCTGTTTCCCTTTAAATTCGTCGAGACCGGTTCCGGCAACACCCTGATTGATATCAGGGGACTGGTTGTGAATCATGTCGAGAACAGCCATGGAATCGCAGTCGAGACCGTAGTCTGCGTCGGTGTATCCGATTTCGCGGGCAATGGTGCGCGCAACGTCCTGTACATCGACATAGGTGTTTGTCGTGATTTCTCCGCCGACAAGTACCAGGGCGGTGGAGGCGAATGTTTCACAGGCAACATGGCTTGCGGGATCTTCCCGGAGGCATGCGTCGAGGATGGCATCGGATATTTGATCACAGAGTTTGTCGGGGTGTCCTTCTCCGACAGATTCCGACGTAAAAAGATGGCGTTGAGTATTCATGGGCCGCTCCCTTGCATTGTTACTGGTATGGTATTACGCTTAACTATACAGGAAACAGAAAAGAATGGCCAGAAGGAGATCGGGGCATGGCGCTGTATAAATCATATCCAAAGAATGGAAAAACGTGCAAGGTGACCTTTGAACTGCCGGCTGAAGCATCCAGCGGGGTAAAAAAGGTTGCCCTGGTAGGTGATTTCAATAACTGGGACACCGCCTCCCATGTACTGAGCCGCAACAAGGACGGACTTTTTTCCATAACGGTAACCCTGCAGCAGGGGCAGGCGTATGAATTCCGGTACCTCATGGATGATGAGCGCTGGGAGAACGATTGGGCTGCCGACCGGTATACCCAGTCAACATACGGGAATTGTGATAATTCAGTCGTAATTGTTTAATTACCGGCCAAAGAGTAGCGGGGGTTTCGAATCTGCAATTTTGCTGAAAGGCCCGAAGACGGGTACACCTTGTGACTCTTGTCGATAAAAACAGCTTCTACATCCGGGACAGTTTCAATGTATTCCAGACCCCTTGGTATTCCGAGCAGAAAAAGTGTTGTGGAAAGTGCATCTGCTTCCATTGAGCTGGGTGAGAGTATGCTGACCGAAAGCATATCCGTATCCGCCGGGTAGCCGGTTTCAGGGTCAAGAATGTGGTGATATCGTTTTCCGTTATCAATGAAAAATCGTTCATTGATACCTGATGTAACCATTGATGCATCGGATATATAAAGGCTGAGAACGGAAGCCCCTCCGGATTCTTCAGGGTCTCTTATTCCGATATGCCAGGGAGATTCGGCTTTCTTGTTGCCCAGTGCGAAAATATTCCCGCCAAGATCTATCATTCCCCGCTTGATGCCCCACCCGCGTATCATTTTAGCCAGTTCATCGGCAGCGTAACCCTTTGCAATAGCGCCAAGGTCAAGGCGCATTCCTTTTTCCGGTAAATAGACGGTTTCAGCCTGCCGGTTGATGACAACTTTGCGCCAATCTATGAGGGTGCGGGCGGTGTGTATGTCTCCAGGCTCCGGAACAGCAGGATTTGTTCCTCCGATATCCCAGAGTTTTACCAGCGGTCCTATTGTTGGATCGAAGCGACCGGCGCTTTGTTCTGCAAAACGGAGCGCAACGTCGAGTACTTCCAGTGTTTCCCGGTCTGCCGAAACAGGGCGAATTCCGGCTGCGGAATTAATTCGGCCAATGGTACTGTTTTCCCGGTTGGCGCTCATGAATGCTTCGATTTCATCAAGGCGAGAAAAAAGAGCGTCATACCGTTTCTCCGAACCCTGTTCAAAAAGGTTTATGGTGCAAACGGTTCCCAGCGCCATATCGGTACGCGGCGGGACGGGTTTTGAACAATTGGAACACACAAGAACAAGCAGCCCCGTCACGATCAACCGGCTGTAAAAGAATAGTGCATTTTTCATCTGAGGCCTGCTTCCCTTCTCCGTTGTTTTTCTTCATACAGGCGGTCATCGGTTTCTTCAATAAGATCTTCAAATGAAAGATCCGCCCGTTCTGGTGATACAACGGTAACTCCCCAGCTTGCCTGAAGCTGCCAGGGTTTACCGCTTGTTGCATTATACTGCTCAAGCTGACGACTGACACGTCCAAGAGCGGAATGAACGGTTGTTTCTTTTATATCAAACATGAGAACGATGAACTCGTCTCCGCCATAGCGAACAAGCAAATCCCTTCTGCGAAAGCTTTTCTTGAGAATGGTTGCCAGCGTTTTAATGGCGGTATCCCCTTCAGGATGGCCCCATTCATCGTTTATTTTCTTCAGCCCGTCCATATCAAAGAAAATGCAACAGCACGTATGTTCATCCTTGAGCGCCCGTTTGTAGAAGTCTTTTCCTGTTTCATGAAGGACCCGGCGATTATGAAGACCGGTAAATTCGTCTATGGTGGAAAGTCGGGAAAGAACGGTATTCTTCCGCTCAAGATAATTGATTTGGGAAGAAAGGGACTCGTTTGCCGCCGCCCCTGCCACAAGACGGGATACCAGTTCCTTGACGAGAGACAATTCCTCAAAGCTGTTTTCCGTAATTGACAGCACCAGATATCCGAACACATCGGTATTGATTGCCACGGGAAGAACTGCAAGAGGCGCTATGACCGAGTCGAGTCCGGTGTCGATAATGCGCGAAAGGGGGAAGCGGGTGAAATTTCCCGACGGAATTTCACTAAAGAAACGTTTCTTGTACGAGAGGCGGATGATACCGGTTTCGGGGTGTTCGGGGTCTGTAAACACCAGAAGGCAGCGTCCTATTCCAAGGGAGGACAAATTTTTACCTATTTCCTCAAGCGCTTCTTTCATGGTTGGCTTTCGCGAAAGTATGGTTGTTGAGTTACGTGAAAATTCCAGGGCGCCACGATCATTTGCGTGTATTCGGGCGCAGGTTTGCATTTTTCCTCGGACAAGCAAACGAATTGCATCAACAAAAAGAGCGTTGATGAGTATTTGTGTTTCCATGTCTCCATGCTTGAGTAAAGAAATAGTCCATTGCGCGGTAAAAACGTCAATGAACGCGGCTGAAACATCCCCGGTTCTGATTATTCTTTTTACTGCTTTGCGCAAAAAAACACTGAACGATTCTGTTTCTCCGGTTGCGAGTGTTTCTTCCAGAACCGTTTCAAGCTCATGGCGAAGGGACGCGTCCCTTCCCTGCTGGGAAGCCGAAGCGGTTGCCGGGTTTGATCGTATGTTTTCAATACAATCATCGGAATGGATTTCATCACCGGAGTATATTCCGCAAGACTCCCTGCGAACAAAGGTTGCAGGGAGGGTAACGCCTTCCCGCTGCTGTTTTTTGGTTGTCTTGCCTTTGTTGCGAAAATCTTTTGTAATCTGTTCCATAAGAACGGTGAGCATTTCCCAAACAGGAACATGTATTGTTGTAAGTGTACAGGGAAGCAGGGTGTTTTCCTCTACATCATCAAATCCGGTTACCGCGATATCGGCAGGTACTGAAATTCCCCGGTTAAGAAGCGCTTCAATGGCTCCGGCCGCCATCTGGTCGTTCAGGGATAGAATTGCCTCGGGTATGGTTCCGTCTTGCTGGAACAGAGCCTCAACAGCGCGCTGTCCGTCATGTTCGGCAAAGCTGCCGAGAAATAGTTTTTCTTCCGGTATTGTAATGCCATGGCGGGAAAGGTTTTCCTCATAAAGTTGACGGCGTTTGCGGGAAATGCTGTCCGGTGCGTCCGGTCCGCTAATCATGGCGAATTTGGTATATCCATGATCTGCTACCAGATGATCTATCAGTAGCGAGATGGCCGGCTCTTCATCAATGGTTACCGAGAAAATACCCGGAATTTGCCCGTTGGCTGAATACACCGGAAGTCCCGGTATCGCTTCAAGAATTGGCATGATTTCCTGTATTGGATTCCATGGAGCGATTGCGTTTGGAAACACAACAAGCGCGTCAAGGCTGTCTTTTCGGGGGAGACCATACATAAAATCTGCTCCGGCGGGCTCACGAGCGGGTTCCAGGATACCGCCCAGGAAGAAAACCGGATGAACGTGGTAGTCTTCTGCAAGATCCATGCAGTCATTGAGAATTCGTTTGTTCATATAACCGTCGGCTGAATCAATGAGAAAACCGACGGTTATACGTTTTGCCGGAGCAGTTTCCATACGTATAGTATCAGAAATTTCCGGCTATTTTACAAACGAGATATGCAGCTCTTCAAGTTGAACCGGATCTACTTCTGAAGGACAGTCGTCCATGAGGCTCTGGGCAAAACTGTTCTTGGGGAATGCAATTACTTCCTTGATGGACGTTTCTCCGGCCATGAGCATGACGAGGCGATCCAGTCCGGGGGCTATTCCGCCATGGGGCGGTGCGCCGTATTTGAACGCCTCGGTGAGGAAGCCGAACTTTTCTGCGGCTTCTTCCTCGCTGAATCCCACGATGCGGAAGATGCGCTTCTGCAGTTCCGGGTCGTGAATACGGATGGATCCCGACGCGAGCTCGTAGCCGTTGAGAACCAGGTCGTAGAGGTCTCCCTTTACGCTGCCGGGATCGGATTCAAGGGTTTCGTGATACTGCTCCTGAGGCCAGGAGAACATGTGATGCGCTGCGTCCCATTTCTCTTCTTCCTCGTTCCACTCAAAGAGGGGAAAGTCGATAATCCACGCGAAAGCGAAGGTGCCTTCTTTTATGAGGTTCAGATCTTTCCCGAGCTTGCTGCGAACGGCGCCGAGTGCGGTACAGGCCACGCGATGTTTCGCGTCGGCCACGAAGAGGAGGAGGTCGCCGGGTTTTGCGCCGAGTTCACTGCACACTTCGTCGGCCTTGCCCTCGAAGAATTTGGAAATACCGCCTTCGAGCGCCGGTTTCCCGCCTTCCCCTTCGGCGACTTTCATCCAGCCGAGGCCCCGTGCCTTGAATATTTTCGCGGCTCCTTCGAGTTCGTCAATGTTTTTGCGGCTTGTAGTCGCCGCGGCTCCGGGAACAACGAGCGCTTTTACGGCGCCGCCGGCGGCCAGGGCGTCCTTGAACGCCTGGAAGGTGCCTTTATCGGCAAGAGCGGATCCGTCCTGCATTTCGAGATCAAAGCGGAGGTCCGGCTTGTCGGTGCCGTACCGGTTCATGGCGTCTTCCCAGGAGAGCCGGGTGAAAGTAGCGGGCAGTTCAATCTTCATGGTTTCCCGGAATACATGACCCATCATGCCCTCGATGAGGGAAAGCACGTCGTCTCGGGAGACAAAGCTCATTTCAAGGTCAATCTGGGTAAATTCGGGCTGGCGGTCGCCGCGGGCGTCTTCGTCGCGGTAACAGCGGGCGATCTGGAAGTAGCGGTCAAAACCCGAGACCATCAGGATTTGCTTGTACAGCTGGGGCGACTGGGGGAGTGCGTAGAACTTGCCCGGATACAGGCGGGACGGCACCAGATAGTCGCGGGCGCCTTCCGGGGTAGATTTGATAAAAGTCGGGGTTTCTATCTCGAGGAAGTCGCGCTTGACCAGGAATTCCCGTACGGCGTACGCGACCCGTGAGCGAAGCGCGAGATGGCGCTGCATGGTGTCGGAGCGGAGGTCGAGATAGCGATACTTGAGACGGAGCTCTTCGCTCGCGTTGGTTTTTTCGTCAATAACAAAGGGCGGAACTTCAGAACGGGAAAGAATTTTTACGGTTTTCGCGACAACTTCCACCTCGCCGGTGGGCATGTCGGGATTTTTCATGGTATCCGGACGAAGGCGGACAGTCCCTTCCACGGCAATACAGAATTCCATGCGGAGATCCGCGGCAAGTTCTGCGAGATCCGCCGGAGCGTCGGAATCGACGACAACCTGGGTGAGGCCGTAACGGTCGCGAAGATTGATAAAGGAGATACCGCCGTGATCGCGCTTGCGGTGTACCCAGCCGTTAAGAATTACTGTTGTACCGGCGTCAGCAGCACGGAGCGCCCCGCAGGTAACCGTTCTGTTCATTGTTTCCATGCGGGGAGTATAGCCATAACGGGCGGTTAATGGCAATAAGACGGACTGCTACCAAAATTGTTGAAACTCTTAGACGAGGTTCCAGATGGATAAAAAGTGGAAGAGGGTTCCGGCAAGTACAAAAAGATGCCAGAGCGGATGTGTCCAGCGGACTTTCTTCAGTGCGTACACAACGGCGCCTCCGGTGTAGGCTACGCCGCCGGCAAGCAGGAAAAACCAGCTCGAGGGCGGGACTTCCGTTTTTACGGTTCGGCCGAAAAATACGATAATCCAGCCCATGGCCAGATAGGTAATGAGAGATACGACCCGGAGACGGTTGCCGAAAATGGCGTAAAAAACAATACCGATGACCGCGAGACCCCAGATGAGGCCGAACATGGGCCAGCCAACGGTTCCACGGAGCGCGGTAAGGCAGTAGGCAGTGTAGGTTCCGGCAATGAGCACGTAAATGGCCGAGTGATCGAGACGTTCGAACACCGGGTATGCTCGTGTCAATAACAGCGAGTGGTAGAGGGTGCTCATAAGATAGAGGAAAATGATTGATATTCCGAAAATGGTAAACGCGGTAACGTAATAGAGGGTCTGGTCTTCCGGCGCGAAGAGGATGGCGCGGGTGATCAGGAGAACGAGTCCGGCGATTCCCAGAAAGACTCCGAGACCGTGTGTTATTGCGTTGGCGATTTCCTCGCCGAGTTGATAGGGTTTGGGTAGTTTGTGCATTGAGGTACTTCCTTTTCCCCATAGACGGTTTTTAGCGGAAAAGGTTGCACCGGATTTGCGTTATCGTCGTATTTCGTACAAAAGGATGCCGGCAGCAACCGAAACATTGAGACTGTCCAGCTTGCCGCGGGTCGGGATGGACACGATGGTGTCGCAGGTTTCCCGGAGTAGTCGCGAGATACCGGTTCCTTCGCTGCCCATGATGAGCACGGTTTTTTCGGGAATTTCCAGTTCTTTCGCCGTTTTTCCGCCGGCGTCGGCACCGAAAACCCAGAAGCCGGCATCCTTGAGCTGTTCGGCTGCGCGGACCAGGTTGGGGACGCGGACAACGGGAACCCAGGACGCGGCGCCGGCGCTCGCACGGGCGATGATTTCTGGATCGGAGGCGCCGCGGTGATCCGGCAGAACAACCAGATCAACACCGAACTGGTCCGCGCTCCGTATTATGGCACCCACATTGTGGGGGTCGGTAATTGAATCGAGTATAAGGACAAGGCCTCGTTCAAGGATAGCCAGTTCGGCGAGCGCTTCAGCAAAGGAAAGGGGCGCCTTTTCTTCCGCGAGCTCCATGATGAGCACGATTCCGCGGTGATCCCGCGCGGTCTCCGGAAGTTTTGACACCGCCCGATCGAGATCCTGTAACGTGGCGGATTCCGCAGGAATGGAAAGTGCTGCTGCGCCCTGGAGGATCTTTTTTACCCGGGGGCCTGGTTTTGTATGGAGAATACGAAACCCGTCGGTTGAACCGGTCTCCTCAGCTGCGCGAAGAGCTTCTTCTATGGCATGAAAGCCGGTAACTACTCTCATAATTCGTATGCTTCACCATATTTAACGATATGCACGTTCGGGAAACCTTCGTTTTCGAGATGATCCTTGAACACTATTTGAACCTCATGTTCGCCGTGTACCAGATAAATCCGTTTGAGTTCGGTCGTGTCACATTCCTTGAGCCAGGCCGTCATCTCTTCATAGTCCGCATGGGCGCTGAATGCATTGATCTGCGTGGTTTCTGCCCGGACGGTATGCCATTCACCCATTATCTTGACTTCAAGTTCCCTCTCCTGCAGGCGGCGTCCGAGGGTATGTTCTGCCATGAAGCCAACAAGCAACAGCTGATTACGGGGATCCCCCACATTATTGGACAGGTGATGAAGAATGCGGCCGGCTTCGCACATGCCGTCCGCGCTGATGATAACCATGGGCCCTTCCATGTCGTTGAGAGCCTTGGATTCCTCTACGCTGGTAATAAAACGGAGCTGGTCAAACCCGAAGGGGTTTTTATGATGCTTTAAAAACGCCTCATGTGTTTCCTCGTCATAACATTCCGGATGAACCCGGAAAATGCTTGTTGCACTAACGGCCATGGGAGAGTCTACATAAATGGGTATTTGCGGAATGGTTTTCTGATCAACCAGCCGATGCAGGTAATACAGTATTTCTTGTGTGCGCTCTACCGCAAAGGCCGGAATGATGATTTTTCCGTTTGTTCTGACTGCCTTGAGAACAACTTCAGCCAGTTTTTCCAGTGCGTCGTTTGTTGTTTCATGGAGGCGGTCTCCGTAGGTACTTTCGAGAATGATGTAGTCAACCTGGGGAAGAATCGCCGGATCACGGATTATTGCTTTCCCTTTTCGTCCGAGGTCGCCGGTATAGGCAATTCGTACGGTGTTTTTTTCCGCATCGGTTACCGTAAAAAGGGCCATGGCAGATCCAAGGATGTGGCCCGCATCAAAAAACTCGAGCTTGATGCCCTCTGCAACCCAGACCGGGCGGTTATATGAAACGGTAACAAACTGGTTGGTTGCAGCTATTGCCTGTTTCTCATCAAAAAGAGGTTTCCAGGTGAAAGATTCGCCTTTGCGTGCGGCCTGTTTTGCGAGGTATTGCGCATCCCGTGCCTGTATTTTAGCGGAATCCATGAGAATAAGGTTGGCAATGTCCCTTGTCGCCGGTGTTGCGTAAATATTGCCGTTGTATCCATTGATTCCGAGCAGTGGCAACAAACCGCTGTGATCATAGTGCCCGTGCGTAAGGACAACGGCTTCCAGTTTGTCTATCGGAACGTTGAAATCCCGGTTTTTTTGGTCTGCTTCGGCGCGTCGGCCCTGAAAAGCGCCGCAATCAATCAATACAGCCCGCCCGTCAACCTCAAGTACGTGTTTTGAGCCGGTAACTTCTTCCGCGGCTCCGAGTGAATACAATGAAATGCTCATGAAAAAATCATACGCCGACTTGGTGCTGTTCCGCAAGCGTAATCAATGCTATAATTTTTATGGCGAGGTGTTTTTTGTATACAAGAGAGATAACTCCAGCCCCTGAACGGCCCGTTGTTTCCGGAATTCCGGAATTTGGTTCGTTTTCCGGACCGTTTGAAAAGTTTGATATCCGCGGCATGAAGCGTCCTTTCGGAAACCTTCCCGTTCCGGAATTTGTGACCAATACCCGCATCATGGGGATAATGAGATTTGTATTTTGTGATGCGCGAAACATCGGGGAAATAGAATTTTTTCACGCAGGGTATTTTTCATTCATGGAAACAACGCTGTGGAATAGAAAAACACATCACCGTATAGCATACCGGAGACTGATTCCCCCCGGGATTATCAATTTCCCCCTGAGTCTCAATAATAACGTAACGGCGTGCCGGTCCCTGAAACGGTATACCCGGATTCACACAAGACTTCAGCGGAAGCTCATTCATGCCGATTTTGATTTTATAGGGTCAGTATCACGCCCGCCGTGCGAAGGCCGTTTTGAAATGGATCTGTCTGCAGAGGGAGCTGCAGAATTGTCTTCCCTTCTTCCGTATCGGGTTCGCCGGCGGTGTCAGGCTTCGTATCAGGCTACATCGGTATTACATGGCTGGCTTGGCACCGGATTTGATGACCACCATATATCCCGTTCCAGCGGGGTGGGGTTTTTTGACGTACGGAAGGCTTATTACTCATTGAGAACCAAAATGAGCACCATGATAGGACTGGGCAGGCTCAACGGGAAAATTGTTTCGTTTCAGCTGGGGAATTCGGTTACGCGGGAAGATTATCAGTATAATGACAATGTTCTGTTTGTAGACGGACGGGCATGGCCGCTGCCCCCGGTTAAAATTACGCGCCCTTTTGGCGTGAGCGGAGAGTGGATCATTCAGGATACCGAAAGCATGGTTGATCTGGTTTTTAAACCGATTTCGGACTCCCCCCGAAAACTGAGTGCTTTGATCCTGAGAACCGATTATCATACAGTGTATGGAACGTACAGCGGCGTATTGCTTACCGGAGATGGTGAAAAAATAGTACTCAAGGGGTATCCCGGTATAGGAAAAAAAATCCTGCTTCGAATTTAAGGAACGTGTATGTCAGAGCAACAGTCAACGCATCTTTCGAGTCTTCCTGAAATACCGGAAAAGGTTCTTCAGGAAATGAACCAGCTCATGATGGATCGCCGGTACCGAATAAAGCAGTCTGCCGGGTTGTTCAAGTTTGATAAAAACGATCTTGTGAGCCCTGAGTTTGTTCTGTATACCCTCAACGATTACATGGGGCATATTCAGCAATGTGTGGCCGCGACCAAAAAGATGCTGCCGTTTCAGGATCAGACTTCCTTTATACGGGAAATGAAAGGCCCGGCACCTGTCGCGGCGCGGGTTCTTTCGGTTGTTGACAGCATAGATCTTCGGAAAATCAGCGGTGAATTGCTCCGGCTTCAGCAATCACCCCGGGAGGTGACCGTATCCGCAATGATCCCGTTCACGAGGCTGTTATTTGTCCCGCTAATCAAGGTGTTTTATCTGGGAAGCGGTGGAATTGCCAAGGTGTATCGTTCCATCTATTTATATATCACCAAAAAAATCGTCCCGGCCGATCCGGAAGTGCTCAAGATCGTTACGACAAATGCCATTGAAGAATGGTGTTACATTCTGGAAACAGTATGCTCCGGACTATATCCCCTCCTGTTGCGGATGACTTCTCCGGCAATGCTTACCATGTACCAGCTTTTTTATACACGGGGCTCAAGAATTCTTTCCTGGCTGGACGTCGTGCCGGAAGACGTTTTATTACCGAACGATGTTCCCGATACTGTCCAGTTCAAAATTGATGATGGCTCCGCTCCGCAGGAACAGATGGAGGACGCTGAACAGGATGAAGAGGAGGAAGAAAGCGTTCCGGAAGATGTTGCGGAAGGACTTGCCCTTCTTGAACGGCTTTTTCCCGAGGCCGGTTGGGATCGCCTGGAAGATATGCCCGATCTCTGTCCGTATTTTCAGCCAATTTTACAGTTTCAGGATGCCTTTACCCAGCTTGCTCCCGACAATCCCCTGCACCAGGCCATGATCATCTTCTGGATCCTTGAGGAGTTGTTTCAGGGTCTCCGGCTCATCAAGTTTGAAGCGCTGGCTCCGGTATCTACCAAAGACGATATCGAGGATATTCAGACGATTCTTGAGCAGTGGATTTTATATCAGGAACATGTGTTTGATAAAAACCTCAGTGTTGAGCTCAAGGCATACACCCATCAGATTTATACCCAACCGAATTTTCACAAGACACCGTATGGGCGAAAATTGCTCTCAAGCATGTATACCCTGATCAAGACGATGTTTTTGCCTCATTTTGATGTGCGCATGTACGGGTATGCCCGGCTTCCGAAGGATGAACGCCTGCCGCCTTTTTACATTCGTGTTCGCAGGCTCAGGCGTCTTCTGACCCGGTATAATGAAGCTCTCGGCCCCTGGCCTCCCGGCCTGGATCACAATCCCGAATCGTCCGTTCCTGGCGTCCTGAATCCCTGGGAGCTGTATAAATTTGACATAGCAAACCCTGTATCCCGCCGTCTTGATGCAATTTGTGGCGGGAAAATGTCCAAAATACGAACAAACGCGATGCTCATTCATGTAACATTGATGATTTTGAATGTTCTGGACTGGTGGGTTAATGATCGTACAAGTTTTGCATACCAGGAATCACCCGAACATTTATACCGGGTAACGGAACCCGGCAGTTCAACTCCCGCTTTTGGGGTGCACCCCCGTAGTGATGTTGAGACGCTGTTTATCAAGCATTTAAAGGAAAACCAGTTTTCGCTGGTTCATGATGCTCACAGCTGACGGCCGGAAGACAGTTTCTCCTCGAATCTCGCGAGGTCCCGCCCTACAAGGGCCGGTTTTTCTCCCTTGATGAGCGCTTTGAGTGCGGCAAGTTCTTCGCCGGAGAATGTTACCCCGTTTTTCTGATGACGTTCAAACGATGCGGTCGCCAGCGGCGCAACCTTCCGGGTTATGTCCAGAATTGTTTCGGCGTAATCGCGAATTTCTTTCTGGGCATGGCCGTCGCAGCGAAGACGGAGAAAATGGAAGAGGTTGTGCAGGTCAATCTGCCAGTACCATTCGGTGTATGTCGAAAGGGGAAGATTGATTCTGGCGAGTTCCCGGGCAAGATTTTCTGAAATGAGCTCACGGTATCCGGAAAATATTTCCTTTTGCTGAGCCTCAAGTTTTTCACGAACAGAGGCCGCCGTCTCTTCGGGGACCGGATCCGTTGATCGGCCCTGTTTGTTGTCCACACTCTGGAACGCAATATCTTCGATTGCCGGTACATAGCATTCATCTTTCATGATGGAGTAGCGGCCTGAAATTTCATTCACGCGTGCGGTGCGGTGGCGAATCCACTGCCGGGCGATGAATATGGGAAGTTTTATGTGAAAGGTAAGCACGACCTGTTCAAACGGAGAGGTGTGCTGATTTCGCAGGAGATAGTCGATGAGTGCACCGTCTTCTCTGGTTGATTTTGTACCGTCGCCGTATGAAACCCGCGCAGATTGTACTATCCGGGAGTCTCCACCAAGATAGTCTACGAGCCGTACGAACCCTTTGTCCAGCACGGGGAATTCTTTATCGAGAATTTTTTCCGCTTCGGGAATAATACAGTGTGCCATAGCGGTCAGTATATAAGCGTGGTCTTGACATGGCAAGAGCTTTGAAGTATTGTAAGGCACATTTTTTGGAGCGGTGTCCGAGCGGTTTAAGGAGGCGGTCTTGAAAACCGTTGTGCCGAAAGGTACCGGGGGTTCGAATCCCCCCTGCTCCGTTAGCCTGCATATCGGCGAGCACTTGCAAAGCCGATAAAGCAGCAACGAACGGAGATCCGGGGATTCGATCGTAAGCGAGGAAGCGAAGCTTCCTGCGAGCGCGGCCCCGAAGGGGCGAATCCCCCCTGCTCCGTGTTGCTTGAGCAGGGCAATACATCAACTGGACATAC
>CAZGQQ010000035.1:0-17185 GCA_964527175.1 uncultured Treponema sp.
CTGCTGCCAAAAGTGGCGGGAAAAAGTAGTAGTACAAACACTGATGCAAGGAGATACCGGGTGGCCCAATCGTTGCCCGGTTACCCTTTATCGCTTGCCAAACCCGTCCGGAAACATATTTCCGGCGGGTTTTTTTTGAGCCGGAGTTTTTCCGCTTCAAACCGGTTGTTACCGGTGATAAGTCCATGATCAGATACAATGATCTGCCCGGCAGGATACTCACAACAATGTTGGTAGCAGTACTGTTGCGTTGACAAACAGACTATCATTCTCTACTATATGAAGACTATGACTTCAGAAGAACTCCGTCACAAATATATTTCATTCTTTGAAAGTAAAGGGCATGCAAGGATTTCCGGAAAATCATTGCTTCCCGAAAATGATCCCACCGTATTGTTCACTACTGCGGGTATGCATCCGCTTGTTCCCTATCTTATCGGGGAAACGCATCCTGCCGGTACAAGGCTGACCAATTATCAAAAATGTATTCGTACCGGGGATATTGATGCGGTTGGAGATTCAAGCCATCTCACCTGTTTTGAGATGCTCGGGAACTGGTCGCTTGGTGATTATTTCAAGGAAGACGCCATACGGTTCAGCTATGAGTTTCTTACCGGAAAAGAGTATCTTGGTATATCTCCCGACAAGCTTTCTGTAACTGTTTTTGCCGGTGAAGACGGTATCCCCCGGGATACTGAATCTGCCTCAATTTGGGAAAGCCTTGGAATTCCTCGCGAGCGCATTCATTTCCTGCCACGATCTGATAACTGGTGGGGACCTGCCGGTGAAACAGGACCTTGCGGGCCTGATACTGAAATGTTTATTGATACGGGCAAGGATTCATGTTCTCCCGATTGCCGCCCTGGATGTCATTGCGGAAAGTACATCGAAATTTGGAACGATGTCTTCATGCAGTACAACAAACAAAAGGACGGTACTTTCAAGAAACTGGAACGCACCTGTGTCGATACGGGAATGGGTCTTGAGCGTACGATTGCAATGCTTCAGGGTAAAAAATCCGTGTATGAGACCGAGATTTTTTCTTCCCTTATTGCCTGTATTGAGACATTGTCCGGTACGAAATTCGGGGCCAATGAAGAAGCTGACATTTCAATCAGAATAATTTGCGACCATGTCCGCGCCGCCACTTTCATTCTTGGTGATGAACGGGCTGTTCCGCCCTCAAACGTTGGTGCCGGCTATGTATTGAGAAGATTGATCAGACGTGCGGTGCGTCATGGGCGAAAGCTTGGTATCGACGGGCTTTTTCTGTCAAAGCCCGCCCGTATTGTTATTGATCAGTTTTCTGGTGCGTATCCCGAATTATCAAGCAATGCCGATTTTGTTCTTGCGGAACTTGTTGCAGAAGAGAAAAAATTCCTTGAGACTCTCAAAAAGGGCGAGCTTGAATTTGAGAAAATGTTGCCAAACATTATCAAGAATCCCCGCAAAATCATGTCGGGAAGGCTCGCCTTCAAATTGTATGATACGTATGGATTCCCCATTGAACTGACCGAGGAACTTGCCCGTGAACATGATCTTTCAGTGAATCGCGAGGAATTTGATGAATCGTTCAGGAAACATCAGGAATTGTCCCGATCTGGAAGTGAACAGGTTTTCAAGGGAGGGCTTGCAGATCATTCAGAGAAAACAACTGCGTATCACACGGCAACCCACCTGCTCCAAAAAGCCCTCATGATGGTTCTTGGCGATCATGTTGCACAAAAGGGCTCCAATATAACCGCTGAGCGCATGCGTTTTGACTTTGTTCATTCACAGCCAATGACCCCGGAGGAAATTGCGGCGGTAGAGAAAATTGTCAATGAGCAAATAGAAGCAGACTTGCCGGTGACAATGGAAATTATGCCGCTTGAGGAAGCCAAAAAATCCGGAGCGATGGCGCTTTTTGGCGATAAATATGAAGATGTGGTGAAGGTGTATTCAATTGGCTCCTTTTCAAAGGAAGTCTGCGGCGGGCCTCATGTTGAGAGCACCGGAAAAATGGGTACATTCAAAATAAAGAAGGAACAATCTTCATCTGCAGGAGTACGGCGTATTCGTGCGGTGCTTGAAAACAGCTAAAACCGTAACCTCCGGTAAAATATACTGTTTACTGGGGGAATACTCCAAGATGGAACAAAGAAGGTATTGTATGAAGCGTTTAGGTATGTTTGTTTGTCTGAATCTTTTGATTGTGGGTTCCCTGGTGGCACAATCTGATCTCCAACCGATTGCTACAGTTCGAATCCAGAAGAACGAACCAATCACTCTCAGACAGCTCAAAACTCGGGTAGAAGCGTATCAGAAAGAAATGGGCCGTGTGATGACACTGGACGAACGTAAAAAAGTT
Organism: uncultured Treponema sp.; assembly: GCA_964527175.1. Taxonomy (GTDB): domain Bacteria; phylum Spirochaetota; class Spirochaetia; order Treponematales; family Treponemataceae; genus Teretinema. The sequence continues at coordinate 2,351 of CAZGQQ010000035.1, forward strand.
CTTGATACCATCATTAATGAACGGCTTGTCGTACAAGCTGCTGAAAAAGAAGGCCTTCGAGTTCCTGATTCTGAAGTTAATCAGAATTTCATACAGATGATCTCACAGCAGGTTGGCCGCAATGTTACAGAAGCCGAGTTTGCACAACTGATCAAGCAGCAAACCGGTCTTTCTCTGGACGATTATATGCGGGCACAGAATGGTATGAGTCTTGCCGATTATAAAAACTTTTTGCGCAGCCAGATTATTGCACAACGCTATGTCATGAGTAAAAATCAGGCTCAGCTTCAGAATATGGCAGGACCCAGCGACTCTGATATCCGTTCATATTACGAATTGAACAAGCAGAGCTTTGTTCAGCCTGATATGGTCAAGATTTTCCTTGTAGTAGCAGCAAAGAATGATAATCCTTCTGCTGCAGAGCAAAAGGTTCGGGACCTCCACAAACAGCTTCAGGATAATCCGAAAGTTGTTGGTGAGTTGAGAATCCGGTCCCAGGAAGCTGGTTCCGGCTATCAGGCCGGCGAGATGTTTGTGAACAAGAATAATGCAGCCTCCCGGCAGTTGGGTATTTCAATGGAAGCGCTGTTGAAGATATTCAATATGTCCGTACATGAAGTGTCGGATGTTACTGAAACGGAGAATGATTTCCAGTGCTTTATCGTTCAGGACAAGTTTTCTGCAAAAATTCTTGACTTGAGCGATGTTGTCAAGCCGGGTACCAATGTTACTCTGTATGAATATATAAAGAATAACATGCATGCCCAGGCAACAAATCAGGCTATAAATGCTGCATTGAATCAATTGATAAGCGATTTGAGAAAACCTGAAAATTTCCAGATTTTGCGTTCGGGCGCGGATCTGGATAACGCATTGTCCTGGTAGTATAATGGCAGGACGGCGTAAAGGCAGAATTATTGCGTTCCAGGCGTTGTATGCCTGGGACGTTTCCCACCGACCTCTGGACGAACTACTTGAATTCGACTGGGTCGAACAATCAAAAAGGGATAAGCTGGGCGAGGAAGGATTGCTCTTTCCCCGCCTGATTATTTCCGGTACCATCGAAAATATCGATGAAATTGATACTCAGATTCGGAATAATCTTGATAGTTGGGATTTTAACCGTTTGAATCGTGTTGATCTGGCAATAATCAGAATCAGTGTATATTCGTTGCTGTATCAGAAAGATATGCCTCCGTCAATTGTTATTGATGAAGCGGTTGATATCTGCAAGGAATTCGGTTCAGATGAATCGTATCGGTTTGTTAATGCGATTCTGGACAGTATTCGCAAGAAATCTACAGGTTCCGTATTGTTATGAGTCTTTCAGGCCGGCGGCAAAACAGAATCCTGTTAATTCTGATCTGCTGTTCGGCGGTGTTGTGTACTGTTTCCTGTGGGCGGCTCACCAGTGCCGACAATTTCATGTCGGCACTGGAACGCATCGATTCCCGGATTCTTGACGGCTCTACCGATAAAGCGCTCGCTGATCTTGTGCGGATGAGAAAAAATGCATCCAGTGCCGGTCAGTGGCTTTCGCTGGTCAAACGTGAACGCTCATTGCATGCATACGAACAGAGTATTGAAACGTTGCGTGCCGCTTTGCAGCAGCTACCCGCAAACGAAACGATTGCTGCTGTCATGTGTGATTCTCTCCTGTATCTTGATCGTTTTTCCGATGCACTTGAATATGCCTCCCCATTGGTACGGTCTCCGTATTCTGCCGTGGCGGCCAGGGCTGGTGTAGAAATTCTTGTGCACTATGGTCTTGATGCAGTCCCTGATCCGGTATATCTGACTACTGCGTACCGTATCAGCTCAAAGAGTGATTTTATCAAGTATGCTGCTGTTCTTCATGCCAGAAGAGGTGAGTATGTTCAGGCATGCGATGTGCTGCTTCGCACAGAATCTTCCCGGTATCGGTATTTGACCGCACTCTTGTGTTTTGATGCCGGTTTTCATGAAAAAGTGTATTCCCTGTATCAATCATTACATACTGAACAACGAATAATGCCTGCTGAACTCGCTCTCGTGGCGGATTCCTGTTACAAGACCGGAATGGTTGAAGAAGCACGTAGTTATTGGGAGCAGATGATCCGGGAGCATCCCGAGTACTCACCGGTTCCGTATTTTAACAGAGCCATAAGCGGAAACGACCCTGATGAGAATCTGCATGATGTTATCAGTTGCCTCGCCCTGTTTCCGACGTATCTGCCGGCTTTGTCCCTGTATTCTCATGCAGTGCGCCATGCTCCCGAAGGAGTACCCGACGATCCGGTGACGCAAAACCTTGCCGAGCACGGACTGGTCAGTACACTTATGGAAGAACGAAAACAAAAACCGGGTCTTGATGCAGAATTGGCCAATGATTTTGTATCACGGGCTCTCAGTGATCCGTCAGGACGAAATGATCCCCGGCTTCATATTGAACGAATCCGGTTACTGCCATATCGTTCCCCGGTCTATCAGGAACGTATGGACGCGCAGATATGGAATCTTCTTGAACAATTCCCGGACAGTGATACGGCGTATGACTATGCCCTGTGGTATTTCTTTTCTTCCGGATCATATGATACCGCATTTTCCCTGAACAAGGCTCGTCCGGGCGGAGCCGCACCGCTTTATGAGGCATTTGAAGCAGCACTGCAGGGTAAAACGGAAGCTGCTACGAAATATTTCATGGAAATGGCCAATGATTCAGCGTCTGCCTGGTTGGGGCTTGCCAATGCTGCGGTAGTGCATGACCGGGCAGGAGAACGTATGCAGTCGATTGACGAACTTGTTATCGCTGCATCGATGGCTCCGGATAGCAAAATTGAAAGCAGTATTCAATACAGGATAGCAGTAATACTCGATTCAATACGGTCGTATGACCGGGCAGAGAGTGTTCTGGGGTATGCGCTTGAACTTGATCCCGATAATCATCGGGCCCGATCACTTTTAAAACGAATACAGGCGAGGCAATAAAAAAAGGACCTGCGTACCGATTTCCCGGTGCAGATCCTTTGTTCCGTTCAGCGGTTATGTTCAGCTGATTACGGCAATAACGTCGGCAGCCTTGAGAATGAGATGATCCTCTCCGTCGATTTTGACTGCTGTTCCCGCGTATTTCTCAAACAGCACCTTTTGACCTTCCGTTACCTTGATTTTTTCCTTGTCGTCACCAATGGCAACAACAACGGCGGTCTGTGTTTTTTCCTGCGCGGTGTCGGGAATTATGATTCCGCCGGCGGTTTTAGCTTCAAGTTTTTCCGGTTTGACAAGAACACGGTCTGCCAAGGGTTTTACTTTCATTAGAGATCCTCCTGCAAATGAAATATACGAAAAAATGCTGATAGGGGTCAAGCAAAAAGTACATATTGAGTAACACGGGGCGCTGTTTGTACCAATTTGCTACATAATGGGGTCATTTTCAGTACTTTGAGTCATTTTAACCCAGCACGTGCTTTCGGTATACATGCACTCAAGCGAGAGGTAGAACTAAATCGTTATATGGCAATGGTTTAGCAGGTTGTCTTCAGACATATCCGGCTCCGGAGAAATTGGCACAAAATTTGCATGTTACCTGTATACAGTTTCTGCTTACAGGAGGGCTTACATGGTTAATACAAATGTTACACGCAACCAGAACGAGAATACGGTACTTTCAACGTACCTCAAGGAAATAAACAAGATTTCTCTGTTAACTCGCGAAGAGGAATATGATTTGGCAATGAAGGCAGCCTCCGGTGACAAAGAAGCCATGGATAGAATAGTTAAGGCAAACCTCCGCTTTGTTGTCAATGTGGCTAAAAAGTATCAGAATCAGGGTCTGCCCTTGATGGATCTTGTCAGCGAGGGAAATATCGGCTTGATCAACGCTGTTGAACGGTTCGATGCTACCAAGGGATATCATTTTATCTCATATGCGGTGTGGTGGATTCGCCAGGCCATACTCAAGGCAATTTGTGAAAAGTCGCGAATGATACGTCTTCCCCTGAACCGGGCAAACGAACTCGTGCAAATAGACAAGGCACGAAAGGAAGTTGATACCAGCAAGGGAGAGGAACATGAACTTCGGGAAATTGCCGATCTTCTCAACATGACTCCTGATCATGTTCGTGACATCATCAACATTTCACGCGACATGGTTTCTCTTGATGTTCCACTTTTTACAGATCGGGACGGAAGCACTCTCGGTGATTTTGTAGAGGATGGAAGATACGAGCAGCCTGAAGAAGTAATGATTGAACACTCACTCCGTGATGATATCGATACGGTTCTTGATACATTGACCAAAAAGGAAGCGACCATTCTTCGCCTCCGCTTTGGACTCAACGGGAATCGTGCCATGTCGCTTAAAGAGATCGGAGACCGGTTCAGTCTGACCAAGGAGAGAATAAGGCAGATTGAAAAGAAGGCGATTCGCCGTCTTCAGAACCCTGCCCGAATGAGCCGCCTTGAAGCATATGTCGCCTGATACGGCATAGAAAAAAATACGTTCATTTACTATAATCGCCGCATGATACATGCGGCGATTTTTGATATGGACGGACTGCTGTTTGACACTGAAACCCTGTGTTGTGATGCCTGGCGGGAAATAGCCGGAAATGCCGGTTACCGGATGAGGGACAGCCTCTTTCTGGAATGTGTCGGTTTGAACAGCCGGGATACCCGGGAACGGGTACTTGCTGCCATGGGATCAGATTTCCCGTATGAACAATTTGGTACTGAAGCCCGTCAATGGATGCGCACCCGAATGGAGGCAGATGGTCCTCCCCTGAAACCGGGTGTTACAACCCTTCTTGACTATTTGTATACCTCCAACATTCCCATTGCCCTTGCCACCTCCACCAGTGAACACTCTGCCCGCTGGATGATCGAAAAAGCCGGGTTTGCCCGGTATTTTACTGCCTATGCCTTTGGTTCTGAAGTAACCAACGGGAAGCCTTCCCCGGACATTTTCCTTTTGGCCATGAAACGTCTCGGTCTTGAGACTCCGCAAAACTGTGTAGTTTTTGAAGATTCGGCGGCAGGACTTCGTGCTGCACAGGCCGCCGGTATGTTGACGGTCTTTGTTCCGGATCTGGTTGAGCCGCCCCAAAACGTGCTTGATAAGGTATGGAAGCGGGTAGAACACCTTGATGAAGCCGCGCATGATGAGTTTTTTCAAGAAAAGTAATAAATATGCATAAAAAATGTATAAATATACTTGACGCCGGTATCGCATTGCGTTACTATCTGGTCATACAGCAAAGAAACAAAGACGTTCTTGCACCTGGTGCAGGAACGTCTTTTTTTTTGACGACAGTATTGAGGAGGCACGTATGGCAAAGATGACAAAAAACGACATCATTACACTCGTCAAAGAGAATGATGTTCAGTTCATCAGGCTGCAGTTTACCGATTTGTTCGGTCAGCTGAAGAACGTCGCCATCACGCCGAGCCAACTGGACAAATGTCTGGATAACTCGTGCATGATTGACGGTTCATCAATAGAAGGATTTGTACGGATAGAAGAATCGGACATGTATCTCTATCCCGATCTGGATACCTTCGCTGTGTTGCCCTGGCGGCCGCAGCAGGGAAAGGTTGCACGCTTCATATGCGACATATACACACCGGACGGGAAGCCGTTTGAGGGCTCCCCGCGATACATACTGAAAAAACAGCTCGAACGTGCGGAAAAAATGGGTTACACCTGTAATATCGGACCTGAACTTGAGTTTTTCCTGTTCCGGGTAGGTGATGACGGTACTCCGACAACCGAGACCCATGATGATGCGGGATATTTTGATCTGGGCCCGACTGATCTTGGAGAGAATGCCCGCCGCGAGATTGTTCTTGCCCTGGAGCAAATGGGTTTCGAAATTGAGGCGTCCCATCACGAAGTTGCACCAGGCCAGCATGAGATTGATTTCAGATTCGACTCGGCGCTTGAAACGGCCGACCGGGTCATGACATTCAAGCTTGCGGTGAAAACAATCGCCCAGCGGCATGGACTGCATGCCACCTTCATGCCGAAGCCCATTGCGGGAATAAACGGTTCGGGGATGCATACCAATATGTCGCTCATGGCAGACGGGAAAAATGCATTTTATGATGAGTCTGACCCGATCGGTCTGAGTACGGTTGCACGTCAGTACATTGCAGGAATTCTGTCGCACATGCGCGGTATTGCAGGAATTACCAACCCGATTGTAAACTCGTACAAGCGGCTGGTGCCCGGCTATGAAGCGCCGGTTTATATTGCCTGGTCTCCGGCGAACCGGAGCCCGCTCGTTCGTATTCCCGCGGCACGCGGAAATGCCACGAGGGTTGAACTTCGTTGTCCGGATCCTTCCTGCAACCCGTATCTTGCGTTTGCGGCAATCCTTGCCGCGGGTCTGGACGGTATTGAACAGGGGCTTACCCCTCCGCCGTCTACCGAGAAGAACATTTTCGCCATGACTGCCACCGAGCGGGAGCTTGCCGGGATCATGAGTCTTCCGGGAAGCTTGAGTGAAGCGGTAGCATGCATGAAAGAGGATCCGCTGACCAAAGCGGTTCTGGGTGAACACGCATTTGGACGATATGTTGAAGCCAAGGAGAAGGAGTGGGATGCGTTCCGTATTCAGGTGAGTGCCTGGGAGCTGCAATCGTATCTTACGACGTACTGATATGAAGAATGTAATCATTGCGTTTTCCAATCCGTTATTCGCGAACTGGGCAACCACCATCCTGCAGCGGGGAGGGTATACGATAGAGTATTCCTGCAAAACAGGCGGTGAAGTAGCACGGGTTGCCGACTTTTGTAACAGCATGGTTGTTGTCGGCGGCTTCCAGTTTACGGATATGACGGCGGAAGGACTGATGGCCCTGCTTGAAGGCCGTCTGGCAATGGTTACCATTTTGCTGCCGCATCAACGGGATCTGGTAGAGCGGGGCGACATGCTCACCATCCCCTATCCGGTATGTGCCGCAGATTTTTTGCAGGCAATTCAGCTGGCCGAGAAATCTGCTGCTCGTTATGCGCTCATGGACGGCGCCGATAAAGGCATAACGACACGGCCTCCCGATCGGCCGGCAGAAGAGAAGCTGCTGATTGTACGGGCAAAAAATGTCCTTATGGAGAAATACCGGATGACGGAATCTCAGGCACACCGGTTCCTGCAGAAATCAAGCATGGATCGGGGTTTGAAACTGGTTGATGCGGCGCAAATGGTTATAGATAATTCGCTGACACTCTTTTAGGAGAAAACAGCGATATCGATACTGGACAATGGAGGTGACCATGAAAAAGCTGGAAATTGTTATCCGGCCGGAAAAGCTCGAGGTTGTAAAGAATATTCTTAATGACTGGGGTGCCACCGGCATGATGGTAACAAACATCATGGGATTTGGAAACCAGAAGGGGATTACCCATATCTACCGCGGAACCGAATATACTGTCAACCTGTTGCCGAAGCTCAAAGTCGAGACGGTGGTTGCCGATGATAACGCGAAGAAAATCGTGGATCAGTTATGCAAGGATATTTCTTCCGGAACACACGGAGACGGAAAGATCTTTGTATACGATGTGGCGGACGTTGTCCGGATCAGAACCGGGGAGGCAGGCGCAGTAGCCCTGTAAGTAACATGGGTTCACCATCAAAGAGGATTGGTGCGAGGAAAGATTTCCCGCAATACCAATCCTCTTTTTTTATACCCCATAAAGAAGCGTGAACCCGAAGGAGTTAATATGGAATTGGCAGAACTTGTTCAAAAAATTGACATAGTCTGGGTTCTGGTTGCTGCGATCCTTGTTTTTGCCATGCAGCTGGGATTTGCCCTCGTTGAATGCGGATTTACCCGGGCGAAGAACTCCGCCAACATCATCATGAAGAACCTTATGGACTTTTCCATCGGTTCAGTTGCGTATTATATCGTGGGCTTTGCGCTCATGTTCGGAGCGAGTGCTGGTGGATTTCTCGGTATCTCCGGTCTTTTCCGTCCGGAAACAATTGATCTGGAAATATTTGATGCCCTGACTCCGTCAGTATTCATCATCTTCCAGACGGTATTTGCCGCGACTGCCGCGACCATTGTTTCGGGAGCCATGGCTGAGCGAACACAGTTCCGTGCATATGTAATCTTTTCGTTTGTTATCACCCTGGTGATATATCCGATAAGCGGACACTGGGCATGGGGCGGCGGTTGGCTTGGTTCACTCGGGTTCATGGATTTCGCCGGATCTACGGTTGTTCACTCGGTTGGCGGTTGGGCAGCTCTCGTTGGTGCTGCCATACTCGGACCGAGAACCGGAAAGTATGGTCCTGACGGAAAGCCGAACGCCATTCCCGGACATAACCTTCCCCTGGGAGCGGCCGGTGTATTCCTGTTGTGGATCGGCTGGTTCGGGTTTAACCCCGGTTCAACCGTTGCGGCAAGCCTGGAGATTGGCTATATCGCTATGACAACGAACCTTGCAGCGGCCATGGCTGCAGTGGTTACCATGTTTGTTACCTGGCTCCGGTATGGTAAACCTGACGTATCGATGACCCTGAACGGTGCGCTTGCCGGGCTCGTTGCCATCACCGCAGGCTGTAACGTGGTAAGCTTCTATGGAGCGCTGGCGATCGGTATTGTGGCCGGACTGATTATCGTATTCGGTGTCGAAATGGTGGACAAGGTCTTCCATATCGATGATCCGGTTGGTGCGGTTTCGGTACACCTTCTGAACGGTATATGGGGTACCCTTGCCATCGGTCTGTTTGCTACCGATGGAGTAGGACTCTTCTACGGCGGCGGGTTAACCCAGCTGGGAATTCAGGCTATCGGTGTTCTGGCCTTTGGTGCATGGACTGTGATAACAACGTTTATCCTGTTTACGGTTCTGAAAAAGACCGTGGGACTTCGGGTGTCTGTTGAAGAAGAACGGATAGGGCTGGATGTCTGTGAACACGGTACCAGCGCGTATCCCGAGTGGGTAGGTACCCGGGAATTGCGGTAACTGGCCGCTTGCGGTAAAAATCCGTATCGGCTATAGTGTACTGACACGAGCTTGAAAACTGAAATGGTTCAACAGAACGGTTTCAAAGAGCCCGGTCGAAAGGCCGGGCTCATTTTTTTGGCGGAAAGGACCGTCAAAGGATTACATCATGAAAGATAAAATCACGTCAAAATTCATTTTTATTACCGGTGGTGTTGTATCGTCACTTGGCAAGGGTATAACAGCGGCGTCAATCGGACTTCTTTTAAAGAGCAGGGGATTAAAGGTCGTAAACCAGAAATTTGATCCGTATCTGAATATCGATCCGGGAACCATGAATCCCATTCAGCATGGTGAGGTCTATGTGACTGAAGACGGCGGCGAAACAGATCTGGACCTTGGCCATTATGAACGCTTTACCGATGTTCCCGTCCGTAAGTTCAACAATACTACCGCGGGCAAGGTCTATCTTGCCATTCTCGACCGGGAACGGAATGGGGGGTACAACGGAAATACTGTTCAGGTTATTCCCCATGTTACGGATGAAATCAAGAGCAGGATACTGGACGCTGCCCGGGAGACAGAAGCCGATGTCGTTATAACCGAGGTTGGCGGTACGGTGGGTGATATAGAGTCGCTGCCGTTTATTGAGGCAATCCGTCAGATCAAATACACCGTAGGCCACGGCAACTGCATCTTTGTCCATCTGGGACTCCTTCCGTATCTCAAGGAGTGCGGTGAGCTCAAAACAAAGCCGATGCAGCACAGTGTGAAAGAACTTCTCGGATTCGGTATCCAGCCCGACATTATCATGTGCCGCAGCGAAAAACCGCTAACCCGTGCCATCAGGCAGAAACTGGGTCTTTTTTGCAACGTTACCCAGGAAGCCATTATTGAGAATCTGAGTGCAAAGTCGATCTATGAAGTTCCCCTGAAGCTGGAGAAGGAAGGACTCGGTTCGGTACTGTGCAAACTACTCGGGTATGAACAGACTGAGCCGGACCTTGAGGACTGGACGAACATGGTACAACGGTTTTTCAACCCCGAACGCGAGGTTACTGTTGCACTTGTGGGCAAATATGTAGAGCTGCATGATGCCTATCTCAGTGTCGTTGAAGCCTTGACCGCTGCCGGAATTTATCATAATGCACGGGTCAAGATTGACTGGATTGATGCGGAAAAAATTACCGACAGTACGGTAGCAGCGGACGTTTTGGGAAAGGCTGCCGGTATTATTGTTCCCGGCGGGTTTGGAGACCGGGCAACAGAAGGCATGATTCTTGCCGCCCGGTTTGCGCGTGAAAACCGGGTTCCCTATTTCGGTATTTGCCTCGGTATGCAGATTGCCGTCATTGAATTTGCACGCCATGTACTGGGTCTCGCCGATGCACATTCCACGGAATTCAATTCCGCGACCGAACACCCGGTTATTGATCTCATGCCCGACCAACAGGGAGTAAAACTCGGCGGAACCCTGCGTCTGGGTGTATGCCGCTGTCTCATAACCGGGGAAACCCTTGCCGAGAAGGCCTATAAAAGCCATGACATCCAGGAGCGCCATCGGCACCGGTATGAGTTCAACAATGTCTACCTGGAAACGTTTGAAAATTCATCCATGCGGCTTTCAGGGAGAAACCCGGAGCGGAATCTTGTCGAGATTGTTGAGCTCAAAGATCATCGCTGGTTTGTTGGTGTGCAGTTCCATCCGGAATTCGCAAGCAGACCCAACCGGGCGCATCCCCTGTTCAGGGATTTTATCGGGGCTTCGCTTGAAACCGGCTAGCAGGTGAACGGGTCCGCAGGGCGCCGGAGCCGAACATGCGGCTCTGTCAGCTCCGGGCAGAATCCGCTTCGAGCAGTTCAAACGCAGCATTCCGTGCCTCCAGCAGAATATCGTAATCACGGATAGGATCTGCGAGGGTGAAGGACAGGTATCCTGACTGCTGAATCCCTGCGATGTCTCCCGGGCCGCGCAAGCGGAGATCTTCTTCTGCGATTACAAAACCGTCGGTTGTTTCATGCATGACCCGGAGGCGGGACTTGCCGGATTCGGTAAGCTTGTCCGAGAAAACAAGAAAACAGTATGATTGCATGCTTCCCCGGCCAACGCGTCCACGCAGCTGGTGAAGTGCCGAAAGGCCAAACCGTTCCGCATGCTCAATGACCATACAGGTTGCATTCGGAACATCGACCCCTACTTCTACCACACTTGTTGCGACGAGGATTTGTATTGTGCCGGACCGGAACGAATCCATTATCTGTTTTTGCTCATCCTCCGGAATCCGGGAATGAATGAGTGCACAGGTATTGTCCGGAAAAATCTGTTCGTCCAGATGTGTTGCCATTTCAGTTGCAGACGCAAGAGCTGCGGTATCGGATGGATCAATCAGTGGATAGACGAAATACGCCTGTCTCCCTGCCTGCAGCTCCCGATGGACAAAATCGTACACCTTCTGTTCGTTATTCTTTGCCGCGAGATGGGTAATGACGGGTTTCCGTCCGGCAGGCATGGTACGGATCACGGAAACATCAAGATCGCCAAAAACAGACAATGCAAGAGTGCGGGGTATGGGTGTTGCGCTCATCATGAGCAGATGCGGCGGTTTTTGTTCCGGATTGCTTTCACGTCCCTTTTCAATAATTGCAGAGCGTTGCAATACACCAAAGCGATGTTGTTCATCAATGACAACCAGACGGAGGGAATGGTATCGGACGTTCCGTGAAAACAGTGCATGGGTACCGATTATGACATCAATCCGGCCTGCGGCTAATTCTTCCAGCAGCTTTGCCCGTCCCTTTGATTTGAGGTTCCCGGTAAGGAATGCAATTTTGATCCCGGCGGGTTCCAGAAGTTTTGCCGCATTGTCTGCATGTTGCCGGGCCAACAGTTCCGTTGGGGCAAGTATGGCAGTTTGTCCGCCGCGTTCACAGATTGCAAGGGCTGCAAGGAACGCGAGCAGTGTTTTTCCCGAACCGACATCACCCTGGAGAAGGCGTGCCATGCCGGTTTGAGAGTCGATGTCTCCATTCAGTTCGCACAGTACGGTGCCCTGGTCAGGCGTGAGTGAAAAAGGGAGCCGTTCAATGAGACGTTTTTGCAGCAGGGAGGGTTCCGGTCCTTTTGCGGTATCTGCTTCCGTGCTGTCAGATTCACGGGATGGAACCGGCTCCATACGGGGGAGCCTCCCCCGGCGTTCAAGCGACCGTTGACCGATTGCGTATTCAAAGAGGAATAATTCTTCAAAGATGAGGGCATGACGGGCTTGTTGTGCCTGGGCCATGGATTGGGGTTCATGCATTGCAAAGAGAACATCCTGTTTTGCCGGGATGCTGTATGCATTCCGGATTGACTGTGGCAGTTCGGAGTTTATTCCCCTTCCGTATTCCCGGAGAGCCTGTGCAATGATTTTTCGTATTTGTTGCTGGGAGATACCGGAAGCAAGCGGATAGACCGGGAGAATACGTGCCGGATATGATTCTGCCGGTTCAATTTCAAACGCGCTTGACTGGAGTGAGCCGTAGGCATACCGGAACGAACCGTAGACAACCACCGCCGATTCAGGCGGGAATTGCTTCTCCAGAAAAGGGCGGTTAAAGCACACGAGTGCTGCAACAGTTCCCTCTTCATCCCGTATCATGATTTTCAGTGTTCGCATGCGGCCGTAGCCGAACCACTCATGGGTAGTTACGGTAGCTCGTACATGAACTTTTGCACGGGTTGCGTACTCGGAAAGACTATTGAATAGGGTGCGGTCTTCCCAATCCCGCGGCCAATGAGCGAGGATATCTCCCGCGGTAACGAGACCCAGTGAAGCCAGGGGTTTTGCTTTTGCCGGTCCAACTCCACGGATGGCGGACGCCGGTACCATGATTTCCCGTAAAAACATGCAGCCCGGCTAGCTCCGCAGGAGCAGTTCAAGATACCGCATGCCGACTGATACCCCTATTCGAACAGCGAGTATGGTTACAAAGGTTGCAGCAAGCGATACACGGTAGCGCAATGGTCGGGTTCTTCCAAGAATATTCATGATACCCCGTGATACAACAGACACTACCGGATTGAGAAACCGGTCCAGCATTACCCAGAAGGGGCCGTATTGATAACGGTTAATGAGGTCGTATACGAGACGTATAAAGAGAAACAGAATGAGAAGGTTCAGTACAAATGAGACAAAGGACCAGACAACCTGAAACAGAACCAGTATGACAACAAGGAGGGATATCCTGCCAGTTGCACTGATTGAACTGAAAATCATGGTGAGTGCCGACAGCGTTGCCAGTGCAAGGATGGGCGAGAAGTCTGCAGCGCCAACTCGTGTCCAGGAAAAGCGGCGAAACCAGTTCAGGTACGGGTCGCACAGTCTGCCGAGAAATTTGCCGACCGGGCTGTATTCCAGATCGGGAAACCAGGTACACACTATTCGTACCAGGCACACAAGAGAAAACACTGAAGCAAGAGTAGCAAGGGTAAAAAATGCAGATTGAATCATTTGTTCATGTCCTTATTCGCGCCAGGCTTGCAGTACACAGGGAATATTTCCCACACGGGCGATAAAATCTTCATCTGCGGCAACCTGTATCTGGGTGGCAGCCTTGATTGTGTACATGCGCTGGGGCGTCTCCAAGTGTAAATATACTGAACAACTGCCGGAAGATTCAAACAAAAAATCGCGAAGGCGGCCGATCTCCTTTTCATCCTGAACCAGGGGATCAAGTTCTATATGGAGTTCGCGAATTGCCTTTTCTTCAAGTTCGTTCGGGTCAAGAAGCTGTTCTACAAGAAAGCCGGGGTTTTCACGGGAGAAATCAACCTTGCCGGACATGCCCCAGACGGTATCGGGGAGTACTTTCTCGCGGTATTTCTCCCAGACAGAGGGAAAGAACGTGAGATCAATACTGCCGTTAAAATCTTCAACCGAGCCGAACCCCATCCATTTTCCCGACTTCGTCTGATAGGGTCTGACCGAGCGGATCATGCCGACAATGGTATAGAGTTTCTCTTCGCGGGCCCGGTCAAGATGCGCGAGATCAAGCGTGGTTGCCCGTTCAAAGGATTTCCGGTACTCGTCGAGGGGATGCCCCGAAATGTAGAACCCGAGGAGCTCTTTTTCGGTGCACAGTTTTTCCTGTTTCGGCCAGTCCGGCAAATCGTCGAATACAAATTCGACGAATTCCTGAACCCCCGAATCTTCAAAAAGACTTACCTGACCAAACTTTGTTGCGTCCTTTTTCGCTGCGGCGTGTTCCATGGCACGTTCAAGATTGGTCAGCAGGGTTGAACGGAATTGTCCGAGGTTGTCGAACGATCCGGTCTGGATAAGTACTTCAAGGGCCCGTTTGTTTACGGTACGCAAATCGACACGGTCCAGAAAGTCCAGAAACGAAGTGTAGGGTCCATTCTCTTCCCGCTCCTGTACAATCATCTCCGCGGCCTGTTCACCGAGACCCTTGATGCCCAGAAGACCGTAGACGATCTTGCCGTCCACAACGGTGAACAGGGATTCGGAGCGGTTCACATCCGGCGGGTCGATGACAAGACCCATTTTCCGGCTTTCATCGATATATTCGGGGAGTTTGTCCACCGAGGAAATTTCGTTGGTAAGGTTGGCCGCGATAAACTCGGCGGGAAAGTTAGCCTTGAGCCAGGCCGTCTGGTAGGCGAGCACCGAGTATGCCGCAGCGTGACTCTTGTTGAATCCGTAGCCGGCAAAGGGAATGAGGATTTCAAAGATGCGGTCAGCGTCGGCAGCGGAAAAACCTTTCTTGACCGCGCCATCCCGGAAGTTCACCTTCTCCTTTTCCATGACCTCCTGTTTCTTCTTTCCCATGGCGCGTCGGAGGAGGTCCGCCTGTCCGAGACTGTACCCCGCGATACGCTGGGCAACCTGCATAACCTGTTCCTGGTA
>CAZGQQ010000036.1:0-16329 GCA_964527175.1 uncultured Treponema sp.
TACGCACAAGCGTAAGAAAAAACTCAGAAGAAACCGGCATAAAAAGAAATAATCCTGCTCCGGGCTCCGGTACTGTCATGTATTACGTACGGCCCGGGCCGGACATTTTTATGTATATGCGGGCAGAATGCCGCTGTTTCAGTAGTACGCAATTGCGCCAAACGGTGTGTTGCATTGCATAAAAAGGATCGTAAGCCGGAGGTTTGCGGTCTTTTTTTTTGAACCTGTCTATGGTATAATGCCGTCATAATGTCACGATTCCTGTTATCCCGAATACGCAATCCGGAAGATGTCAAATCCCTTTCCCGGGAACAAGTTTCGCTTCTCGCAGCGGAAATCCGGAAAGAAATAATTGATGTTGTCGGAACAAACGGCGGCCATCTTGCAAGCAATCTCGGCGTGGTTGAACTGACCATTGCGCTGCACCGGGTCTTTTCCAGTCCGCAGGATGCCTTTATCTGGGATGTGGGTCATCAGTGTTATACCCACAAACTGCTTACCGGACGTTTTGACCATTTTTCCACCATACGAAAAAGGGACGGGCTGTCCGGTTTTCCCAAACAACTTGAAAGTCCCCATGACATTTTTGATACCGGTCATTCTTCTACATCCATTTCAGCGGCGCTCGGTTTGCGCATGGCCCGTCAGATAACCGGGGAAGAGGGCAAAGTTGTTGCCATAATCGGGGATGGAGCGCTTACCGGCGGAATGGCAATGGAAGCGCTCTCACATGCCGGAGAAATCTGCCGCGATCTGATCGTCGTGCTCAACGACAATAAAATGTCAATAAGCAGGAATACCGGAGCGCTTTCCCAATATCTGAGCAGATTGACCATGGGCGTTCATTATCAGCGGTTCCGGTTCAAGGTTGATCGTGCTATTGGCATGATTCCGATCATTGGCGGCCCCCTTACCCGGTTCGTTCACCGTTTCAAACGCGGCATCAAGGGAATGCTCTTCAAGGACAACCTTTTTGTTGATCTCGGATTTGAGTATGTCGGTCCCCTCAACGGACACAATGTTGATGAACTCGAGAAAGTTTTCCGTGACGTACGTGAGCTGAAGCGGCCTGTCGTGGTGCATGTTCAGACCCGGAAGGGTAAGGGCTACAGTCTTGCGGAGAATGATCCCTCAACGTTCCACGGCATTGGTCCTTTTTGTATCAGCGACGGCAAGGTAGAAAAATTCGATACAACGAGTTTCACCGAATCCTTTTCCCGTACATTACTTGATTGTGCAGAACGGGACAGCCGGATCGTTGCAATAACTGCCGCAATGTCCAAAGGAACCGGTCTTGTTCCGTTCCAGCATCGCTATCCGGACCGTTTCTTTGATGTGGGAATTGCCGAGCAGCATGCGGTTACCTTTGCTGCAGGACTTGCAACCGGAGGGTTGAGACCGGTTGTTGCCATCTACAGCACGTTCATGCAGCGAGCGGTGGATCAACTCATTGTTGATGTTGCTCTCCAGAATTTGCCGGTCATATTCGCGCTGGATCGATCCGGACCCGTCCCCGATGACGGTGAGACTCATCAGGGACTGTTCGATCTGGCGCTGTTTCGATCAGTTCCCGGAATAATCATTCTTACTCCGGCTTCCGCACTCGAGATGCGCCGCATGTTCGACTGGGCTTTTGAGCAGCATGGTCCGGTCATTGTCCGGTATCCCAAAGCCCCCTGCCCGACGGAGCAGGATGCCTTTTCCCGTCCGGTTGTGCACGGACGCGGTGTTTTTGTTCAGGAAGAGGATTCTGATACACTTGTTGTATGTACCGGGGGTATTTTCCCTGAAGTGCAGGAATCAGCCAATATTCTCGGTCGATCGGGAAATCCGGTAGACATGATGAATCTCCGCTTTGTAAAACCGGTCGATGAGCCATGGTTTCTTGATGCGGTGCATGAGTATCAGAATATTGTGTTTGTTGAAGATGGCGTTATCACGGGCAGTATCAGCCGGGAACTTGAAGCCCTTGTTCACAGAACATACCCCGGAATACAGTGTAGTGTTCTTGCATTCCAGGAACTGTTTTATCCGCAGGGAACCCGGAGTGAAATTCTGTCCGCAGCAGGGCTTTCACCGGCCCATATTGCAGATTGTGTGGTCTCTCTGCGCTCCTCTGCACATTCGGATTCCCGTTTATGAGTGTTACCTTTCCACTCGCCGGTGGGCGTATCCTCACAACAGAACGGCCTGCATTCATAATGAGTATTCTCAATGTCACCGACGATTCCTTTTGGGACGGAAGCCGGGTATCCGGTGCAGACGAAGCCGTTGAACGTGCGCTCGAAATGGTTGCTTCCGGAGCTGACATCATAGATATCGGCGGAGAATCAACCCGTCCCGGGGCCCGGTACATTTCTGCGGAAGAGGAACTTTCAAGAATTATTCCGGTTATCACGCTGTTGCGAAAACAGTCAGATATTCCGGTTTCCGTTGATACGCGGAAAGCGTCAGTTCTCCGTGCGGCACTGGATGCCGGTGCGAATATCCTCAATGATGTTTCCGCCATGGAAGATGAACCGGAGGTACCCTTTCTTGTAGCGCGAAGCGGCATACCAGTTATTCTGATGCATAAAAAGGGTTCACCCGATACCATGCAACATAATCCGGTATACCGGGACGTTGTCTCCGAAGTATGTGATTACCTGTTTTCCCGGGCGCAGGCAGCACAGGACGCCGGTATTGACCGGCATAAAATTATTCTTGATCCGGGAATCGGCTTCGGGAAGGAGTACGAGCATAATATGGCGCTCATAACGGGACTTGCGGAAATTGCTGCTGGAGGCTACCCTGTACTTATGGCCCTTTCACGAAAGCGGGTAATAGGACATATAACCGGTCGTGATATACCGGACCGGCTCGCCGGAACCCTTGCGGCAAACATGGTTGCCGTCCGCAATGGAGCAACATTTCTCAGGGTACATGATACCGCAGAAACCGCAGACATGCTTGCGGTTGTACAGGAGACAAATAAAAAGTGGAATTCCTGAAAAGAGCCAGTACCGTTTACACCGTAATTCAGCCGTTTCTTGATATAACCATACTCGCTTTTCTATTGTACCTTTCGTACCGTATTCTGGTCAAAACACAGGCAATACAGCTGCTCAAGGGAACCATATCGCTGTTTCTTGTGTATGCCATTGCATTTTTACTCCGACTCAATACGCTTTTATGGCTTCTCAATATTCTGGCACCGGGATTGCTTATCGGTGTTGCGATTGTGTTTCAACCGGAACTGAGAAAAATATTCCTCAAAATAGGTCAAAGTGACTGGCTCAGAATAGGAACGAGGAGCAAACACAGTCATCTGGACTCGGTCATGACCACTGCAGAGATATTGTCAAACAGGAACCGGGGCATGCTTGCGGTGTTTGTACGCCGGAACGGTCTGCGCGATATCGCTGAAACCGGTACCCGCCTCAACGCGGATCTTTCGTCGAGTCTGCTGGTTACAATTTTTGGTCATGATACACCGTTGCATGACGGTGCCGTCATAATCCAGGGCGGGCGGCTCCTTGCCGCCGGCTGTTTTCTGCCACTTTCCGAACAACAGGATATCCGGAAATCGTTTGGCACCCGCCACCGGGCGGCGTTGGGGCTTTCAGAGGAAACTGACGCGGTCGTACTGATTGTATCCGAGGAAACGGGAGCCATCAGTCTTGCCTATGATTCCAGTCTCTATTACGACCTCACGTCTGCGGAAATAACCCGCCGGCTTGAAGAATTGCTTGATCTGGGAAGTGATGGTACCCAGACGGAGGACTCCGGTAATGACAGTAAAGAACTTCACTGAAAAACTGCTCGAAAACTGGCCGGCAAAGATCGTCTGTCTGACCCTGGCGTTACTGTTGTTCATGTTTTATCGCATGTCCACACTTGAACAACGGGTATTTTCCGTTCCGCTGAGAATACAAACAAATGGAGATCTCGTACCGGCTGCGAGTTACCCCCGGACCGTTACTGTTCGTCTTCGGGGTGAAATGGACACATTGTATCCCATTGAGGAAAAGGATATCTCGGTTTTTGTAGACCTTTCGGCACTTGAGCGTGAAGGGGAATTCCGTTTTCCCCTTCAGGTTCGTATAGCCGGAGCTGCGGGATCCGAGGAAGTTCTTGAATCCTCGGTTGAACCTTCAGAGATACTCATACGGGTTGAAAGCCGTACGGTCAAGAAAGTTCCCGTCGTTCCAAACTTTGCCGGTTACCCGGAAGCGGGCTACGAGTTTGATGGATATCTCATCAATCCTGTTTCGGTTGAAGTTAGCGGACCGAGAACCGTGGTCGAAGGCATTGAAGAAATGCAGACAGAGCCGATTGATCTTTCAGGCCGTAATGCCGGTTTTGATGGTACCGCGTTGCTCGTGAACAGAAATACCCTTATCGCGGTGAGCAGTGGCGGAACGGTGGAGTATCGTGTCCGGATATCGCCTACCATTATTTCACGTACCGTATCCGGCATACCCTTAAGGTTTGATTCCCTGGATGAACGGCTTTTCATATCGGGCGGATCAGAGCCGGGCGTATTGACTGTTCGTGGACGGCAAATCGATCTTGCTGACGATTCAGCGTTACAGGATGCGCTCAGGGTAAACGCGAGAAACATTGTCTCTCCCGGTATTTACAGTTTGCCGGTAACGGTTGCTCTTCCCGAAGGCATGGAAGCCCTCGATTATTCCCCTCGTGAAGTACAGATAACCGTGACAAGGAAAGCAGAATGATTGTTGGTATTGGACTTGATGTTGTACATGTTTCCCGCCTCGAGCACTGGAAAACGGTTCCCGGGCTTCTTGACCGCTATTTTCATCCTGAAGAACTCGCCGCAGCGTTGAGCCGGAAAAGTTCCTCAACGCTTTCCCTTGCCGCGAGATTTGCCGCAAAGGAAGCGTTCGGAAAGGCAATCGGAATCGGGTTGCGCGGGATTACGCTCAAAAACATTCTTGTGGTTAACAATCATAACGGAAAGCCGTCTATGCGTCTTTTCGGTAATGCCCGTGAAGCGTTTGAACGTTCCGGAGGAGAAGAAATCCATCTGAGCCTTACCCATGAGCGGGATAATGCACTTGCCATGGTGGTTATTGAAGGAGTGTCTGTTGATCAAGAAAAATGACAAAAAGATCAGTATTACGTTCTATTCCAAAGACCAGATAGAGTGCCCCATTTGTGGTGCCAAATTCAAGCGGGAAGAACTCATGACCGGGGGCGGACGGATGATTGCCGGAACCCTCACCGACGAACTTCACCGGTTATACGAACCGTCTGCGAAGTTCGGAGAGGTTTTTCCCCTGGTGTATACCCTGACAGTCTGTCCAAAATGCCATTATTCGGCGTTTCCGCAAGATTTCAGCATTCTGGACAAGGATAGCCTCAACCGTATTTATGAACACATGCAGGACCGGTACGCTTCCGTTAAAGAGCTTTTTTCGAGTGTCAATTTTGCACAAGCCCGCGGATTGGGTGAAGGGGCAGCATCGTACTATCTTGCAATTCTCTGTTATGAACAGGTCAGTACCAAGTTTTCTCCAACAATCAAACAGGCTATCTGTTCGCTTCGTGCAGCATGGCTTTTTGATGAAATGGCCAGGAAATATCCCGAGGAAAACTATGACTACATGGTATCCCTGTTGTATCGCAAGGCACTGTTTTTTTACCGCAGGGCGGTGGAACTGGAAAGTACCGGCAAGGAAATGATTGCCAACATGAAATCGTTCGGACCGGATGTGGACAAGAATTACGGATATGACGGGGTCCTGTATCTGTCTGCACTTCTTGAAACCAAATACGGATCCACCATTGATCCGGAACAACGCAGGGAATTGCTTGCCCAGCAGCGCCGATCCCTGGCTAAAATGTTCGGTCTGGGGAAATCTTCAAAAAACAAACCGGGTCCCCTGCTGGATCATGCCCGTAATCTGTATGAAAGAATCGTTGCAGAATTGAATGCTGAGGAAGAAGAGGATGAGCAGGACGAAGACGATTGATCCTTCGGTGCGAAATATCGTCCTTCGGGTGTCGTATGAGGGTACCGGTTTTGCCGGATGGCAGCGTCAAAACGGCGCGAATGCCGGAAAGTACCGGACCGTTCAGGAAGAACTGGAGAAAGCCCTCGAAAAAATGCACCGTCATCCGGTCGAGTTGACCGGTTCGGGGCGTACCGACTCGGGTGTGCATGCTGTTGGACAGGTTGCCAATTTTCTGACCGACATAGATTCTATCCCGGAACAACGCTTTGTTCCCGCACTCAATTCATTGCTCCCGCGCGATATACGGATACTTGACGCGGCAAGTGCTCCCATGGAATTTCATGCCCGATTTTCCGCGAAGTCAAGAACATACCGCTATTTCATGCATTGCGGTGCAACCCCGCTTGCTCATGAACTGTCCCATGTGTGGCATATCGGCCGATGGCCCGATCTTGACCGCCTGAATGCCATGTGCATGCACCTGCAGGGAGAAATTGATTTCAGCACATTTACCGCGGCGGGAGATGCGAGTCACTCCCGATCACGGTATGTGTACGGGGCCCATTTCTTTTTTGATGGTAATAAACTGATCTTTGAAATAACGGCGAATGCGTTTCTCTGGAAAATGGTCCGTTCCCTGACGGGAACCCTTCTTGCCCTCGAGAAAAAAGGCGGCGGAGAGGCAGAATTTGCGGACATACTCCATGCAAAGAACCGGAGCCGCGCAGGTCCCACCGCGCCTCCCGACGGACTTTTTCTGTGGAATGTCCGGTACTGAGATTCACCGTGCTTTCAGTATATTACAGGAGACTGACCGGATCAACATCAATTTCAATATAGAGTGCCGGTATCGGCTTGTACTCGGTTTGGAAGGTTTTTACGGCATGAATGAGCGGTCCGATTTTTTCTCCCCGGAGAATGATGTGATGCCGGTAATTACCTGAAATGAGTGAAAGGGGGCATTCCGCCGGCCCCATGAGTTCTCCCTTGCCGTCTATGAGCGCTTCAAGAATTTCCGCTGCTCCAGCCGCACCCGTTTCCGCGGTTTTTTCACGCTTGCTTCTGAATACCAGCCGTACCAGCCGTGAGAAGGGCGGGAATCCGAGCAATCGGCGCTGTTCAAGTTCATGGGTATAAAAGCCGTCTACATCGCCGCGGCTTGCATGGACAATGGCCGGATTTTCGGGACTCCAGGTCTGAATAAGTACCCGGCCGTCGGGAAAATACCGGCCCGCACGGCCCGCTACCTGGACTATGAGTGAAAAAGTGCGTTCAGCTGCCCGAAAGTCCGGCATATGCAATCCGGTATCGGCAAGGGCAATACCAACCAGGCGAAGGGATGGAAAATTCAGTCCTTTCGCTACCATTTGTGTGCCGAGCAGTATATCGGTTTCCCGGTTACGAAACCGGTCAATTGCATTTTTAAGCCGATCTTTACCGCGAACGGTATCAGTATCTATACGGTCAACGCTGCATTCGGGAAACAGTGAGCGTACTTCTTCTTCAATGAATTCTGTTCCGAATCCTGCATACCCCATATCAAGTGAATTGCACTGTGGGCATGATTCGGGTGGACGGGTCTGCCATCCGCAATAATGACATTTCATGGTGCCGGTATCGCGGTGCAGGGTGAGGGGAACAGAGCAATTCTTGCAGACCATGCTGTAGCCGCACGTATTGCAGCGTAAAAAGTGGGTAAAGCCCCTTCGATTGAGAAAGAGAATCGTTTGACGGTCTGCTTCCCTTGTTTGGCGAATCTCGCGGATGAGCGGTTCACTGAGTGCTCCTGAAGCGGCACCGAGCGGGATAATGGATATCTCCGGAAAAGATCCGCCGGCAAGACGACAGGTAAGGGGGTACATGCGCAGTGCACCCGTTTTGATTTGATACCATGCTTCAAGTGATGGTGTCGCACTTCCCATGACCAGCGGACAGCCGGCGAGGGCGCAACGGTGCATGGCAACCTGACGGGCATGATACCTCGGGGTTGTGCCGGATTTGTATGAACCGTCATGTTCTTCATCGAGAATGACCAGTCCGAGATTTGCTACCGGGGCAAAGACCGCGCTTCTGGCGCCAACAACAATTCGTGCTTCTCCGCGGCGTACGCGCTGCCATTCGGCCAGACGTTTGCTTCCGGTAAGACCGGAGTGAAGAACCGCAGCTGCAGATCCAAATCGTTCCTGTATCGCTTCGACAACCTGATGGGTAAGTCCTATCTCCGGTACCAGATAGAGGATATCCTTTCCGCGGGAGAGCACTATCTGAGCTGCGGTGAGAAACACTTCGGTTTTCCCCGAACCGGTTACGCCCTGTATATAGACCGGCGTTGTATTGTCCGGATCAACTATTCCCTCAACAGCAGCCTGCTGTTCTTCCGAAAGGGTAAAAGCTCCCTGGGGGAATGACGGATCGTCGGTAAACGCGCTTTCCGGGGAGGATTCACGTTTACCCGACGGCAGCATCCCCGATAGCGCTTCGCCAACCGAACACAGGTAGAAGGATGACATCCATCGTGCAATCTCAATCTGCACGTGTGAAAAAAGCGGTTCCTGGTCAACAAAACGGTGTATCGGTTTGATATCTTTTTCTTCAAGCGAACAGGATTCAGGAATGGTGATGGAAGCCGCAACGACATATCCGATCATGCGCCGCGAACCAAATTGTGCTTCAATGCGCTTTCCGCGAGCGTCGGCAGGATCTGCTACGTCGCACCGGTAGGTAAAGGAATGGTACACCGGTACGTTGAATACTACTTCAAGAAACACGGGCATCAGTTTGTACCAAAGGACTGTGTTGTGCGGGGCTCCGGGGAATCAAGCCAGGTTCGAAGTTTTTTCAGGTCTTCCCATGCAGGTCGTTTAAGGCTTTCATCCCGGAGCAGGGCACTGGGATGATAGGTTGGCATGAGGGGAATTGACCGGTACGAGAGAAACTGTCCGTGAAGCTTTCCGATACCGTCCGGCGTGTGTACAAGATTTTGCAGCGCAATACGGCCGAGAACGAGAATAACGGTTGGCCGAAGAACCGTAATCTGGCGGTCGAGATAGGGGAGGCATTGTGCTACTTCCGTATCGGGATGGGGATCACGATTTCCCGGTGGCCGGCATTTGACCACATTGGCGATAAAAGTATTTTTTTCGCGTGAAAGATCTATTGCGGCAAGCATCTTGTCGAGCAGTTTGCCAGCCTTTCCCACAAACGGTTGCCCGCTTCGGTCTTCGTCTGCTCCCGGTCCTTCCCCGACTACCAGAACAAGCGGATGGGGAGACCCGTCTCCCGGTACCGCACAGGTTCGCGTTTCATGCAAAGGACACAGGCGGCAACGGGCCACGTCTGCTGCAATGGACTCAATGGTATCAGTGCCTGTTTCATCCCTTTCGGGATCATCGGTAAAAGTTACCGGGGAAGGTTGCTGACGTCCATATCCCTGTATCATGCAGCGGGCAGTTTCGAGAAAGTGGTAGAGTTCTTCTTTTTCTTCCCGTTTCACGGAAACCAGAATACTGCAAGGTTCCAAAATAAGCAATCCGGAACTGTAGCCGGTTATTGGGTATCAACCGCCTGTACTGCCGTAAACAGGGACTGTTCATCAAGTGGACGGGGATAGGAATCCAGCACCACGCGATAAAACGCAAGAGTCTTTTTTGCGTGGGTTTCAATGGTAAAACGGTTCGCAATATCACGGCTTTTCTTGCCGAATTGTTTCCGCTTTTTTTTATCGAGAATGAGTTCTTCAAGGAATCGTTCAGCTTCAAGATCCGAATCGGCAAGGTATCCGTTTTCTCCATGAAGGACTGTATCAAAGAAACTGCTGTCCGAGCGGGTTACTACCGGAAGACCGGAAATGAGTGCTTCAAGGACCGTCATTGAATGCATTTCGGACAGTGATACGGTGGTGAAAATGTCACTCATTGCATAATAGGTATGCAGATCATTCCAGTTTACATATCCGGTAAAAAGTATCCGGTCATCGAGATAGGACTTCTCCACGGTCTTTTTCATGTGCTCGAGCATGGGGCCAACCCCGATAAAGAGCATGGTGACATCATTGAATCGTTTTGTAAGATTTATGGAAATGTCAAGAAGTTCAAGAACCCGTTTTTCTTCTCCAATGCGGCCGACAAAAAGAAGTACGGTGTTCTGTTCCGGAATGTTCCAGTTTCTGCGCATTTGCGCGAGGGTTTCCGGAGCATTCCCGGTTGTTATGAACGCTTCCATATCAACAGCATTGGGAATTACCACCGAGGGGATCTGCGGAAGCATGTAATCTCTCTTGAAATAATCCCTGGCTTTGGTTGATACATTGATGAATGCATAAAATTTCTTGTACAGGCGTTTGACTACCTTGCGAATGGCTTTGACCGGGATAAGCCGTGCCATGGGAATGTAAAAATTGTAAAAGTCTTCCCACATGGTATGGGTTGTAGCAATGGTCGGGATGTGCATGGCTTTCCCGACACTTTTTGCGGCATGGGCGATATAGAATTCGGTGTGGCTGTGAATTATTTCAATATCATGCAGTCGGAGAAAATCCATGATCTTCTTCTTTTGGGGAAAACCGATAAACTCGTTGGTGCCCAGTCCGAGAGGAATTGCCCGTACCCGGAATACATTGGGATCATCGGGTCGTGTCTTTCGTAATTCCGGACTGTTTTCCACGGTTACAATAACCACATGGTGTCCCATTGCTTCAAGAGCTTTTCGGGATTGAACCATGACGGTTACGACTCCATTCTTGGCCGGCAAATAGCTGTCTGAAAACAGTGCGATATTCATGGGGCACAGTATAGCCCGCACGAGGGGGTTTGTAAATCGTTCAGGAATTGATGATTTTTCTTGTTCATTCTCCGGTAAGCATTTATACTACACAACAACGATCATGAAACAACGAATTGCATTTCTGTATCTGAATACCGGAGGCGGCCATGTTGCCCCCGCACGTGCTCTTGCCCGGGGTTTGGAAGAATCCTATTCCAATACGGCGGAACCGTTGCTTGTAAACGGGTTTAATGAAAAGATGCGGCTTTGCCGGTATTTTTTCGAGAACGGCTACCAGGTTTCGTCGAATTATTTCGAAGCGGGTTATGTTCTTTTTTACCGGATGACCGAGTATCCCGCCGCAATACGGTTCGGAAATTACTTTGTATCAATACACGGAGTACGGAACTTGATGCGAATGTTACGGGAACATCGCATTACCAAAGTTGTCTGTATACATGAAATACTCATTCTGATGGCCCGGGAAGCGATTGACCGGGTAGATCCGTCCATTCCCCTTATTACCATGGTTACCGATCCCTTTACCGCCCATGCATTGTGGTTTTATGAAAAGAATAATGATCTGGTCGTGTTCTCGGAAAAACTGCGCAAAGAAGCGGTTGAGCGCTATGGCCATGACCCTGCGCGGGTACATCATTTCCCGTTTATTCTTTCCCGTTCCTTTGACCGGCCGTATACGGTGGATGAGATCGCTGCGGCAAAAGAGCGGCTCGGCATACCACCGGACCGTAAAATACTGCTTGTTGCCGGCGGCGGCGAAGGACTCAAGAGCGCCGACCGGATTGTTGCAGCATTTCTTCGCCGCAAGCGGAGCGATTACCTCATAGTGGTATGCGGACGAAACAAGATACTGCGCATGCAGGTCTCTACAATGGTGGATCTGAAGCGCGCAAAGAATGTTCGGGTATACGGTTTTGTTCCTTTCATGGCGGATTTGCTCAACTGTGCCGACTGCATCATTACCAAGGGAGGGGCCTCTACGGTCATGGAAGTATTGTCAGTCGGGAAACCGGTCATCTTTTCAACCTTTATTCGCGGACAGGAACTCGGCAATGTATTGTTTGCCATTCACAATGGAGCCGGACTGTATATTAAAAAGCCGCGTGAAATACTGGATCAGGCCTCCCGTATCCTCGACAACCCCGATGTGGCAGAAACAATGCACCGTAATGCGTTGCGGCTTAAAATTCGAAATGGACTCGATGAGGTGCTGGCGTTCATACATTCTTTCAAATTAACCGGCCAACAGCCTTGAGTACCCGGAAAAACTGGGTTATAGTGAGATGATTTTCTCCGGATCGCCCGGGAATTCAAATAGAAAGAGGACAGGACAGATTGTATGGTTACCCGAAAAAGTATCACCGTTGGTATGGTTTTGTTGCTTGCTGGAACACTCCTGTTTGGGCAGGTTTCCGCAGATCCCCTGGATTTCTTTTATGAAGATCTTACTATCTGGGAAACCATGGGTCTTGTTCGCAATTTGCCGGCCCTTCGACCGTACCCCCTGCCACTGGTAAAGTCGATTCTGGAGTCCGTAATTGAAAACGGAGACGAGACACAACAGAAAATTGCAAAAACGCACCATACAAGAATCTTTGGCAGTCCCTGGCATGCCGGTACCAAGGCAAATCTTGCCATTGATTCATACAACGGGTTCAAGCAAATGGATATTGCGCTCAGTTTTGACGCGAATGCCTATATTACCGAATCGGCATCGGTGAGTGCGTCTGTTGATGCATGGGCGGTCAACAAACTTCCGAATGAGGAATTGAAGCCAACGTGGGAGCGGTCGGACAAGGATATTGTAGAAGATAACGCAAAAATCGGCCCCTTTTTTCTTCTTCCTTCAATCAATTCCTCGTTTTCGGTGGGTTCCGAAAACATGTATCTGAATGCCGGCCTCATGCGCGGATCCTGGGGGCCGATCTACGAAAACGGTGTCATTATAGGCCAGCAAGCACATGCAGCCGGGCAATTCTCATTTGCCATGAACAACCCGTTGTGGACGTTCAATCTTGCCATGTTCGCGCTGAGTGCCACCCCGGACGATGATCCGGAAGAGTTTTCCCCCAACAAATATTTGTCCATACACTCAATTGAAGTACATCCGTATGACTGGTTTTCAATATCCCTTTTTGAGTCGGTCGTATACGGCGGCCGTATTGATTTGCTGTATCTTCTTCCGCTGTCACCCTTCATGATAAGTCAAGGAAATACCGGTTTCGATGATAACGTGTATCTTGGCGGAACATTTACCGTCAGGCCGCTTGAAGGACTCAAGGTGGACGGTGTTCTCATTGCCGACGATCTGAGTTTCAATGATATTGTCCGGTTCAACTGGGATACCAAATGGCGTATCGCCGGACAGCTTGGTGTTTCCTATGCACCGAGAAAATCGGGTATTTTTACCCGTATCGCCCTTGATTATACCATGGTCACTCCCTATACCTACAGTCACAAGGAAGGTGATACCCTGGACTCATCGATTCCCAATAACCAGAACTACGCTCATGCCGGCATGAATCTTGGCCCGTCCCTGGACCCGAACTCTGACCGAATCAATCTGCGGGTCCGGTTTCGTCCACTGGAAGCGCTTGATGTCGACATCATTGGCGCGCTCATACGACACGGGAATGTGAATGAAGGAATGGATGACCGGCGGATCAAGGAATATGTAACACAGGATGGCATGTACATCACCGACGGCAGTATCCGGAACTCGTCCGGAACCAATAGCGGTCATGCCTTCTTTTACTCGACACCATTTTTGAGTCAGGAAACCATTCAATATATCTGGCAGGCTGGTTTTGATATAACAGCTCGACTTCCCATCATCAAAACAGGCGGATACGTTTTGTTCAAGCTGGGGTACCGTCTGGAAATAAACAAAAACCCCGGCGTTGGCGAAGAGATATACCGGTATGATGCCTCACTTGCCGCTGCAACCGACGAGCAAATAAAGGCTGCGGCAGAAGATCAGCTCAATGAATGGCGATCAGCGGCCGGCGGTACGATAATCAATAATTATATTTCCGCCGGTTTCCAGATTTCCTATTGATCACGTTCTTCCGGGGTTTCCTGTTCGGGGGTGACAATGTTCCCTCCGTACAGAGCCTTGGGATAAATAATGATGCCGAGTTTTTTCTCCAGGCGTGCCAAACTTCGCAACTCGTACTCGTCGCCGAAAATGGCATTGATGCCGTTTTTGCCGGCACGAGCGGTTCTGCCGGAGCGGTGAATAAAGAAATCAGTGTTTTCCTGAACATCCATCTGAATAACGTGGGTAATATCGGGAATATCGAGTCCGCGGGCTGCGAGGTCGCTGGTAACGAGTACCGTTATTTTCCCGCTTCTGAACCGGTCTATAGCCGTTTTTCGGTCTTTCTTGTCCATCTTTGCGTGCAGTGCCACACAAGAGATTCCCTTGTGAACCAGTTGTGATGCAATATTTTCTACCTGTCCGAGTTCGGCCGTAAAAATGAGCGCTTTTCCCGGTTTTTCTGCAACAAGAAATCGTCGCAGCGAATCAATTTTGTTTCTCCGTTCGCTGTAAAAGGCCCAGTGGGCAATGTTTTGCGCAAGGACATTTTCTGCCGGCATTTCAATGCGTTCAAGAGCCGACCCGGAAGGAACAATTGATGACAGAATATCCGAGTGGCGTGTCGTAAGAGTTGCCGAACAGGATACGTATTGGGCCGTTGCGGGCAGAAGCGAAAGCAGTTCTGCAACCAGATCACGCATCTCCGGGGAAAGAAGCCGGTCAACTTCGTCCAGAACGACAAGTTCAATGTCCCGGGGAGAAAACTTTTTGATTCGGACAAGTTCAAGAATACGTGCCGGTCCGCCAATGAGAATATCGGGCTTTTTTTTCAAGGATTCTATTTGTCGTTTGAGCGGAGCTCCGCCAATGCACAGTGCTGCAGTAACCGGAAGGCCAGAGTCCGACGCAAGATTGGCGGCAGTTTGGCGTATCTGGGAACCCAGCTCATGGGTTGGAGCGAGTATCAGTGTGGTAATGGCACCTTTTCTCCGCCGCATGAAAGCCGGAATAAGGTAACACAGGGTTTTGCCCGTTCCTGTTTCTGATTGAAATGCGGTATGGGCACCGGAGAGAATACGGGGTACCACTTCACGTTGAACCGGGGTTGGAACGGTAATACCGTTTTTTTGAAGGGCGGTGTCAATTTCGGCCGGGACAGAAAGCTTGAGGAAGTCACTCATGCGTGCAGGATAGCACAAAGGAAGGAAAAGTGCTATAATCAGTGCAAGTTGCCGAATCTCACGGAGGGTATTCTTGAAAATCGGTATTGACACCTTCGGCTGTGATCATGGTCGTTCCGGGATCGGTTCATACATATTGTCTCTCGTACGGAACCTGGGGAAAACCGAGGTTTTTGTGGATCTGTTCGGGCCGGAACTGGATCGGTATACCTATAATTCGGGTTTGGAAACGGTCAGTTATTCCGGGGTTGCTGTTGCTGACAGCCTTCTTGCCGAACGCATCTGGCACGTGACCTCGCTTCCTTCCTTTGCCCGAAAGCACGGGTATTCCGCCATACTGTATCCATCCGGAACAAAATTATTACCACTCAAATTTAACGTACCTGCTGTGGTTGTTATACAGGATATCCTGTCTGATGTTTACCAGAACTCTGATGACGGTTTCATAAACGGACTTTTACGGTCCCAGCTGAAACGGGTACACCGTATTATCGCCGCAAGTGCGTATATCCGTGATGATCTGATAAAATTGAAAATACCCGAAAACAAGATACAGGTTATCCATAATGGAATCGATACCAATCTTTTCTTTCCCCGAGCCAGTTCCGGGAATGAAGCGGTGCTTATCCATCCTTTTTCCATACGTCGACCCTATATCATTTATGCATCACGGGTTACCTATCCGATCAAGCAGCATGTTGAATTGATTCGGGGATTTGAACTGTTCAAGAAAAAAACCTCCGCGCCGCATCGCCTGGTTCTTGCGGGTGCGGACGGAATGAACGCAGAAATGGTCCATCGTGAAGTGCTCAATTCTCCCGTCGCATCCGATATTCTGCTGACCGGTTATTTCCCGCATCAAAATCTTCCTGAACTCTATTCAGCGGCTGATGCCTGCATATTCCCGTCCTCGGTTGAGGGCGTGGGCTTGCCGGTTCTTGAAGCGATGGCGTGCGGAATTCCCGTAGCCTGTGCCAATGCAGGAGCCTTGCCCGAGATTGCCGGAGATGCAGCCCTGTATTTTGATCAAAACAGTCCTGAGGAGATTGCGGACGCAATAGGAAACGTGGTTCGCGACGGTAACGGAGCGAATGAGGCAAGGCGTGAGGCTCTGGTATCACGCGGCCTTGAATGGGTAACGCAATTCAGCTGGAGCAAGTGCGCGAAAGAAACGCTGGATGCTGTCGAGCGGGTATAAACAAACAAGGACTTCCCCGGGGGAAGTCCTTGTAATATCAGGCTGATTTTTGATTCAATAACCGTATTTCGGGTTTTATGGATCGGTCAACCACCGCCCGGTTGATGACCACGCGCTTTTTTCCCTCAATCGAAGGAATTTCAAACATGAGATCAATCATCATTTTCT
>CAZGQQ010000037.1:0-15471 GCA_964527175.1 uncultured Treponema sp.
GTAGTAAAACCGCCTTTCCGGCGGCGGGATAATACCCAAACTGGATAATTATTACTGTAACGATACCACAGGAACGGTCAACCGTCAACTAAATTCGGGTTTTCACAAAATTTGCCGATAAATTCAATGTTTGACAGTTTTTTTTATTCTATGGTACTATACTAGGCAGACAATATCTGTTTTCTGCAAGGGAGTTTATCGTGCCTAAAACCCGTGGGTATAAGCGCGTTGAGAATACTATTATCCGCTCAATTGGTCATTCCATAAAAAGGCTTTTTTTATGTGTAGTGTCCCTCGTTTCCCGGTTTTTCCGGGGAGGCAGGAGAAAGCTCACCATCATGGTTGTGCCGCACTCACAGAAGCAGGTAGTAAATTTTCAAACAACAGTGTTTTCACTTTTCTTTTTCATACTCATTATTGGGGGTATCATCACCTCCTTCTTCTGGTTTTCGCGACAGTCCATCAGTACCAGTCAGGATCTTGCGAAACTGCGGGATGAGTCCCGCTCTGCCCGGGCAAGTCTGGATCAGCTCAAGGATGAAACGGGAAACCTGGTAAAAGCCGCCCGTCGTTTCCAGGCTGCTTTTTCGGGAACCCTTTCCCTTATCGGTATTGATTATGACGGTGATGTTTCAAAAAGCAATATTCAGACCGGAGACCTTTCTTCCCTGTTCAATGTGCGGGAAACGGCACAGGGTTCTGTACGCGAGGCGGCAGAGCTTCAACGGTTAACCGGATATCTTGAGGATGCAGTACAGCCAATCGAGGAAATAGGCAAGCTTCTTGATTCTCAAAGCGCGTTGTTTTCCGATATTCCAAGCTTGTGGCCCATTCGCGGAGGAATTGGTCATATATCAATGCCGTTCGGTCAGAACAAGCATCCGTTCACCGGGCAATGGTATATTCACAAGGGTATAGATCTTTCTACGTACCGCGCCGGGGATTCAATACTTGCTACCGCAGACGGACAAATTGTAACAGCCGAATATGATCCCGGTTTTGGCTATTACATCATCATAAAGCACAAACACGGGTTTTATACCCGGTATGCACATATGTCCTCTTTCCGTGTTCAGCGCGGTCAGTATGTACAGCAGGGTCAGATCATTGGATATATTGGAAATACGGGGGTTTCAACCGGACCGCATCTTCACTATGAAGTACATATTGGTTCCGATGTTGTTGATCCCATGAAGTATCTTAATATCAAAACCGCCAGTAACAAGTAAGCGTATGAATCCTGTAGATGATGTTTCCATAAACACGTTGGTTGGCTCGGGCACAATCATTCGCGGAGAGCTCTCCGTTGCCGGGTTTGTTCGTGTGGATGGAGATATTGACGGAGATCTCGAAACGACCGGCCGTGTTATAGTTGGCGAGCGGGCACGAATCCGTGGAACCGTACGGTGCCGTATAATCACCGTTGGCGGGGTGATTCAGGGAGATGTTGTTGCGCCGGATGGAGTAACCATATTATCCAGCGGAACCGTTTTGGGTTCGGTTATTACAAAAAAACTGCAGGTTGAACCGGACGTGATTCTTCATGGCTCCTGTTTTGCCGTTAATGACGAACAGCAATTTGATGAAGCGCTATCCGGTTACAACAACCGACAGGCAATGCGCCGGTCTTCCCGTGCTGCACCGGCTTCCGCCGGAGTGATATAATGGCACCGGCGGGTCCTCTCGATCCCGTTTCACCGTTCTTTTCATCTCTTGCAGGCCAGGCCGCTGTTGCCGGAGGTGCTGTAAAACCCGGTGAAAAAAAGAAGCCGGATTCTACCCGTCGCTTTGATCGTCTCCTTGATCAAAAAACGGCAGAATCAACCCTGCAGGATACAGCGCTGGTTCCTCCGCACCTGGAGGGTCTTCCCCATGAAAAGATTCTGGAAGCGCTGCTTGATGAAGTACATTCTGCTGGTGATGTCTTGAAGGAAAAACAGCTTCCCGATACCATAGTTGCCTATAAAGAGGCGGTTCGGCATTTTGTCCGGTATATAGTAAGCCGAACGTTTGATGTTACCGAAACCATTTCGGGAACAAACATCCTGAAGCGTAAAAAATTCACGCAAGTTCAGGTAATTGACGAGAAACTGGAGCAGTTGGCTGCAGGTATTCTTTCCAATCAGCGGTCCCAGATGAACCTGTTGGGGAGAATCGAAGAAATCAACGGATTATTGGTTGACCTTATGTCCTGATACTCTGTTTCAAGGTAGGCACTCGTATGGGTTCAGTATTTGACCATGATTTGCCGGAGGAAACTCCGGAAGAAATAGCCGCACTCGAAGATCCGCAAACGGATGAACACGAGCAACCCTCGGGCAATATCGTTTTCCCGGAACCGTTGTATCATCTAAAACTGGAGTATTCCAGCGAAAGCTTGTATGCAACCACAGAAACGGAATCGTTTGCTGCGGGGGATCAGGTGTTGGTTCCAACCCGATATGGCAAGGATCTTGCTCTTGTTATGGGAACCGTCCGGGTTCCCATCGGAATACGCGCAGAAGATGTTGTCGTTATTGACCGAAGGGCAACGGAACATGATCTTGAACAGCGAAAGGAACTGGAGGTAAAGGAAGCCCAGGCCTTCAGCATATTCAGGGAGAAAGTCGAGCAGCACCAGCTTGATATGAAACTTATCGCGACGCATTACCTTGTTGATGAGCCGAAGATACTCTTTTTCTTCAGTGCAGAAAATCGGGTCGATTTTCGTGATCTTGTCAAAGATCTTGTTTCAATCTTCAAGATGCGTATTGAACTTCGGCAGATAGGTGTTCGGGACGAATCACGCATTACCGGTGGTCTTGGTGTGTGCGGCCGGCCCTTTTGCTGTCATGCTGTTACAGACAAACTTCGTCCGGTCTCCATTCGCATGGCAAAGGATCAGGGTCTTTCACTCAATTCGCTGAAGATTTCCGGGCAATGCGGACGATTGCTTTGTTGTCTGGCGTATGAGCATGACTGGTACTGTGAGGCAAAGAAAACACTGCCAAATGAAGGGATTCGTCTTCGACATGAAGATACCAATTTCAGGATAACCGAAGTGAACCCGCTTACCGGAATGATCCGTTTGCTCGGAGAAGACGGTCGGGTTCTTGAACTACCGTCTTCCCGCATGGTTCGAACTGACGGCAAGTGGCGTATCCAGTAACATTCAGTCGGGTTTTTGCAATACAATCACGGCAAAGGTGCTGTGTGGATCATACGCAGCACCAGTATAGCCGCTGTATATTTCTGGTGTGTTGAATCCTGTTTCCCGGGCAAATGCGGTTATTTGTGAGACCGTGATCGGCAGAATTGGTGTTTTTTTCTGGTAGTGAACCAATTGCCCGTTTCCGAGTTCAAGCTGAGCGTCCAAAGACATCTTGTCGTCGTCTGAAGGAACGAGTTTTCGGGACAGCTTTACCCGGATTGAAGAAAGTTCCGGCAATGTAATTTCGGCAGTTCTGGCCGAATCAGTAAAGTTATACACATGAAGCAGAAGAAACCCTCCGGGTGCAAGCAGTATTTTTGAATCATGAAGAAATTTTCTTACCAGTGTGTAATCACCGAGGTAGGGAAGCATGTTTTCAATACAGGCAATAAGGTTGAATGAGTTATCTTTCAAAAACCTTGCAATGTCGAGAGAGTTCATTTCAAAAAAGCGAATTGAAGAAAAAGTGGCCTTGATTCGCCGTTGTGCTGTTGCCACCATATCAGGATTGGCATCTATTCCGGTAACGTCAAGGCTATACTGTGCAAGGCGGTTTTCCAGAGTTCCTGTAGCGCATCCAATTCCGAGAAAACGGAAAATTGGCGGCGGGGTTACCTGTGCTTTTTGCTTGAGTTTGTCTACAAGACGGAGAATGCAGGGAACCGCCTGGTCATCAAGCGGAAAGAGTTCATCATAATATTCCAGAATTCTGGAATAGTAATCCTGCAGACTTCCTATCGAAACATTTTCTGTTTGCGTTCCAGGAAAGGCGTGTTCCATGACTGCTCCTTTTCGGTACGCCTGGCCGTGTTACAAAGCGCATGCTTGTTCCGGTCAGTTACGACTTTTAGTATTCTTTATTGCAGAGGATCCTTCGTACAGCCAATTTTGGACAAATACTCTTCGAGCTTTTCTGCGGTGGTGCGACTAATTGCATGTTCCATCCGGCAGGCGTCGCTTTCTGCTGTTTTTTCGTCCACTCCCAAGATTCTTGTGAGAAAGAGTTTAAGCGAGTTGTGCCGTGCACGTACAGCACGAGCCTTTCGGAGCCCTTCCTCCGTAAGGCGGATGTTGCCGTAGTGTTCATGCTCGACAAGGCCGGATTCGCGCAATACGCCAAGAGACTTGTTTACACTTGCCCGGGAAACCCCGAGCGTTCTGGCAATATCGACAGATCGCGCAAATCCGGTTTCCTGTGAAAAATCCAGAATGGTTTCGAGATAGTCCTGCTTTGATGCACTTAAGGAATCCGGCATACAACGCTAACTATACTGCAAAGTATTTGACTAGACAACAGAATTCTTGTATTGTCAAAGTAATGTGAGGTTAACAAATGAGTCTTGATCAAATTCGGCCGGGTGAAAAGGCCATAATTGCTGTTGTGGGTGGTACCGGTTCTTTGCGACGACGTCTTCTTGATATGGGATTAACACCCGGGACACAGGTCTTTGTACGCAAAGTTGCACCATTCGGAGACCCGCTCGAGCTCACACTACGTGGTTATGAGTTGACCTTACGTACAGAAGATGCACGAAAAATCAAGGTTCATAAGACGGTTTCCTGATGATACGAATAGCACTTGCCGGAAATCAGAATTGCGGGAAAACAACGCTTTTTAATCAATTGACCGGAAGCAATCAGCATGTAGGAAATTTCCCCGGTGTTACTGTTGAGCAAAAGAAGGGTATCGTGCGGGGGCACTCCGGCATTACCGTTGTGGATCTGCCCGGTATCTATTCCTTGTCTCCATACACGTCTGAAGAGGTTGTAGCCCGGGATTATCTGGTACATCAGCGGCCTGATGTTATTGTGAACATCATAGATGCCTCAAACATTGAACGAAACCTGTATTTGACGCTCCAGTTGTTACCCCTGGGAATTCCACTGGTCATTGCCCTCAACATGATGGACGAAATACGTTCGAACGGTGGAGTAATAGACATTCCCGCACTTGAGAAGGAATTGGGTGTTTTTGTTGTACCTATTGTGGCCAACAAAAACGAGGGCATTTCTGAACTGGTAGAACGAATCCAGACTGTAGCAGGAGGAGAATCTTCCTCCGAAAGCACCTGGTCCCGACGTATCGACTTTTGCAGCGGCCCTGTACACAAAGCGCTTCATTCCATTAGCCATTTGATAGAAATTCCTGCACGTGAAGCCGGGTATGAGCCCCGTTTTGCGGCTACAAAGCTGATAGAAGGCGATCCGCTTCTGGAAACAGATCTGCAATTATCATCGGCTGATCGGGATATTATCAAGCGTATTGTACGGGAAATGGAAACGGATCTGGGTACTGATCGTGAAGCGGCAATAGCTGACATGCGATATGCGTACATTGAACGACTGGTTTCGGATACGGTCAAGAAGAAACAGGAGTCGCGAGAGCAGGTTCGATCCATAAAGCTTGACTCTGTGCTTACCCACCGGATTTTTGCCCTGCCCATTTTTGCGGTACTGATGATAGCAATTTTCTGGATTACGTTTGGTCCCCCGGGTTCATTTGTGAGCGATCTTTTTGGAGAGGGAATAGATATTCTTACAGAAAATAGCTCACGCTTGTTGCGGTCTGCTGGTGTCAGTCCCTGGATGCATTCACTCATTGTTGATGGTGCGTTGCAGGGGGTCGGCAGTGTCCTGTCGTTCCTGCCGCTGATAGTTATTCTGTTCTTTTTTCTCTCCCTTCTTGAGGATACCGGATACATGGCTCGCGTTGCGTTTGTGCTGGATTCTCTCTTGCGTAAAATAGGTCTTTCCGGTCGTTCGTTTGTTCCCATGCTGATCGGATTTGGCTGTACCGTTCCCGCAATTATGGCAACAAGAACATTGTCGAGCGAACGGGACAGAAAGATGACCATTCTGTTGACCCCCTTTATGTCGTGTACTGCCAAAGTTCCGGTATACATCGCTTTTTGTGCAGTCTTTTTTCCGGAAAATACTGCATTGGTGATGGGAATTTTATATCTTGCCGGGATTATGACGGCGATAGTGTTTGGCCTTGTTTTTAAAAAAACGCTTTTTCGCGGAAATTCGGTACCCTTTGTTCTGGAGCTCCCGGTGTACCGCCCGCCGACCCCCAAAATGGTATTTTTCCATTTATGGGACAAGGTGCATGATTTTATTGCCCGGGCGTTTACGATTATTTTCATCGGATCTTTGATTATCTGGTTTTTGACCAATCTCAACTGGGCTTTCCATATGGTTGAATCCGGGTCAGACAGTATTCTTGCTTCTTTGGGTTCGGTGATGGCGCCCGTGTTTACGTTAACCGGTTTTTCATCCTGGCAGGCGGTTGCGGCCCTCGTGAGCGGATTTGCCGCCAAGGAAGCAGTCATCAGTACGCTGTCCGTTGTTTTGCCAACGGGAATTGGAGAATACTTTACCCCGCTTTCCGCCGTGTCTTTTATGGTCTTTATCCTGTTGTATACGCCCTGTGTTGCAGCCATTGCCGCAATACGCCGTGAAATGGGCTCCCTTGCCTGGACAGCAGGAGCCGTTGTTTTTCAGTTGCTGACCGCATGGGGTGCGTCGGTCATGGTTTTCCAGGTTGGACACTTTCTCGGTTTCTGATGTAGAATGATGCTACCATGAAAATTGAAAGTAGCGGACGTATGAGATTCGTGTTGGGCTGTTTGTTGTTCTGTTTGCCGGTGTTGCTAACCGCACATCCGCATATGCAGTTTACCAGTACTGCCGAATTTGTATGGAAAGGGAAAGAGCTCCAGGGCGTTTTTCTGGAGTGGGCGTTTGATCCATATTTCAGTGCTGATATAATTCGTGGATATGATGTGAACGGGGATGGACAATTCAGCTCCGATGAAATACAGGATGTTTTTGAAAACGCTTTTTCAAATCTTCGTCATTATTATTTTTTTACCTTCATCAGCCAAAATGGTAGACGTGACAATCCGAAAGAAGTGGACCAATTCAGTGTTTGGCAAAAGAATGGAACAGTGTATTACCGCTTTTTTGTGGATCTTGGTTCATGGAAACCGGGGACAATTCGTCTGGCGATCTATGATTATACGTTTTTTTGCGACATACGCTATCCCGAAAAAAAACCGATAACGCTTACCTTTGATCCGGCGGTTGTACAGCCGTCCTGGGAAGTACGGGAAAATCGGGATAATCCGGTATATTATAACCCGCTTGGCGCTGTAGACGATAATACCATTTATTATGAATGGAAGCCGGGTCTTGAAACCTATTATCCCCGGGAAATCTGGATAACCTATGAATAGCACCCGCGCCCTTGTGGCTCTTGCTGTATTTATTACGGCAGGAT
Source organism: uncultured Treponema sp. (assembly GCA_964527175.1). Classification (GTDB taxonomy): domain Bacteria; phylum Spirochaetota; class Spirochaetia; order Treponematales; family Treponemataceae; genus Teretinema. Next base: position 7,473 of record CAZGQQ010000037.1, read on the forward strand.
CGGCTCTTCTCTCAGCGAATCCGTTTACGTCACGGGAGGCTTCATCCGGAGATGGTTCCTCCCGCGTTATCCCGGATCCGTCTCCGGTTCGTACTGCACAGCCTGATGAAGCGCTCGTAACCCGCCAAATGGCACTTCGCAATGAATTGGCAGACATGTTTTTGCAGTGGAAAAACGGGCATAATCCGGCAGCAATCAGAATTATCCTGCTGTTGTCCTTTCTATACGGTGTTTTTCATGCTCTTGGTCCCGGTCACAGAAAAACAGTAATTTTTTCAGTGTATTTGGCGCGAAAAGCACCGGTTACGGAGCCCGGTATAACCGGTCTTGTTTTGGCCTTGCTTCACGGTGGAAGTGCCATTGGTGTTTTACTGGTCCTTCGCGGTATAACCGGGGCAATTTCTGCGCGGGCGGACAGCATTTCCCGGTGGATGGAGGGCGGATCGTATGTTCTTCTCATCATTCTGGCCGCCGTATTATCCATTCGGGCACTCATCGAGCTGTTCCGTGCTTCTTCTGCAGGCAGCAAGGTACGAACAAGTCTTGGAGCGGTGCTTGTGAGCGGAATCTATCCCTGTCCGGGAGCCATTCTCATACTTGTTCTTGCCCTGACGCTGGATGTGCTGGTGGTCGGCATATTTGCCGTTTTGGCCATGTCTGTCGGGATGAGTTTTCCCATAATCGCAGCCGGGTATCTTGCCTGGTTTGGAAGAACCGGCATTTTTCTGGGTCTCAAAGCCAGGGAAGAGCGAATTGCACGTCTTAGTGCCGGAATAGAGCTGGGGGGGTATCTCCTGTTGCTCATGTTCTCGCTGTATATGGCGCAACCCTTTTTGGCAAGTCTCCTGCGGATGTTCACCGTACGATAATTGTTACTTCAATTTTGAAATGAATATGGCGCCGGGAGCATCATCCCGTTCCTTTTTTACCAGGTATTTATCATTACGGTTGGTAAAGTAATCGAGTGTTTTTCTGACTCCCAGTTCCCGAAGGTCAAAGTCCGGTTTTACCTGTCGTATGTACTGCATGAGTTGTGAGAGCATGACCCATCCTGATGTGTCTGCCAGTTGATCAACAGCACGCTCCAGAAGTATTTCTGTTTTATTGAGCTTCTCGGAAGGTTTCGCTTGATCACGGCGATTTTTATTGGCAGGCTCTATATGAATGAACTCATTGCAGGCATTAACAAAGGACGAGGGTGTTTTCTTCTCACCGATGCCGATGACATATTTTCCCTGTTCCCTGACTCTGCTGGCGAGCCGGGTAAAATCGCTGTCGCTTGATACGATGCAAAAGCAGTCTACGTGCTGCAAGTACAACAAATCCATGGCATCAATTATCAGGGCGCTGTCTGTAGAATTTTTCCCCGCAGTATTGCTGAATTGCTGGATTGGTTGTATGGCATATTCAAGAAGATGTGTTTTCCATCCCTTCATTTTCTCGGATGTCCAGTCTCCATAAATTCGGCGAACTGAAACAATGCCATAGAGCGCGGTGCTTTCAGATATATCCTCCAGAAAAGTATGAGAAATGTTTTCTGCATCTATAAGTACGGCAATGCTTTTAAAAGGTTCCGGCATGTTACGTCTCCCGTGTTGTTTTCAATCAGTGTCTGTTATTCCTGACAAATTTGCAATTGTTTTCCTGGTGAATACACTTAATAACAAGCATATCAAGGAGGCCCGGTATGAGTTTCTTCTCAAACATGTCGCTGAAAAGCAAGTTGTTTTTTGTTTTCTTCTGCATAATTGCTGTGTTCACGGCAGGGTTTATTTTCATTTTTGTATCGTTACAGACTATTAACCGGGCGACCGACAGAATCTATAACGAGGGATTACGGGGTATTTCTCTTCTCCTCGAAGCGGATAGAGATGCCTACCAGTCGAGCCTGGCGGTTGCCCAAAGCTTTGTTCTCATGACACGTGAAGATCGGGCAGGTGTTGAAAACGCCTCTGCTTCTGTCGAAGAAAACATGAAGCAGGTTATGGAGCGATTTACCGGTTTTGAGAAGATTTATTTTGATGCCGGGCGGCTTCTGGTTCCCGAGTTTGAGCAATTCCATACCAACTACAAACGATGGACCGCGTTAACGGGTCTTATACAGAACTCTCTCCGTGACATGGATCCTGTCAAGACTGCTGCGGTGTATTACGGGGAATATGCAGAGGTGTTTGAAGCAATGCGTGGTGCGATGGATTCCCTGACCGGTATCATGAATACGGAAACGGAACAGGATTATCAGGATACCAATGCCGCATACCGGGGAATCCTGGCCTCGCTGCTTGCCGTTCTCTGTATCATAATCGTAATATCCGTTATTTTTGCCGTCATTCTTGCTTCATTTATTACCCGGGCTGTGGACAGCGTAAAGGAATTCGCTGCGAAAATGGGGCGAGGGGACATGACTGTTTCGGTTAATGCCAAACTGGCCACACAAAAAGATGAATTCGGTGAGCTGGCACGGGCGCTTGATGATATGCGGTTACGGGTTTCTGACGTTATTCGAAATGTCAGTGCGGTTGCGCGGTATGTAAAGAACGGAAGCGGTGAATTAAGCTCTACCGCACAACAGTTATCCCAGGGCGCCAGCGAACAGGCGTCTCTTGCCGAGGAAGTGTCCTCTTCCATGGAACAGATGACAAGCAACATTCAGCAAAGCGCCGATAACGCGGCACAGACAGATAAAATCGCGGTTAAAGCGTCTAAAGATGCCGAGGAAAGCGGTGTCGCGGTCAAGGAAGCGGTATCCATGATGCAGGAGATTGCATCGAAAATATCGATTATCGAAGAAATTGCCCGGCAAACCAATTTGCTGGCGTTAAACGCGGCTATAGAAGCAGCACGCGCCGGTGAACATGGCAAGGGGTTTGCTGTTGTAGCTGCAGAAGTACGGAAACTGGCTGAAAGAAGCCAGTCCTCTGCCGGTGAAATTGGAGAGCTTTCGAATACCACGGTTAGTGCCGCTACCACGGTTGGGTCCATGTTGGCAACGCTTGTTCCCGACATAAAAAAGACTGCAGATCTTGTACAGGAAATCAGTGCCTCAAGCAATGAGCAACGTACCGGTGTGGAACAGAGTTCTGCGGCCATTGTTCAGCTTGATTCTGTCATTCAGCAAAATGCAGGAGCTTCAGAGGAGCTAGCGTCAACTGCCGAAGAACTTTCTTCACAGGCTGAGCAGCTTGACCAGATACTGAAGTTTTTCACGATACGCGAGGATGACGAATAATACTGACGACCCCGGTAATCCGGGGCCGTCATGTTCTAGAAGAACCATTCGGCGGACAGGCCTACAACATTGTGGTACGGGTGAACTGCGATTCCCGGAGCGATTGGTATGTGTCCGCCGAATTCTTTTGTTGCCGATTTTCTGGCTGTAAAAATTCGGGTAAACAAACCTAGAGAGAAATCGGTCACGGGTCGCCAGAGGGCTTCGGCAAGAAGCGCTGCCGAACCGTCCTCCATATTGACAATAGTTCCGGCCGCAACCTTCCATGCTGCCTGCCGGGGGTCTTCCTTTTCAAGTTGAAAAAACAAATACTGCCTGCCGAGCATTTTTGTACTTCCTTCAAGGAACGATGCCCCATCGTACGAATCCCGGGTTTCTCCTGTTCCCAGGTAGATGTATTCAGTGCGAATGATTATTTCAATAACCGGTATGGTATAGGACCCTCCTGCAGATACTTCCATGGAAAGCGATGGTGTTGCAGCGAATTCTGCATACAGGGTTGCCTCGCCAATAATGACGGTGCTGTCTGCGCCGTACCAATACACCGCCTTGCCCTCAGTCATACTTTCGCGAAGTGCATACAGTCCGGCATCAATACGGGTGCCCTGAAACTGGAATTTGATGCCGTAGGGAAAGCTGTCAGAGTCGAGTTCGCCAATATGCGGAACTGGATCCGTGAGCCGTGGAGCGGCAAGAATGTATCCTTCTGCCGAAAAACCGGCGGGAAGAGGCAGAAATAATGTCATGCCGGGGCGGCCGATTGAACGATCAACAGTATCTCCGGGAATTGACGGCGGGGTGATACGGGATAGCGGATTATACATATAAGCACTACCCCATGCGACCGGGATTATTCCCGCTTGGAGGGAGAAGTGATCAAGATTGGTTTCTGCCCAGGCCTGGTCAATAAAGAACTCCCGGTGAAGATCGTCTCCCGGTGGAAGTTGAGCCGGAGGGGTGATGGCATTGGAATCAAACGCAATTGCCGGTTCTGAAGAAAGACCGTAAGAAAGAAGAATACCTGCTTCTCCGCGGAAAACAACAGATGAATCAGCTTCTGTTTCTGCAACGATACGTACTTCTGATTCAAACCCGCCCCTTCCCCGATCGGGTTCACTCACACCGGCAAGTATCTCTGTTGAAACAGAACCGTACAAAGAAAGCCCTTCCGAAGAAACCGGGAAGACAAATAACATCAGCATGGCAATTCCGGTCAGGCAAAATTGTATCGATCGAAATGAATAATTCATGTAGTCTCCTTACCTTCCGAACCGTGAAGGATCAAAAAGCGACTCGGTGAGTATTTGATCAAAGTTTGCCCCGTTCAGAATGACGACGGTGTACGAGCCTTTTTGTATGTTTTTCATAACCATCTTTTCTGCGCGCAGTCTTCCGGAGAACTCCCGGTAGTTATGAAGCTCCAGTTCTTTGTAGTATCCGCCTTTGGATTCGAGTGAAAAACGGACCCGTATCGTTCGTTCCAGTTCCTTGCTCACGGTAAGCTGTACATGGTCATACACCGCGTCTGGATCTTTCTTTTCTCCTTCCAGGATCCAGGCAGTACTGTCTTCGCTTATCAATTTCCATGTGTAGGATTCTTCCCATGAATCATTGGACAGATCTCCGTAGGAAAAGTCACCGCCAACGCCTTGAACGGTTCCGCTACGGGATCCTGATGCAATCTTTCTGATCCTTCCTGTTGAAGGGAAAAATACCCAGCTGGTTGTATCCCTGGTGAGAATTCGCATTCCCTGTACGGTTCTGGGTTCAATGAATTCAATGAGGGAATGACCTGCTTCATTCTCATACGACAGAATTGAGAAGACACGGGGCTTGCTTCCTTCTGAACTGAAAATTTCCATGGTAAACGAAATTTTCGATGAATCACTCCGGGCATTTCGGTCAACCATTTGGATGATTTCCTGTGCTGTTCTCTCCTGAGCTACTGCGGAAAGCGCAAGCAGGAGGATTCCGGCAACGGTGAAGATTGTTCTTGTGTTTGTCATACAGACTCCTTGTGAATTGTTTTTTTCCCGAACAGCAATGCTGCCGGAATCATGAAGACAGCAGCCACATAGCTGCAGGTAATACCGATAAAGAGTGTCGTGCCCAGATCCGCTATTCCCCGGAATTGACCGGCGAGTGCCAGAGATCCGAAGCCCATCCCGGTAGTTAACGCGCTCAGAGTTACCGCTTTCAGTGTTTTTCTGAAAGAACCGCACTCCGGATCTGTGGTGCTGAACGAGGTTACGATATGGACACAGTAATCGATTCCGGTTCCGATAATGAGGGGAAGCGACAGAACGTTAACAATGTTGAATTTGCCGAAGAGGGGGTAGAGAGCGAACATCCATGTTATGCCTGAAAGTAACGGAACCATGCAGACGATTGTCAACATGAGCGATCTGAAAGAAAGTGCGACAAAGAAGACAACAATGAGCAGCACTATCAGTGCTACCCGATACGATTCAGAGAGAACTTCACGGGATAGTTCAACCCCCAGCATCAGTGTTCCGGTGGCTTTATCGCTTGTTTTCTGCAGGCCGTCCGCAAACCGGATAAAGGCATCGCCCGAGGAAAGGGAGGGGTCGGCGTAGATGACTGCGAGAAAATGTGTATCATCCGGTGTTACAAGATCGTTCCGGATATCCACAGGAATATCCTGGAGTGTAATCGGGCGATCCATGTGAACCATTTGTGTAATTGCTTCGTCGAGTTGTCTGGCAAATGCCGTATCAAGTGCTTCCATTTTTTCATGCGCATTGCTCTGTATAATTGAATCCAGACTCTGACGTACCTGGAGAAAAACCTCTTTACCGTCTTTTCCCTTTTCATTTCCAAACGTTTCCCGGATCATGCTGTTGCGTTTTCTTACCGGCAGGGAATCTTCACCGAGCAGGGCTGCGCATAGATCGCCCAGTTCAATCATGTTCCATTCAAGCCGCTGGAATTCGTCTGAAAGTTCGGTTGCACGTTCTTCGTTCCAGTACGGAGAAGGATCGTCAGACTGATCTTCTGGCAGAAGGTACCTCCCGGTTTGATTCTTGATGCGTTCGATTACATCAAGGCGGAGTATCTGTTCTTCCTGTGGAGGAACATAGTCTGCAATCGATTCAACACGCTTTATCAGGGGTGCTTCGGCAAGTTTGTCCGCCAGTGCCCGTACTTCCTCCAGGCTTTGCGCACTGGCCATGTGCTGCCAGGTAGAAATGCCGAATCGGTCGCCAACCAGTTTTTCTGCTTGCATGGCTGCTGTTTCCTGTGGTCCGATCTTCCGCATATCGTACTCAAAAGAATTTGTAGAAATGAAAAAGGTAGCGATTACCGTAGCAATCAGTAAAAGGCTGACCGTGACTACGGGTCTCCGCTGTGTTTTTGCAACAAGACGGTTCAGCGTCGAATAGGACAGAAGCGGAAGCTTTGGAGACTCGGTCTGCTTGCCGGGAAAAGTCGAAAGCAGGGCCGGAAGAAGAATGAACGATGAACAAAGCGTTGTGAGGATGCCCATACCGGAAACAAGGCCGAATTGTCGAAATGCACTTGTTCCGGAAAGCATGAGTGAAAAAAAGGCTACGGCAGTCGTTAACCCGCCGATCAGTATTGGCGAGGCAACATGGGCAAATACGGACCGCATTGCCTGTTCCGGATTTTTCCCGGTACTGTGCTCTTCATCAAAACGGGATACCAGGTGAATGCCGAAATCAATTCCGAGACCGACGAGAAGCGCCCCGAAAGAACTCGTTATCATGTTGAGTTTTTGAACAGTAACCGCAGCAAAGGCCAGGTCAACGAGTATGCCGGCGGCGAGCGCGAACAGGGCAAACACGATGGATCGTTTTCTGCGCATGGAGACCAGAAAGAGTACCGCAATAAGGATGAATGCCAGAATCGAAGGATAGAAGATATCTGAACTGATCGCGCGTTCTTCGTCGGCCTCATTTTCAACATCCCCGGTAAAAGAAATGCTTATTCCGGAATATCCCGAACCCGCCAGCGTTTCCGTTGTCTCCCGTGCGATACGGCGGGCCCCTTCGGAGAGGGCATAAAGCTTTTCACGGTCTCCAAGAGTGAAATTGGGGCGGACAAGGAGAATGAGGGTTGTTTCCTCGGCATCCACCATAAAGGTTTCCCCGAAACGCCAGGAGTCGACTAGTGCACCAATATGGTCCTCCGGAGTGCCCTGGAGTGCCCGGGCGAGATGCTCTGAAAAAAGGGAAAACCGTGTCATGACATGAACGGTATCCTGTTCTCCTCCTGATGCTTCTATGTCATCATCCATACCCTCCGCAAGTTTTTTTTCGAGAAGATCGTTTGTATTCCTGATGAGAGGTAACAGGCGGGTGGATTGGAAAAGCCGTTCGTTGTCTGCAAGATCCGCTTCATCCTGAAGCAAAAGCCCCCAGGTTTCGAGAAATTCTGTGTCCGTTTCTGATTGAATTGATCTGATGAGCGGCCCGGTTTCAGGGTCGGAGAGAAGTGCCTGCTCCCAGATTCTCGCAGCGGCAACCAGGTGCTCCCGGTTGGCGCCCTCAATGACCGTAATGAGCACGGACGTTGTTTCAAAATCGTCCGTGATGCGCGTAAAACGTTCGGCAACCGGGTTATGTGCCGGAAGCAGGGCGGCAATGTCCGTCTCAACACCGAGGCGGGTGATGAGCGCCATGGAAATGAGAAGGATAATTGTCGAGACGACGAGAACGGGTTTTCGTTTTCTGACAACCCATGCGCCGGCTTCTTCAAAATACTGTGTCAGCTTCATACGTACTCCTT
>CAZGQQ010000038.1:0-15307 GCA_964527175.1 uncultured Treponema sp.
ATCTTCTGGTTTGAGGGATCTTGCTGCTTTTTTTCCCAACAATTTTGGTAGCAGTAATTAACACACCCCTAACATATTTTTCATTATTGCTTCACACATCCTGAATATTCTCTTCATAACTGAGGGAGGCGTGATGATTGCACTTGAAACTCGCTCATTACGTATATATTACAAATCATTTCAGGCACTATTTGATGTATCTGTGCAAATTTCTTCAAAGAAGATAACCGCTGTAATCGGTCCGAGCGGTTCGGGGAAGACTACTCTGTTGCGGGCATTCAATCGGCTTCTTGAATTGAATCGTGATATTCGCCTGGAAGGTGAAGTATATTACAATGGGCGAAACATTTATGCATCCGGGACAGAGGTGAATGATATACGCCGAACAATTGGAATGGTTTTTCAAAAACCGTTGCCGTTTCCCGGTTCAGTACGAGAGAATCTCGTATGGGCATCAAAAATAAACCGGTTGCCTTACAATACTGACGAACTGGTAGAGAGAAGCTTGATGCAGGTTCATCTTTGGGATGAGCTCAAGGACAAGCTGTCACGGAGTGCACTTGAACTATCTGCCGGTCAACAACAGCGGCTTTGTATTGCCCGGGCGTTGTCAATATCACCTGATGTTCTTCTTCTTGATGAACCAACATCAACGCTTGATCCGATTGCATCAGGCCGTGTAGAAGACTTGATTGATGAATTGAGAGATACCTGTACTATTGTTCTGGTCACGCACAACCTTCAACAGGCAGGAAGAATATCCGATGACACCATTTTTCTTCTGAACGGATTCCTTATCGAAAAGAATGATACACGTGAAATATTTTACAATCCCGGGGATCCAAGAACCGAGAATTTTCTATCGGGCAGAAATGATTCAGACGCTGGCGAGATGGTAATGAAGAGTCGCATTTCCGGGATACAGCCCCGGTCAGGTTCGAATCTTTTTGATTTTGATATTCAAGGAGGTCAGTGAAATGACATTGCAACGTACCGGATTTCCCGATCAATTATTGGCGTTACGTGAGGATTTGCTTGAAATGACTTCCCGTGTTGAAGAAGACCTGGGTAAAGCTGTTGAAGCTCTCAGGGGAGGAGATACTGAACTTGCCGAGTGGGTACGGGAAGATGACCGGACTGTTAATTATATGCAACTTTCCATTCAGGACAGGGCGGCACGTCTTTTGGCAACTCAGCAGCCGGTTGGGCGTTATCTTCGGGAGCTTGTTTCTGTTATCAGGATGGCCGATAATCTTGAACGGATGGGTGATTATGCTGTTCATCTGGCTAAAACTGTTATCCAGATTCATGGTACGATCTGGGATCGTCAATTCGAATTGTTGTGCAAGATGGGTGAAGCTGGTTGTATCATGATACGGAAAATGATTGCTTCCTGGATGGAAATGGATACTGATGCGGCTGTCGCCTGTGCTGGCATGGATTCACATATTGATGATCTCCATGATACTCTTCTTTCGGTAACGATTGACGATTTATCCCGTGATTCCCGTATTGCGGATGAAGCCGTAAAATTGATTCGTACGTCAGGGTTTCTGGAACGGTTCGGTGATCAGGTAACCAACTCGTGTGAGCTTGTTGTATATACCGTTACCGGAAAGCACTGTGATTTGAATGACTAGGGGAGCTGAATGACGAAAGCATCAATCCTGATTATTGAAGATGAAAGGGATATCCGCGACATCATGAAGTATCATCTCGAGCGTGAAGGATATACAGTTCGTGCAGTTGAGAGTGCTGAAGAGGGCCTGGAGATGATTATTCGTAATCCTCCCGATCTCGTGCTTCTTGATATGATGCTTCCCGGGCTCGATGGCTTTGAAACGCTCAAGCGTATTCGCTCCGGAGCCCATGCTCATCTTCCGGTCATCATGGTTACTGCCCGAAGTGAAGATGCTGATGTAGTTACCGGTCTGGAACTGGGTGCTGATGATTATATCTGCAAACCATTTTCTCCCCGGGTACTGGTAGCCCGTGTGAGAACCCGATTACGGGAACTCGATGGAACTACCGTGTCGGATGAATCAGGAATACTCGAATCCCGGGGGATACGGATTGATTGTGACCGGTATGAGTGTACCGTTAACGGTGAGAACCCGGTGTTGTCTGTTACCGAATTCACCTTGCTGGAGTTCTTTCTCCGGAATCCCGGCCGGGTTTTTTCACGTCAACGGCTCATAGATGCATTACACGGTCCGAATTATCCAGTTACAGATCGGTCCATAGATGTTCAGATTGTCAGTCTGCGCAAGAAGCTTGGAGATTCCGGGGTGTATATTGAAACGGTACGTGGTGTCGGGTATCGCTGGCGTGATTCCCAATCCGGAGGATCAATCTGAGTATGCGCGGCAAGCTGTTTTTCTGGATATATCCGCCGATTATTCTAGTTTTCGTGATATCGGTATTCGCCTTTACTTTTTTTACCGCACAAAGTATTACCGATTTTTTTCATGACCTTTCTTCATTTCAGCTTCGTCAGACTGTTCTGGTTACGGCCAACAGTCTTGAACCCTTGCTGCAAAGCGAGGGCCCCGATGGTATTACCCGCAACCGCGTAAAAATTCAGGAATACTGTGATGATCTGGTACGGGGCAGCACCATTCGTCTTACCCTCATTCGATACGATGGAGTGGTTCTTGCTGACACCAGTGCTAATCCTGAGGAAATGGAATTACACCATGAACGAAGTGAAATTCGGGAAGCACTGCAATTCGGGAAAGGGTTTGCCACCCGCACATCGGTTAGCACGGGAGTTACTACCACCTATGAGGCTCATGCCCTGCGGGATGAAGACGGGAAGGTGTATGCATATTTGAGGACTGCAATTCCATTCGGTGTCATCGATGAACGAAGAATGGAGCTGGTATTACGGATTCTGCTTTTTGGCTCTCTGGCTGTTATTCTGGTATCATTGTTTTCATTGTATATAACACAGCGGCTTACCCGTCCCATTGCACGAATACATGCTGTTGCCCAATCCTTTTCTGACGGGTGGTTTTCTGATCGGATTCCCGAGGAAGGTCCGGAGGAAATCAAATCCCTGGCATCGGTAATGAATCGTATGGCGGTTCAGCTTGACGAGCGTATAACCACCATTAACCAGGAACGGAACAAAGTGCAGACAATTCTCCAGGGTATGATGGAAGCGGTGGTAGTTGTATCACCCGAGCTCCAAATCATTCTTGCGAATCAGGCATTTGAGAAGTTTTTTGGTTTTGTCAGGGAAGACAATTCCGGAACCCTCCTCATGGCAACGCATAGTACCGAGTTATGCGATTTCATGGAAGCTGGTATTCGTGCGGCAGGACCTCTGGAAACGACACTCACGCTCTACGGACCGACAATTCGCCATATTCGTGCGGCAGCGGCACCGCTTCCCGACGGTATGTCGGTGCTGGTAATCAGTGATTTAACCCGAATGCATCGTCTGGAAACAATTCGGCGTGATTTTACGGCTAATGTGTCTCATGAGTTAAAGACTCCAATAACCGCTATCAAGGCTTCCCTTGAAACTTTACAGGATTTGGCCTGTTCCCGTGATGAACAGTGTTCGCAATTCCTGGATATGGCAGTGCGGGGAACGACGCGTCTTGAGTCAATTCTTGCCGATCTGCTTTCGCTTGCCCGCATTGAAGAAGAGGAACGTGCGGGGTTGAAACTGGAAAAAATAAACCTTGATGATCTTGTGCATACCATTCAAACGGAACTTTCAGGTAGAATCAATGATGCCGGAGTTGTTTTTGAACGAACGGGTACTGCGGGAATAATGATTCATGCTCATTCGGGATTGATTCGGCAAGCCATCTATAATCTCGTTGATAACGCAATAAAATATGGATCTTCAGGAGGCCTTGTTACTGTATGTACCGAACAGAGAAACGGTTCTGTCGCAATCTCTGTCTCGGACCGGGGACCCGGAATCAGTGAACGTGACCGTTCCCGGCTTTTTGAACGGTTCTATCGGGTAGATAAAGCGCGATCACGTGAAACGGGAGGTACGGGTTTGGGCCTGGCTATCGTAAAACATATCGCCCGGGCACATGGTGGAACAGTGTACCTTGCCGGGCAATCCCAACCAGGTGCGCAATTCGTCCTTGAAATTCCATTATCGGGACAGCGAAAGTAGCAATACAGGATGAAATTTTCCCAACAATTTTGGTAGCAGTATGTATGACTTGCTTTTTCCTGTCCCCGGGGGTATACTCAATTCCAATCATGGATAAATATTCAGCCCCCGAGCGTATATATACATACCGTTATGAATCCGTCAGTCATTCTCTGTTCGATAAAGTGTTCAGACATTGGCTTAATTATGCCTTCCGGTTTATTCCGCCCACAATGTCGGCAAATTTGCTGAGTATGATTGGCAATATCGGTTCGTGGTTTGCGCTTTTTCTGCTTATTACGCTGGGAGACCGGGTTTCGTTACCACATCACCGGATCGTTTTTGCCATTGCGTCACTGTCTGTGTTCTTCTATCATACGGTCGATAATCTGGACGGGAGACAGGCGAAAAGACGGGGATCATGCGGGCCATTAGGTGAATTTGTGGATCACTGGTTTGATTCCTTCAATGTTTTCTTTTTCCCGCTTGGTGCCATTGCCGCTTTTCCGGTCATTCCGGCCAGTTGGGGTATTGCAGCCATTATTCTTGCCGGCCTTGCTGACTGGCTGGCACTTCGTGAAGTCCACAAGACCAATGTAATGTATTTTGGCCCGGTATCAACTGATGAGGGTATTTTCGTCTACTGGGGACTTTTATTCATGGTGTTTGTGCTCGGGTATGACTTCTGGGCGACTCCACACCCGCTGATCGGAATTCCTCCCATTGCCGCGGTTCTTGCCTGTGTCGGCTTTAACTTTGTCTATCAAATTCTACGGGTGCTGGTAAAATACCGCTTTATGGGTTTCCGTGAGATCCTGCTTGAATCGTTACATTACATCCCGGTTATCTTCTGGATTCATACGGCTGGACCGGTTTTTGGTGAACGCTTTGCGCTTGTTGCCGGTCTTCTTGCCATTGGGTTTGTCGGGTCACGACACGTTGGGGACTTGCTCAGGGTACGGCTTACCGGTCTTGCCTGGCCAAAGTTCTATCCGGATCTTGCTGTCTGTATGGTGTTTATGCTTGCTGTCGTTTTTGCAAAAATGTCTTGGGATGCACTTCCCCGCTGGGTCCTGCTGTTACCCATGGTGACTCTTTTTGTGGACACGGCAAATGCTCTTGTGCTACAGTTCATGAGGACAGCGCGTCGTGTTCATGAGTGTCTCGGTATAACCCTTTTTGGAACAGAACAGGAACAGAGCCCCGTAGTAGAACCGGTTATCCAGAAGTAGGTGAACGTATCGGTATGGAGGGTCATTTAAATCATGGAACTACCGGAATTTTTACAATCATTACCCGATGAGTTTCTCATTATCGGATTTTTTGTTTTCCTGCTCATATACAGTTTTTCCCTTCCCATCACGGAAGAAATTGCACTTGTCCTTGTAGGTCTCATGGCTCATGCCCGTGACTGCAACTTCTTTTTGGTGCTGCTCGTTGCCTATCCGGGAATTTTCGGTTCCGATATCGTGTATTACGCTGTTGCAAAGTATTTCGGGTTTCGGTTACTGTCATTAAAATTGTTTCAAAAACTCATCAAACCGAAAAAAGTCTATGCAAGTGAACGGTATTTTAAACGGCGCGGACCGAGAATTGCCTTTTTTTGCCGTTTTGTCATGGGAATCCGGGCTCCAGCCATGATAGCGGCGGGTCTGTTGCGCATGCCATTCGGCATTTTCGCCCGATATGATGGATTTTCTGCACTGATATCAACACTGTTCTGGTTATCTGCCGGATATTACTTTGGTTCACTCATTGAGCGTGGATTACATACCCTCCTGTTTGTTTTTTCAGTGCTGACCCCCGTTCTCATGATTTCCGGGGTATTGTTCATCAGACATAAAATTTCCTGTGAAGAACGCCGTATCGAGGATATGGAGAAAGCATCAGGTGGCGAATTTTCACCACATGATGTTGAAACTGAGGCGTACGGGAATTAATAATAAAACAAGTATTTTACTAGGAATACTTGACAAATTGACTCTGGATATATATATTTTTTTATATAAAGGAGTCGCCATGAAACGAGTAATTTTTTCACTATTTTTGGCAAGTTTGACTGTCGCTGTTTTTGCACAGGATGTTCGGATAGAATTCAGCTTTAATACCAAGCAGGAGGATTCTGCGAACTTTCTTTCCTGGGCATTGGGGAAAAAGGTTGTAAAGGACTCATACGATGCGGAATCCGGCGCAAGTGTTGCCGGTTCTACGTACGGGTTCGATGTTGTCCGCTATGATTCGGAAATAACAAAGAATGCCGCGCTGGCTGCCGGTGTTCGCAACCTGATTCTGTTCCCTGTTTCTCCCTTTGGTATTGCCATGGGTGATAACTTCACGGTGGAAGAAACAAAACAGGGTCTTGTCATCCGGTTTGTACACCGTGGTGTTGCCTACGAGCTTCGAACGGACAAAAAGGGCAATCTTGATGTGATAAGCGGAGTTCGCAGCGCTCGTGGACTCGCTGAGAACATTGGTGGCAAGTTCATCATAAAGGAAGAATACCGGAAAGCTGGTACCGATGGAACAAAAGGTGCCGACCTTGATTGGGACGCAATAACCCTTGTTCCGGATACCCGTTCTGTCACCGCATCCCGCTGGTATGAAGGAACTCTTCGCACCAGGTACAAGAAAGGGATTCTGAGCATGAAAGGAACCCTGAAAGAAGTAACCCGTTAAGGGGGCTTTGCTACCAAAGAAAAAGGAATCGTTCATTGGAACGATTCCTTTTTTTATTGCCGGAGACGGGAATTGAACCCGTACGCCGATTGCTCAGCAAGGGATTTTAAGTCCCTGGTGTCTACCAATTCCACCACTCCGGCATTTTTGCTATAGTACCGGAATGACGGAGAGAGGTCAATAATGTTTTCAGATACCCATTGCCATTTGGCTCACATTGCATCACGAGGGGTTTCCCTTGACTCGCTATTCAGGACATTGCAGGAGGATACCTACCGCGCTGTAGTGGATATCGGGACAAAGCCGGGTGATTTGTCTTCCCGTATGGCGGTTATAGCAGATGCCTGCGGTGGGAATATTCCCGCATTCATTCACTGTACCTGTGGAATATGGCCTGATGCAGATTCCATTGCTTCACCCGATGATGCCCTGATTCGTCTGGAAGAAGATATTGGACACATGATTGCCGTTGCGAGACAACGTGCTGAATCCGGTATTCCCTCTTTTGCCGGTCTTGGCGAATGTGGACTGGACCGCTTCTGGAACGGTACCGGCAAACATCATGACGATTCTGTAGACGGTCCGGGTACTGACGACCTTGCAGGAGAGGAAGCATTGTTCTGCCGGCAGATACAACTTGCGCAGAAATATTGTCTTCCTCTTATCATTCATTCCCGGGAAGCGTATGATGCGACTCTGTCAATTTTAAAGTCCATGAACTATCACAATGGAGTTATTCATTGTTATTCATACGGAAAATCCGAAGCACGGAAATTTCTGGATCTTGGCTGGTATATTTCATTTCCCGGTAATATAACGTTTGCAAAGAAGGCCGCGGACAGGGAACAGATTCAAACGCTGGTTTCATACATTCCCGATGACCGTCTGCTTTTGGAAACCGATGCTCCCTATCTCACCCCGGTTCCGCACCGGGGGAGTGTAAATACGCCCTGGCATGTCCGGTTTGTTTATGAAAAAGCCGCCGAGTTCCGGAACACGGATTCAGCGGCTCTTGCAGAAACGGTGTTCGCGAATGCGAACACCCTGTTTGGTATTACAACAGAATAGTACTGAACACCGGTATATAGGTTACCAGCATGAGAATGATAAACTGCACGAGAAGATAGGGGAGTATGCTTCTCGCAATCTTCATGACCGGACGGTTGAACGTATAACTTGCAATAAACAGATTCATGCCAACCGGTGGTGTCAAGAATCCGAGTGCAAGGTTTGTCAGGAAGATAACACCGGTATGTACGGGATGTATTCCGAACGATTCAGCGACTGGAATGATCAGCGGGGAAACAACAAGAATGGCTGAATACAAATCCATGAGACAACCGACAACAATCAGCAGTATGTTCAGAAGCAAAAGGAACAGGTATTTTGAATGAACGAAGGTCATGGCTAGGTCAGTCAGTACCATGGGAATTCCGGCATCAATGAGGAAAAACGCAAGTCCTTTTGCCGATGCAATGATGACGAGAATTCCTCCTGCAACCGGGATGCTTTTCAATATGACACGGGCTGCTTGCCGGAAGGTGTAATCCTTGCGGATAAAGACTTCCAGAATGAATGCATAGACTGCCGCAAGTGCTGCTGTCTCCATGAGCGAGAGGATTCCGGAAAAGAATCCGGCAACAATGAAGATGGGGAGCAATAATTCACCGGCTCCGTTGTATAACGAAACTGCCATATCCTTTGGAGAGAACGGATCACGGTGTACCGAACGGTCGCGGAGTATGCCGACAAGAATCATGGCAATTGCCATCAGAAGACCCGGAATGAGGGCTCCCTTGAAAAGATCGAACATGTTTACTGAAAATATATTGGTAGTGCCGTAAATGATGATGGCAAGGCTTGGCGGGAACAGCATGCCGATTGATCCTGAAGCCGTTACGAGCGATTCAGCATCGCTTTTTGAGTAGCCGCTTCCGGTTAGAATAACAGTTAAAAGCCCTCCCAGCGCAAGGATCGTCACTCCGGATGCACCGGTAAACGTGGTAAAAAAGGTCGCAACGAGTACCGCTGCTATAACCGGACCGCCGCGTATCCAGCCGACACCGTTTTTTACTACATCAAGGAGCCGCTTTCCTGCACTTCCTTCCGCCAGAAGATATCCGGCAAGCGTAAACAACGGGATTGCAGCAATGCTTTTGTCGGTGAGGATGCCATAGGATTCAAGCGGAATCATTTCTACATAACCACCGCCCTGAATGAATGCCATATAGGTTATACCGCTGAGTGCAATGAATATCGGCATGCCGAAAACGGCGGAGGCAATAAGAATCAGTATCAATGGCCAGAGCATGATCGATGCCGTTTGTTCCCAGATAGCCAATATCGCGGTTAGCAACGGTGTTTCTTCAAGGCCGAACAGGGAATAGAGAATGCCGAATATGGGGCCGGTTGCGATAAACAGACCCAGTATCAAACCGGCTGTCGACGCAATGATCCGGCGATCCCGCAGTATCGACAGGAGGAGCATCCCAAGATACATAACCGGAATGAAAGCGAAAATCAGGCGGAGCGATACTCCCCATAAACGGTCCTCCGGCAGGAAGGCCATGAAAATTTCTGAAAACGATGCGAGAAAGAGTGCCGTAAGCACGGCAACCATGATGATTTTCTGAACGGGCAACACCCATGCCCTGAGCCGCGGGCTGAGCGAATCCTGGATTATACCCAGTGACAATTGCTTGTTCTTCGCACTGGTGATGATTCCCGCAATGCAGGCAAACATGAATACCAGGTGGACGAGCATCCGGTCAGATGACGGTATGGCGACAAGGCCGGTTGCAGATACCACTTTGAAAACCAGTGGAAGTATTGCCAGGGCGGCAATAAGTGCCAGCGCTGTGGCATATACTGATTTCTTGACCATGTGTTAGTTCCGTCCCTTGCCGAGCAATTCCTGAATTTTGCGGTACAGGGTCATATCAAAGGCTCCGGGTACCGAACGATTGATTGTTTCAATGTCGTCAGAAAAAGATTGCTCCCAACGAAGAAGTTCGGCTTGAGTCGGATTGATGAAGGTTACCCCGTCTTTCTTCATGTTTGCAATATACTGCTCGTCTGATGATTCAAGTGACTCTGAAAGGCGCTTCCGCATACGTTCTACCGCAGCAAGCATTTCGGGCTTGAAGTGGTCGGGTATTTGCGCCCAGGCTTCATTTGAAAGAACCAATCCCGCAACAACCGGACACAGTTTTGCATCAAGTGCGTATGTTATCTGTTTGGAAAGGCCGGTAACGTAGGCATACAGGTGTACACCGAAGAATCCCCGAACCCCGCTTGAACTGGTCAGCGATTGTAATACCCGGTCCTGCTGCATGTCTTCTATGGAGAAGCCGGCGGCCCGGAAACTGTCACCCAATACCGGACTGTCGAGACCGGCCGAGGCAATCTGAATCTGCTTGAGCTCTTCCAGGCTCGAGAAACGGTCTTTTGTGTAAAAGGAAAACCACCCGACATTGGTCCAGGCGATAACCTCAAATCCGGCAGTACGGTACGCTGTTTTCAATTCAGTATCCAGCCGGTTGAGGACCGTATCGAGTTCTTTCTGGTTCTGAATGAGGAAGGGGATGGATAGTGTGTAGATGCTGGCTTCCGGAGCGAGTTCATTGAGTCCAATGGTGCTGAAAATGGCTCCGTCGAGTACTGCCCGCCGACCGGGACGAGTTGAGCGGATACGTTGAATGACACTTTTTTCACCACCAAGAGAGAGGGTGTCATAGAATGTAATGGAAACCTGACCATTCGTGATTTTTGACCATTCCTGTGCGAGTGCCCGCTGTTCGATATCCCACGGCGACCGTGAGGGGGCCATGGATGCTATCTTGAGATGTATGCGTTTCTGGGCTACGGCGCCACCGGCGCACAAGGACAAAATCAGAAGGATTGCAAAAACTTTTTTCAGCGACATTACTGGCTCCTATTCTAATATGAATTCGCCCTTGTTGGCTTTTAGCCATCGGGCCTGACGTTGCGAAAGTATGATGGCAAGGCGATTGTCCGGCTGTGAGTCGGGGTCAATCGCAAGCGCTTTCTCAATGTGCTCATCAAATCCTGCACTGTCCTGTGCCGGAATACAGAATGAACGGACATAACCGGTGTGTGTTGAGGGGCTTTCCCCACCGGAATAGTACAGTGCTTTTTCGTATGCCGCAAGCGCTTTGTCCCGTCCGCCACCAAGGGAGTCGGGAGCCGCTGCATAGAAAGTCATGAGAATTTCCCAGATGCCGCCGTTATTGTAGGCCGGATCAAGATCAGCGGCCTTTTCGATCATTGCGAGCGACCCGGCCAGAAGCGTATGATATTCAGTGTCCATGGGGCTCAGGGAAAACGCACCGAAAAGACCAGATGCCGCCCAAAACAGTGCATCGGTATCCGATTTGGTACATGATGCGAGAAGTGCATCGCGTGAGGCAGTGTCAGACTCAAACACAGTGGTGGTAAATCCGGCATATCGATGATCGAGCGCTTTCAAAATGAATGATCGACCGCGCATGTAAAAATTCTGTGCCCGTTTGTATTCATGGTTTTGACGGGTAAATTCGTCAAAAGGCAACTGTTCTGCCGGAGATTGTACAAACGCATTGGCATACATGATATACAGCTGCCCGGTCATGATTGCAAGGTTCTCATGTTCGGGGTTTTGCAGGTGCATGATTTCATAGAGTTTTAGTGCCGTGGGAAAGAACGCTGCCACCAGTTCCGGGTCATTTTCGCCGGTCAGGGCACTCATGGGGTTGGGGTCATTCGGTGCGCGTGGACCTGGAGGAGGCGCAAGCATGTCCGCAGAGGCATTAAAAGCCATCTTTTTAATAGAACACCCCGAGAAAGCCAACACAATCAGCAGCAGGAACCCTAACCGTCTCATGTTTCCACGTCCTTTTTCCATTGTTCAATAAACCGCTCATATGCGGCGATGGTTGCAGAAAGAGTCGTATCCTGAACCTGCCCCCTGCCAACCCAGTCATTTCCGTCCATGATATACAGGTTCTTCAGGACACCCTCAAGATCGGCGATCGTACAGGAGCTGTCATGGCTTCTGCGACGTTCGAGACCACGGGTTTCTTCCTCGAATACTTGACGGAATTTTTCATCGATCCACGTACCGGTTTCACTCATCAGGATTGTATGATAGTGGAATATTTCATCCCGTTCAAGTATACTACCCGTATGGAAGAAAATCAGGATCAGAAACAACCAGATCGGGGCGTGGAACAGGCGTATGATGAACTGGTGTGCGCTCTGTCCAGGTGCGAGGATTCACGACTGATCGGTGAATTTCTGCGCTGTCTGCTTACTCCCGCAGAATTGCAGGCGGTTTCTTCCCGGTGGGCTTTGGTTCGGGAAATTGATGCCGGGACTACGCAGCGCGAAATTGCGAAAACGATGGGTTTGAGTTTATGCAAGATAACCCGGGGATCACGTGAATTGAAGAAAGAAAACTCACCATTCAAGCGGATGATAGACATCTGTCTCTCTGAACGGTAATAAAAAAAGCCCGGTTTCCCGGGCTGTGTCCGTTTGGTACCGTGTTAGCGCAACAGGGCCGCAATTTCTGGCCGTTGCCAGCGAATCGCCACATCATAGGCCGTTTCACCGGCGACATTTCGTGCACTTCGGTCAATCCTGGGCAGCGCAACAAGCTGTTTGATCGTTTCCTCGTCTGCTGATCGAGCAGCATAATGAAGAATACCATCTCCGATCGTATCGGTTTTATCTGCTGCATACTCCGCTATTGTAGAAACAAGCACTATATTCTTTTCGAGTGCAATACTTACTGCGGATTCGCCCACATTGTCTGTTGCGAACGGATCTGCGCCTGCCGCGAGAAGAATACGGGCATTATCAGCAGATCCTGATTTAACCGCAAGCAACAATGCAGTGGAACCGGTGCGGTTGCGATTGTTTACGGGGTATCCGCCGGAAATGAGTGATGTCAGCATCTCGCTGCTTCCATGTTCGCTAACTGCGATATGAAGCGGCGTGTTGCCGTCTGAATCAACAATATTGGTATCACGCCCCAGGACCGCCAAAACAGTCTCCGGAGATTTCTTGAACGACAGGGACAGCGGAGTTTTTCCGAAAGAGTCGCGTGCCATAGGATTACCGCCCGCATTCCGCAGAAGGGTAATCACTTCGAGAGAGCTGAATTCGACAGCTTCATGAAATGCGTTTCGGCCATACATGTCCTGCATGACCGGAGATGCTTTCTGTTCAAGCAACGCCTTGATTGCATCAGTCTGGTTCATCTGAATTGCATCAGTCAGTGCCGTCTTTCCGGTTTCGTCGATCGCGTTGATATCTGCACCCGAGAAGACAAGCATCCGGATAAATTCGATGCTCCCGGCCCGGGATGCTTCATGAAGCGCCGTTTTGCCGGCAAGGTTTCGGGCATTGATGAGTCTTCCCGCATTTGATCGTGCATCCTGATCCAGGAGGGCCCGTGCAGCATTTGAGGCAGACCAGCGAATACAGGCATGGAGTGCCGTATTGCCGAGAAAATCGCGTGCATTAACATCCGCACGACGTTCTGATCTGCCGGCAAGCATGGATTTGACCGTAATGGCAGAGTCTGCCTTGACCGCACTGAACAGGGGTGTTTCACCATTGGCATTCCTCGCATCAAGATCGCCCCCCTTGTCGACGATAAAGCTGACCACCTGGTCCAATTGCCACTCGGCAGCAAGATGAAGCGGTGTATTGCCCGCCCCGTCAGAGGCCTTTATGACCTGGGAATTGAGAACCCAGTCCTCACGACCACCACGACGCACAAGCGCCGAGCGAAGGGGTGATTCCCCGGTAACATTGGGATAAAACACGTCTGCTCCGTGTGACAATAACAGTTCACCGTTGGCACGATCGTTTTCGCGAACTGCAATGTGCAGGGGCGAGTCGCCATTCTTGTCACGCGCATTGATATCCGCCCCTGCCTTGACCAGAAAAGCGAGTATTTCAGTATTTGCCCGGAATAGAACCGCGATATGCAGTGCAGTCCGTCCGCGCGAGTCGCGTGACTGAATGTTGTTTTTTGCAATAATGGCACGTACTGTTTCCGGACCCTGTCGTATTGCCTTTATGAGTGCGGTAGTATCTTCCATATCTTCAGCATGTATATCTGCACCGAGACTGACCAACTGGGTTGCCTGGGCAAGATGACTTCGTTCAATGGCAAGCGAAAGCGGGGTAATACCTTTCTTGTTGCGTTCATTGGGATCTCCGCCGGCAGAAACAAGCGCCTGGATAATATCGGCACTCATTCCAAGCCGGGCTGCAATGTGCAGCGGTGTTTCACCGTAACTGTCTTTCTGGTTTGGGTCAGCATTGGCAGCCAAAAGCTGCATGAATATACGGGATCGTGATGCCTGGGGCATAACCAGATGGAGCGCCGTATTCCCCGATGCATCTTTCTGGTTTGGGTCAGCATTGGCAGCAAGAAGAATACCCGTGCAATCAATGTGCCCGTTTCTGACCGCTTCATGAAGTGGTGTGGAACTTGACACATCCTTGACTGATACTGGTACCTTGCGCTCAAGGAGATAATTGACGAAACCGGTATGACCATTTGCCGAGGCAATGTGGAGCGGTGTTTTCCCCTCTTCAAAACGCATCGAAAGATTACGCTTGAGTACAGCAGTTTCAAAATAGGCGAATGCGCCACGAACCGGCTCTGCGCCGGCTAGAAGCAGTGAAGATGCAATCTGGGCCGATGCATTGTCTGACGGATTCTTGTAAACGACCGAAAGCGGTGTTTCTCCGTTGTCATCCGGAATGGATACGACACCTGATTGAATGAGCATATTGACTGCGGTGTGATCCAGTGTTTCGGCAGCATGATGGAGCATGGTTTTTCCGTCAACATCCTGTTGTGTAATGGTTGCTTCAGAAATAATTGACTCAAGTGCATCAGGCCCCTTGGTGCGGGCAAGTGTATATATCGTTTGTCCCGTTGCTGTCACGGAAAAGACAAAAGCTCCAGAACGGGCTAATACACGGGCACAGTCAAAATGCTCAATGGAAACAGCTGTAGCAAGCGGTGTTTCACCTGCAGTATTCCTTATTTCGGTATTGGCTTTCAGATCAAGGAGAAAGGTAACCAGTTCAGTATTATTCTCACGTACTGCGACATGGAGCAATGTATCTCCATCAGTGTTTTTCTGATCAATCGACTGAGTATCAGAAAACTGTCGCTTGACCTCTGAAATACGGCCCTGTTTGATCAGTTCAAAAATGTCTGCATTTCCAGTCTGCACGGCTTGTGTGCTGGCCGGAGTAGACAAGCAGGATACTGATAACAAAAATCCGGCAACGGTAAGGACGATAACTGGAATATTGGATAAATGACGTTTCATGATGACCCCCATATCACTAATCGACAAAAAAACCCAACTGGTAAACTAATTTTACTGCTACCAAAATTGTTGGTAGTTTCTTGCCGAATATGTCATTTTTTCTGGCCATGGATTCATCATTTCACCTATATACCTCTCAAGGGAG
>CAZGQQ010000039.1:0-15305 GCA_964527175.1 uncultured Treponema sp.
GATTCGGGCGACGATCGCCGCAGCGCTTCCGGCAACGAAAGACGCGATTCACGCAATGATCAACACCGCACTCCGGCAGGAGAGCGACCCCAGAACGGACGAAACCGCTTTCCTGACCGCGGACGGAACGAGGGGCGACCTGCAGCAGCTGGCGCAAACGAACCGGATATTTCGAAACTCAGTTTCGAAGAGCGGATGGAATATTACAAGAGCAAATACGGGAAAGGACAGCAACCCGGCACACCGGAAAACAAGTCTGCTTCAGGACGGAACCGCCAGGACCGCTCCCCGCGCGATACCCGGTCGTCGGGCCGGAAGGGACAGCAACCTCGCAGCAACCGGAAAGATCCTGCCCAAACACCGGCGGAACCGAAAAAGCCGGTTGTTGGCGGCGTTGGCATAAAGAGCGTTATCAAGCGACTCTTCAGCAAAAAATAGGTTCCGGATCATAACGGTGATCAATCCCTGATGGAACTGCGTACGAAAGCGGAATCGCTCATATATATCCATCTTTCGAATATCTGTTTTGCCGCGACGGCAATACTGATAAGCGCACTTTCATCGGATTTTAACGGCTGGTTCACCGCTTTCGCCCGGTTTGCCATCGGTGCCCTGCTGGGTTTTTCCCAGCTCGGCGCCACAAAAACTCCCTTCAGGATTATCAAACTGAAACCATGGCTCGGCCGCGGACTATTCGGCGCGATTGCCATGACTCTCTACTACATCTCAATCGCACTGGGAAATCCGGGACGGGCAAGCCTCTTCAACAACAGTTTTCCCATTTTTGTTGCCATCATATCCATCGTTGCCCTGCGTGAAAAAGTCCGCATCTCAACGGTTGCCGGTGTTTTTCTTGCGTTTACCGGTGTGGCGTTTGTGCTCTGGGACGGAACCGGGATGAGTTTCATCGGCGACGCTGCGGGAATTGCGAGCGGATTTTTAGCCGGCATTTCGTATCATTTTAACAAGCGTGCTTCACAAACCGAGCATCCGATCGTCATTTATCTCGGAGTGTGCTTTGTGGGACTGCTCACCACCGCATTCGCGTTCCCCCAGGCTTTCTCCATTGATCCCCGTTCAGCCCTCCTCCTTGTACTTGCCGGCGCCGGAGCCTATGCAGCACAGATATTCATTACTATCGGACTCCGCGACATTCCCACTACTGAAGGCAGTGTGCATACCTTCATGAAAATACCCCTTACCGTGGTCGCCGGCTACCTCTTCCTGGATGACCCCATCACCCTGCGCTTTGTCGCCGGAACCGCGCTGTTGCTTGTTGGCCTCTTCCTGAACGACCGAACTCCGCAACTTCCCATGCGAAAACGGCCCTGACCGTTCTTTCGCGAACCTCTCGCGTGTTGCACCGGCAGCGATTTTCCGCTATCATGCGGACATGATTACCGTAACAGACCTCAGTCTCTCTTTCGGCGACAAGCCGCTTTTCAAGGACGTCAATCTCAAATTCACCCCCGGAAACTGCTATGGCATCATCGGTGCAAACGGTGCGGGGAAATCGACTTTTCTCAAGATTCTTTCAGGCGACCTGGAACATGACCGTGGAGATGTTTCCATTCCCGCGGGCCAGCGAATGGCAGTGCTCAAACAGGACCACTTTGCTTTTGACAAATACTCGGTAAAAGACACGGTCATGATGGGGCATCCCGAACTCTACAAGATCCTCAAGGATCGTGAAGCCATCTATGAAAAAGAAGATTTCACCGAAGAAGACGGACTTCGCGCATCAGAGCTCGAAGGCGAGTTCGCCGAACTTGGCGGATGGGAAGCGGAGAACCAGATTGAGCAGATGCTCTCCGGACTCGGCCTTGAAGAGGCTTTCCACAACCGTGAGATGGAAGATCTTGATGAAAGCCAAAAGGTACGCGTCCTTCTGGCACAGGCAATCTTCGGCGAGCCGGACATTCTGCTTCTCGACGAACCGACGAACGGTCTCGATCTGGAATCCATTACCTGGCTCGAGGAGTTCCTTATAACCTTCCCGAACACGGTTATTGTCGTATCGCACGACCGTCACTTTTTGAATGCGGTATGTACGCATGTGTGCGACATCGACTTCGGCAAAATCCGCATGTACACCGGAAACTATGACTTCTGGTACCAGATGAGCCAGATCATGCAGAGACAGGCACGCGACCAGCAGAAAAAGCGGGAAGAAAAGATGAAAGACCTCAAAGAGTTCATTCTGCGCTTTTCCTCGAACGCGGCCAAGAGCAAGCAGGCAACGAGCCGCAAGAAAGTATATGACAAGCTCGCGCTTGAAGGAATTGAAGTTACCACACGGAAATTCCCCTACGTCAATTTCAAACCCGACCGGGATATTGGAAACAATGTTCTTCGGGTGGAAAAACTCAATTTTTCGGTGGAAGGCGACAAGCTCCTCAACGATTTCTCCCTTACCGTCAACAAGGGAGACAAGATTGCTTTCGTCGGTATGGAACACAACGCAAAAAGCGCCCTTTTTGACATCATCAGCGGCGAAGTGAAACCGGAATCCGGGGACGTATATTGGGGACAGACCGTATCCCACTCCTACCTGGGCAAAGACAACACCGCGTTCTTTGATAGCCAGATAAGCATTACCGACTGGCTCCGTCAGTATTCGCCCGACCAGGATGAGGGGTATGTACGGGGATTCCTGGGTCGCATGCTCTTCTCCGGCGACGATTCACTCAAACCGGTGAACGTACTTTCCGGTGGCGAGAAGGTTCGGTGCATGCTTTCGAAGATGATGCTCTCGGGAGCCAACATTCTCATTCTGGATGAACCGACCAATCATCTCGACCTTGAGGCGATTACGAGCCTCAACGAGGCACTGATCGATTTCCCCGGCGTGGTGCTCTTTAACAGTCATGACCATGAATTTGTTTCGTCAATTGCAAACCGTATTATAGAAATAACGCCGGCCGGCGTCATTGACCGCATGACGGACTTTGAAAGTTACATAACCGACGAGTCAATAAAGGAACTGCGAACACAGTATTACGGCGGAAACGCCAGAAAAATCAATATCTAGGCATCAGCGGTTAAAAATATTTCCCCGGAGGCGCTCCACCTCGTCCCAATGGAAGTCGAGCTCCATAAAATCAAATATCGGCTTCCGCGGAGGGCGCCGCCTGGCATTGTGTTCGGTGATTGTCGTATCAAGATCGCTCACTTCAGAGCGGACAAGGTAGGGTTCACCGAACGCAAGTATGTCACCGTCCAGGGTGTAGGGGACCGGATGCCGGTACGCTGCTTCGGTGCCGTTGAAGACTACCCGATCCGGATCGAACCGGAGGGCACCATCATCAATGAGCACACTACCCTCTTCATAGTTACGGAGTATCGTTCCTGTCGCCGAAATACAGGTGTACAGCGTTCCGTCTATCCGGAAAAATTTTGGCAAGCGGTATTCTTTTCCATTTTTACCCGTAAAACGACCGTCAACATCCCGTTCGCGCGCATCGGTTTTCCAGTAGCGAACGCGAAAGTACCGGTCTCCATCGAACAGCATAAGATAAAAATCATCAGCGGGATCAAGTGGATACAGGCGAAGGGCGGGAATTGAGCCTGACGGGAGCCACACTCCGTCAAGAGACGCGGGAAGCTCGCCACCAGCGACAGAGGGAATCGTCATGCGCACCATGAAGTTCATGAAAAGTGCGTCACCGGCACGGGCAACAGTAACAGGATACGACTTTTTATCACGCGGATAGCGAATTGACAAGGTATGAACACTCCCTGCGGGAACCGGTGCTGCCGGAGAAAGAGCGGTACAGGATAATGGCGGAAACGACTCATACACAAAGCGGTAATACGGTTTGAGCACAATCCGCATGCTGTTTTCGGTAAACTCTACAAAACGGTCAGTATTTTCCCAGACGCCGAGCAGTTCATCCGGAACAGGGGCCCGGTCGGCGGAATCAACGGTATCAATGGTATCAGCCGGATTTCCGGAAAGTTGTACAACGAGAACGAGAACCGATACCAGTATGCACAGTGTCCTTTTCAGCGTGTCCCCCCGGGGAGCGGCCCCCACTTACACCACTATAATAGCATACCATACGCCAATTGCGACATTGAGCAATACAATGAAAACAAGCGCGGTGTTTGTAATATGTGGCGGGTACGGGTTTTTATCATATATCCGGTACAAGATCCAGAAGGCATCAAGAGCGGCGAGAAGTATCAGCGGGTACACCATAAAAAGGAATTCCGGTGTGACGGTCTTTACCGCGAGGAGAATTGCCCCGGACAGGAACGCACCGCCAACACCGTAAAAAAGCATGCTGAGCCGTCTTCTGAGCTTTGGTATTACAACGTTCTCACGGCGTACCGGCGAAAAGGAGCCGATTCCGGAGAAGAACTGCCACAGAGGCAAACTGAGCTGCAGAATGACCCCGACGGCAAAAGCCGCAGAACCGAGAACCGCGCTGGTGACGAGCAATACCATGCCTTCAGTTATACCCGTACTGCGGCCCTGCCGTCAACGCTCCTGTTCGGAAAAGAGTTCGGCAATTTCGTTCTTGTACAAGTCGTTGATACGATGCCGCATCATTTCCTGTTTGCCGGATAATTCCTTTCCCACCTGGAAAGATTCCGGAACCAGCTTGAACCGGAAAATATATTCGAAGGGACGGAACCCGTTCTGCCGGTTTATTCGGGTATCTATCCCCGAGCGGAACAGTTGTTGTACAACAGGGTTTTCAAGCAATGCGGAATAGTCTTCGACAGACAAATCATTTTCCTCTGCAAACGTGGTGAGCAGTGCTTTCGCGGGCACAATGAGTGCGGCAAGATTCTTCCGGTCCTGGCCGAGAATTGCAACCGATTCAATGTACTCAAACGACTTGAGGGCCTGCTCTATGGGAGCCGGCTCAATATTCTCGCCACCGAGCAAGACGATGGTGTCTTTTGCACGTCCGGTTATTTTTACTTCATTATCATACGAAAGCATACCGATGTCTCCGGTATTAAACCAGCCGTCAGCATCGATGGCCCGTGCTGTCAGATCGGGTCTCTTGTAATAGCCTTTCATCACCTGGCCGCCCCGGACAACAATGACACCGGGTGTTCCGGGCGGAAGAGCCGGCGGAACATGCCATATTCCGTCTTTGGCAGACTCGATAGCCTGTTCCAGTTTCTCGGTGTCAACAATCCGGCATTCGGTATCGGTAAAGACTGTTCCAACACAACCGGGACGTGGCCGATACTGGTTTCGGAACGACAAGACCGGAGCAGTTTCGGTAATACCGTATCCCTCAATTATCCGAACACCGATAGCCTGATAGAATTCGTCAATCTGGGGCTGGAGCGCACCGCCGCCAGAAATACACAAACGAAGCCTGCCGCCCATTTTTGATCGAACCTTGCGATAGACCAGCACATCACCGAGAAAGTGCGGAATGATGAGCAGGAGCCAGGGTACCAGGCCAACAAGCGTATCAATGAGGCGTATCCGGGGAGTAAACCGCGCGACACGGCCAAAGACATGATCCCGGGCCCAGCAATACTTCTTACCGACATCAAGGAAGAACATGAACAGGGCTTTCTTGACGCCCCCTTCCTTGCGGACGGTCCGGAGAATTCCGGTTGCAAGCGCTTCCCAGAGACGGGGCACACCCGGAATGATATGCGGACGCATTTCGGCAATGTCCGGCAACATGACCGCACCGAGTGGTTTTGAATACACCAGGGCGCTTGTACGCTCCATTGCGACATATTGCATGAGCCGTTCAAAGCTGTGCCACACCGGAAGTACGGAAAGCCACACGTCTCCCGCCTCTCCATACAGGAGGTACGGAGTACGTTCAAGTTGCCACAGATAATTTGCCTGGGTAAGCATTACCCCCTTGGGCTCACCGGTCGTTCCGGAAGTAAAAATGATGGTGGCAATATCGTCCCGACCGCCTTTATCCATTTCGCTTTCGATAAACGAAGTCTCTCCGTTTCGCTTTGTACGCCCGGAGTCAAGAACCGAAGCAAAAGAAAGAAGCGTTACCGAGGCTTTTTTGGCCTCTTTCAGGTCATCCGCAGAAGGCTCCTGCATGAGGACAACCGTTTCCAGAGACTTGATACCCTTTTTTCCGGCAAGGATTTTTTTCAGCTGATGTGCGTTTTCCGCAATGATAAGCCGGCATTCCGTAGTGGAAAGAATGAAGGATATTTCCTTTTCCATTGAATCACAGCCGCGGGGAACGTCTGCAGCACCAAGGGCCTGAATGGCCAGGTCGCTTATAAACCACTCCCGGCGGTTATCGGCTATGAGACCAACATGGTCGCCGCGGGTAACACCAAGATCATGCAGTGCAACTGCAAAATCGAGAACATCAGTATATAATTCACCATAGGTTCGGGTAATAAACGTTCCATCCTGACCGCGCCAGGCTTGCACCATGATATCGGGATGCGCAAGCGCCCGGTTTTTAAAAAGACAGGGGATTGTCCTGAATTGTTCCATTAGATTCCTCCACATACCACCTAACTACGGCTTTGCCCACCTGTCAATGGTTTTCTTTGATTGACAGTATGTTTTGCTTGTTTCATTATACATTCATGGAAAATCGTTCCTGGCGGACCGAGTCGCTGGTTCTTTCATTATCAACCTTTGGCGAAAGTCACCGCAGCGCCCTGCTTTTCACACCGGATAACGGACTCGTTCAGGCAGCTGTTTTTGGCGGACCCAAAAGCCGCCTGCGCTCACAGGTCTCTCCCTGGCAAACCGGAACCGCCTGGCTGTATACCGATCCGGTTAAAAATCTCGTTAAAATAACCGATTTTGAGGTTCATTCCTGGCGCGAAGGTCTCCGGGAAAATCTGGTTCGCACCTGGTGTGCGTCGCTATGTACCGAGCTGGTTACCCGATCGCATGGTGTACAGGACTGGACGCTGGTGAATGCGTTCCTGGATGGTATTGCCGTATCAGGAGAAACAGAATGCCGTCTGGGTCTGCTTCGATTCCTGTGGAGGATACTTTCCGGTACGGGGCTCTGTCCGGACTGTGACATCTGTATCCGATGCGGTGCTGGATTATCAGATAAAAATGGGGTAGTATACTACTCACCATTCGAAGAAGGGTTTGTCTGCAGCGAATGCATACACCAGGATGAACAGCGGTTGCCTCTTTCGGCAGAGGCCCGTGGCTATCTCGCATCCATAACCCGGTTGCGTCCGTCTGAAGTCCGTGCCATTCCGCTCAGCCACAATGCCTACACAGAACTCCGAAGCTTCCTGTTCTTTCTTTTGACACGCATGGTCGGGGGCTCCATGAAAACACTTGAAACCGGAGAAGGCATTTTATAGTACATTCAGAGACACAAGGAGACCTGTATGAGAGCCGTTGATATTATCATGAAAAAAAGGGGGAATCCTGCCTGTCCGAATGGGGAAGAGCTTACCCGCAAGGAAATAGAGTTCATTGTAAACGGCTATGTTCGGGGCGACATCCCCGAATACCAGATAGCCTCCTGGCTCATGGCAGTATATTTTAACGGCATGACCTTTGCCGAAACGGGAATTCTTACCGACTGCATGCTCAATTCGGGAGACCGCATCGATCTTTCCGGTATTGACGGCCCTTTTGTGGACAAGCATTCAACCGGCGGCGTCGGAGACAAAATATCGCTTCCCCTGGCACCCATTGCAGCAGCCTGCGGCGTACGGATTCCCATGATGAGCGGAAGAGCGCTCGGCCACACCGGGGGAACCCTGGACAAGCTCGACTCCATAACGGGATACCGTTCCCTGCTTGGCGTTCCCGAATTCCGGTCAATTCTGAAAAAAACCGGATTTGCCATGACTGGCCAGACAAAGGAAATAGTCCCGGCCGACCGGCTCCTGTATGCCTTGCGCGATGTAACCGGCACTGTTGAGTCAATTCCCCTCATAACGGCGAGTATCCTTTCAAAAAAAGTCGCCGAAGGTTCCGATGCCCTCGTATTCGACGTAAAATGCGGATCCGGTGCATTCATGAAGTCGTATGACGATGCAACGCGTCTTGGCGAAAGTCTGGTGGGAACCGCCCGTGAAATGGGAAAAAAGGCGATTGCGCTTATCACTAATATGAATGAACCCCTTGGAAATACCGTCGGTAATTTTCTTGAAATAGAAGAAACAATGGATGTACTGGAAGGACACGGCCCTGAAGATGTTACTGAACTCACGCTGGCACTTGGCGCATGGATGACCGTACTCGGAGGAACCGCCGCGACCTTTGCCGAAGGACTGGAACAATGTGAGCATGCCGTTTCCAGCGGGAAAGCCATGAAACTCTTCATGGAGAATGTTGAAAGCCAGGGCGGTGATACGACAAAGCTTCTCTCCGACCGGGGAAAACGCCGGAGCGTACATCATGAGGAACTCCGGGCAACAGATAGCGGCTACATAGCGTCAATTGACGCGTTTACCACCGGTATCGCCGGTGTGCACCTCGGTGTCGGGAGAAACCGCACAGACGAGGCGGTCTGTCCTGAAGCCGGCATCATTCTGCACTACAGGCGGGGAGACCGTATCGAAAAGGGCACCGTTCTCATGGATCTGTACGGCCGCGACGAGACAGGTCTGGAACAGGCCGCAGCACTCCTTGAAAAAGCCGTGCACTACGATACCAGCGCCCCCGACGCCGAACCGCTGATTCTGGGAGAAATAAACGAGCTATGATCTGGAATAAAAAAGATATAAACAAAACGATCGTGCGGGACATGGTACGCAAGTACGAATGTGATGCTCTTACGGCCTCCATTCTTGCTCGAAGAAATATAACTGAAGGATCCAAAATCCTGTACTTCCTGGAAGACGATTTGCGGTACCTGCATAATCCCTTTCTGTTTACCGATATGGAAGACGCCGTGGACCGGGTACTGCTTGCCCGCGAAGAAGGAGAAAAAATCCTCATATTTGGAGACCGGGATGTTGACGGTATTACCAGCACCGCCCTGCTCCACCAGGCACTGGTTGATCTTGGACTTTCAGTACAGTGGCGGGTTCCGTCGGGCGATGATCCATACGGACTGACGGTCGCGGCGGTTGAAGAGCATGCAGAGAATGACGGGACGCTTATCATAACCGTCGATAACGGTATTTCCTGCCGGGATGCCGTATCGCGTGCCAATGAACTTGGTATTGATACCATAATCCTTGATCACCACAATCCGCCGGACGTCCTGCCCGAGGCAGTAGCCATTATTGATCCAAAAATTGATGATTCCGGATACCCGTTCCGGGATCTTGCCGGTTGCGCTGTTGCCTGGAAGTTCATTACCGCTGTTCGTTTTGCCCAAAGTGAATTATACAAACAGCAGATATGTCTCCTGCATGTACGCCCGGCGAATGAGTCTTACGTGATTGAAGCGGTCAAAATGGTCAACCTGACTGAAACAGACCGTATCAGCGAAACAGTTATTCCCGGAATGGTTTCCATAACGCAAACCCGTCTCCTTCCTTTTTTACAGGATCAGCAGATATTTGTCTGGGACGCCCCGCTCGAACACAAACAACTTGCCGCCATTTTCGGTTCGGCAGTAGAATTCAACTTTCATGACCTCGCTCCCGAAATTTCACGGGAGATTCCGGCAATCAGGAACATGAGTCTGCTCAGGCTCAAGGATGTTTCCCGTATCGGACGGTACGGCGACAACCCCATCAGTGAGCTTGATGGATTTTTCAATCTTTTTGTCACCTTCATCCAGCGGCGAAATAGCATCTATGGACAACGGGAAAAACAGGAACTCCAGCTTGTCGCGATCGGAACACTTGCAGATCTCATGCCGCTGGAAAACGAAAACCGCATCCTCGTTCGTCAGGGACTCGCGGCAATCAATGAAAGAGCGCGACCGGGACTTGCCGAACTCATGGCGCGGCAGAATCTTGTCGGAAAGAAAATCGGAACCGGCGATATTGCCTGGCTCATTTCTCCGGCAATCAATGCGACCGGCCGTATGGGCACCCCCGAAGTTGCCGTTTCCCTGTTATTGTCAGACAACCAGGCCGATCGGAACCGTCTTTCGGAAGAGGTGATTCGCCTCAATACTGACCGGAAGCAATTGGGAGCCGATGCCTGGAGCATTGCAGAACCGCTTGCCCGCGAAAGTCTCGACACCCATCATGGCAAACTCGTTATCGCTGCCGACGCCCGGTTTCACCGCGGAATTACCGGTATCATGGCCAACCGCCTGTCCAACAGTTTCCAGGTACCGGCAATAGTCATATCATTCATGAAAGACCAGACACTGGTGGGGTCAATGCGCTCGGCACGCGGCGTAAACCTGCAGGATCTGCTGGAACCCTGTGCCGACCTTTTTATTGACCATGGCGGGCATACCTTTGCCGCCGGATTCTCGATGCACGAGAACAATTTCCCGGAGTTCAGGGCACGTCTCGTCCGTATCGCCGCAGACATCACCTTCCCCGAATCAGAAAACGGCGGAGAAGTTACGATCGATGCAGAACTCCCCCACGAGTATCTCACACCGTCAATACTGGATCTGACCGACCGGTTTGAACCGTATGGAGAAGGCAACGAACAGCTCACCTTTCTTACAAAAAACATGAAGATCATTTCGGCAGATATTATGGGCAAAACCGAAAAAATGCATCTCAAACTCACCTTTGCCTGCGGAACATACAAATGGCCCGCGGTCTACTGGCGTGCGGCAGAACGGCTTGGCACGGATTTTGCCGTGGGAGATACAGTCGATACCGTCTTCACCGTCGGCAGGAATTCATTCAACGGATCAGAAATTCCGCAACTCATCCTGCAGGATGTCCGGAAGCAGGGAAGCATATGATTTCTTCCAGAACGGTGCGCCAATCCACCTGCCTGGTTCTCGCCGGGGTACTTCTCTTTACCGGCATCACCGCCGCAGCACGGGGCAAACCGGATCCGGAAGAGCACGCGTTCTTCACCATTGCAATAACCGCCTCTGCCGTTCCGGGGGACACAATTCCCGTAGTATTGCACAGTTCCCGTGAGATTCCCGAAACGGTCATTACCATTCTTTCCGGAGAGGATACAGTAATTGGAAGTGCAACGACGTTTCCGCTTGAAACCGCTCCGGATGCCGGGTACCGCGCAGGTGCGCTCATTCCCCTCAACTCACTCATTGCCCCGGGAACATACCGGATAGAAATTCCGGCAGAATCCGAAATACTGATCCGCACACTGGATATTCACCCGCGGGATTTTACTGCTGAAGAGATTGCCCTCACGGAAGAAAATACCGCCATAAAAACAGATACCAGCAAAGAACGCATGGAACAGATCAAA
The DNA here is from genome assembly GCA_964527175.1 of uncultured Treponema sp. Classification (GTDB taxonomy): domain Bacteria; phylum Spirochaetota; class Spirochaetia; order Treponematales; family Treponemataceae; genus Teretinema. The sequence goes on from CAZGQQ010000039.1 coordinate 11,261, forward strand.
AAGCTCTCTGCCATTCTTCTCACAAGATCCGATGATGCACCCGTATTCAACGGTCCGTTCATTCTCCCCGTGAATGCAACACGCCGTACCTCCGGGTATGGGGACCGCAGAATATACCAATTCGCACAGGGTGGATCACAGAGAAACATACATTATGGAATTGATTTCGGCATTCCCGAAGGCACCCCGGTATTTTCCTCCGGAGACGGCAGGGTGGTTCTGGCGGAGTTCCGCATAACCACCGGATGGACCATTGTTGTGGAGCATCTGCCCGGTGTATACAGTTTATACTATCATTTGAACGCGCTTGACACCGCTCGGGGAGAAATCGTGCGTGCCGGAACCCTTATTGGAAAGTCCGGTTGTACCGGCCTTTCAACCGGTCCGCACCTCCACTGGGAATTCAGGGTAAACGGCGAAGCCGTGGATCCGGACTGGTTCGTTGGGCGCACGCTCTTCTGATGTGTTGACCATACCGCAATTTTTTGGCATAGTAACAGAATACCGACGGTCATACCGAGAGGGGGTGATTTATACATGGCACACATAGTCGTAGACGACTCCGAGAACCTCGAAAAGGCAATCAAGCGTTTCAAACGCATGGTTGAAAAAGAGGGAATTATCCGCGAATGGAAAAAGCGTGAATACTACGAAAAGCCTTCCACCATCCTCAACCGGAAGAACAAGGCTCTCCGCCGGAAACTCATGAAGAAAACCCGGAAGACACGCGAGTCAAAACCGTATTAATGCAAAACCGGTCCCCGAAGGACCGGTTTTTTTTTGCCCTGCGAACCAACACTTACAGTAACACGTGCCGAGCATTGACCTTTTAAATAATCACATCTATTATTAACCAATATATGGGATATGCCACAAGCCAACAGCTTACCCGCTATTATGAGCTGTATCAGAACATAGATGTCACTTTCTCCAAAGAAGTTATCAGGACTACCCGGCTTATTCCTTCACAGGTCAATATAAAAGCGCTGGGAGGACAGTGGCCCTGTGTGATCAATTCCACGTCCATGGTAGGAGCAAAGGTCATTGCCGGAGTAAAAAGCGGTGTTTATGAGCGAATCCAGGAAGGAAATACATCGGTAAATCTGCGATATTCCTTCAGCGATCCCGAAAAGAACGAACCCATTTCATTCTTTGTTTCGGCAAAGGTTACCGGTGTAAACCAGTATTCGGGTTCACCGGATCTGGTTCTGATAAACCTGGCATACACACAGCGCGCTCCCGACGATCTCATTGAAAAACTGGGGCAGCTGCTTGAGGCAAACATCAATTCAACCAAACGCCGTGAAGACCGCATTCTCATAACACCGGATGCCATCAGAAAGATCGGCATTGTCCAGAAAGAAACCGTTATTTTCATTCAGGGCATTCCGCGCCGCTGTATTTTGCGGGATCTTTCCTTTTCCGGCGCCAAGGTGATAATGGTTGGTATTGCCCAGTTTTTGAAAGACAAGGATGTGGTACTCCGTATTGATCTGGATGACCCCAGAGCCGCGGTAGGAATCAGGGGGCATATTGTCCGTACTGAAGACGTTGAGAACCGCAAGGATCTTGTTGCCCTGGCAATTCAGTACAGTGAAAATGAAGTACCCATGGTCTACAAGATGCATATCAATAATTACCTGATGCAGCAAAAACCGTCACGAACCGAAAAAGAGGCAGATACGGAAAAAGAAACTGCCGCGTCACCAGATCCGGTACAGCAACCCGTCGAAACCCCGACCGTCAAAACCCCGGCAGCCGCTGAAGCTGAAAACCGGCAATAATCAGAGAAGAGGAACCAATGCCCCATCCGCTCGATTCACTTGTGTTTTTTACCATGCCTCAAGCACATCATCTTTCCAACCACTTCCCGGGTTTTGACCCGTCAATTCCCCTTCCCGTACAACTCAGTGCACCGTCGGATTCTTTTGCCCCGGATCATCTGACGGCGGAAATGATTCTTGCCGGTATTTTAACCGTCCTTGCGTATGACCCCGATAATGCACAAAACGGATATTACCGCTCTCTCATAACAGCGGTATATCCTGATATCCGGACTGAAATGACAGAAGCAGCAATCCTCAAAATTCACAATAGCGACTTTGAGCTTGCTGAAGAGATTTTTCTCTCGCTGCGTGGTCTTGATCCGGAAGATCGTCTCACCACACTCAACCTGGCACTCCTGTATGATGAACGTGCTGAATCATTGAGAAAGAGCGGACTCGAAGAGGATGCCGATGCATACGATGGACTGGCCTTTGAACACTATCGACTGGCCATGACGGCGGAGCCCCCCATTCCGGATGCTTTTTTCAATGCGGGATACTTCTATCTCAAGCAGAAGAATTTCCGAAAGGCAAAGGAAGCCCTTGAGGCATATCTTGATCTGGAAACCGCAGACACAGAAACCGCCAAATTCCGTAAAGACAAGGCTGCATCAGTTATTGAAGAAATTTCTTCCCGAAAACTGGATGATGATCTTTTCAAGGCAGCATATGACAGTATCATTATGGGTAATGAGGAAGAAGCACTGGAAAAGATCCGGCTTTTCATGGAAGGCCATTCAGGTGTCTGGAACGCATGGTTTCTGCTCGGCTGGGCATTGAGGCGTCTTGAACGCTGGGAAGACGGCCGGGTCGCGTTCATGAAAGCACTGGAGCTCATTACTGCCGAAAGCGCAGAAGGCGAAGAAAGCGGTTCAGAACAGGGAATGACCGACATATTGAACGAGCTTTCCATTTGCCTCATGGAACTCGGAAATCTTGACGAAAGCAGGAAATTCCTTCTTGCGGCTCTTGAACGTGAACCCGAGAACACAAAAATCATATCGAATTTGGGCATGGTTGCGCTCCGGGCCGGAAACCGGGAAGAAGCGGACGGCTTCTTTAGAACAGTGCTTGAAATTGACCCGAATGACCTTCTTGCGCGTGAGATGCTGCAACAGCCGGAGAGCTAAGGCCGGCTCAACGACTTGAGCAGCGCCAGACTTTCAGCAGTCAAGGTGCACCCTGGGGCAAGATTTACCCGCCAAAACCACCCTTCCGGCACTTCCAGTGCATAGCGCATTGATATGGAACTGGATACAGTAGTACGACTTTCCGGTTCCATAGTATATATTTCCCGAATTGTTCCTGAAGAATCCAAAAACGCAATTGAAAGCGGTATGAGTGTGTTTTTCATCCAGAAATGCATGCGGGTATCAACGGCATACCAGAACAGCATACCATGACCATCCTCAAGTTCAGTTCGCCACATGAGACCGGTTGCCTGTTCCTCGGAGGTGCGGGCAATTTCGGCGGCCAGCTCCACCGTAGACCCGTCTTTGGCAATGAAGGATAACCGTTCAACGGGGAGTTTCTCTTCTCCACAGGAAACGAATACCGGAAGCAGAAAAACAAACGACAGCAGAAACAGTAATTGTTTAGAATTCACGGAGAAATTCCTCCCTGAGCACGTCGGACATGGCGCGACCGGTTGTATCGGATTCAACGAGTTCAGCAAATACCGTCTTGTCCACATACTTGACGGTAAGAGGCCTCTCCAGCGTCAGGGTAACCCGTTCATCGGACCACAGTGCCTTGCGTGGGTCGAGACTTTCCGGCTCTCCATATTTTTCCACCAGCGCTGAATACACCGAATAGTAATCGATACGTTCCGGATCAAGACGAAAAATCATGACGTACAGCCGGTCTTCATGAAACTGGAACCAGGAGCGGGCAATAAATGATGAACCGGCTGTTTCAATGAGGACACGGTTTTCCGTATGTAAAAGAGAAACATCACGTTCACCGCGGTACCCGAACAGGCTGTCTTTTTTGAGCTGTTCCTTGACAGAATCCACATCCATTCCGAGAGAGATGGACCGATACGTATCGGGAAGCGGCGTATCTCCGGCATACAGCAGAGGAACAAAGAGGAAAATAACCGCTAAAAACAGGAATCTTTTCATATCCATACTATCGGAAGAAACCACATCATACTAAAGAACGGCGGATTAACCGGACCATTGGTTCGGTTAATCCAACAGGTTCTTACCAGAGCACGG
>CAZGQQ010000040.1:0-15104 GCA_964527175.1 uncultured Treponema sp.
GGCCGATAAACTCGTCGAGGGTGCGGGGCCGCATGCGAGCGGCAAGCGGTTCATGCCCCTGCGATCCTTCTCCGGAAAAGAGATCCACCGGCTTCTCCGGCTATTCCCGGTTCCATTCCTGGCGGGTTTCGGAATAGTACGACCACAGTCCGTCTTCTTCCGGATCAATAATGCCTGCGTAGAGTACATAATCATCTCCGGCAGGAACCGGGTTGGTTACGACAAACATGCTCAGAATATTCCAGTCGGCAAGACTGCTCCGGTACTGGCTTCTGGCGCTGGTGCTTATTGAAGACGCCGCGGTGGTTCCGGGATCCTGATAAGCCGATGGGGCCCCCGTTCCGTCGAGAAGAACTTCCCCGTATCCGTCTTCACACGGTATGAGCAGGAGGCGCTTTCCGCCGGCTTCGAGGTATTCGAGATTGTGAACCCGTCCGGAAGTATCATGGGCAAGCCGGGTCCACGTTCCGCCGGTATAATGGTATACGTATCCGCTGGTTGCTGCATATACATCGGCACCGTTGACGGCAATGCCGGCGATTCCGCTTGTTGGTTCGGACCCTCCGGTCAGCTGTGTTCCTGTAGAGGTATAGACTCCCCGGTTCGTTGCGAAGTAGCCGGCTTCTCCGTCTACGGGTAGTTCACCAGAACCGCTCTGGTAGGTAAAGGACGCAACAGACCCGCTTACCGCACCGGCCTCGGTGACCCGGTAGACTGACGTTTTAATTTCAGCATTTTCACCGGTGGTTATGCTGTCCTGGCGGAAGAAGTAGATGAAACCGCTGCCGTTTTTGATGGCATAGCCCTGTGTCGCTCCGGCAATCGGGGTCCATCCCGCTCCGGTATACTGCTGCAGGGAGTGGAATTGCCAGTCTGCATCCTGGAAGAGTCCGAACATCTCGCCGGTGCCGTTATTCTGCGTTACGGCGAGCTGGCTGCAGCGGTAGGCGCCGGAGGGAAGTGCAATGCGGTGCCATTCACCGATGCCGGCGGTTCTGCGGTAGATCCTTCCATTTGCCGTATAGAGATCGCCGTCCTGGTTCACCAGTGAAATCACGGTACCCCGTACCGAAGGATCCTTGAGTTTTACCTCGGCTTCAATTGCCGAAAATATGGGGTCGTCTGAGCAGGCCGTTGTGTATATGGCGGCTAGCGCCACGAGAAATATGAAAAGGATTGTTTTTCCGCTAAAAGACTTCATGAATAGCTCCTTGTCTCGCCTGGATTAAAAATGATACCGAAGTCCGAGCGTCGCATCAAAAAAGTTGCCGACACGGTTATCGCTGCTGTTATCGTACCATTGCGGAACAAAATCCCAGCTTATTGTGGCACCGAAGGACCAGTCGGGGGAATATTGATAATAGGCTCCAACTTCCGGTTTCAGCAATAAGCCAAAATAGTTTCGAGAGCGGTATGTCTGGAAAATTCCGCCTGCTGAAAAGGAAATCGGAATATGGATACGGTTAAAGACGAGCTCGTACGAGGTTCTGAACACTATGGGAAGTGACAGATACGTGTTGTCCCCGATTGTTCCGTTAAAGGAGAATCCGAACGATCCGCCGATCGAGATCCGGGGGGTAATGAAACGTGAATATCCGATACGTCCAGATCCGCCAAGATCCAGATTGGTGTCTGTTTCAATGCCGCCGGGGGTAATATAGAACAGGGGGACGGAAAGACCGAGGTCGACATGAATGAACTGGTCACCTTTTTTGATGGGAACAAAGTCCAGGGTTGTTGCCGGTCCGTCTGTTTGCGCAAAGAGAGTGGTTACGCCGGTCAGGGCCAGCAGTACACAAATGATGAATGTTCGTTTCATGGGGGTCACTATACTCCATTTACTTGGCTATTGTCTATCAAGGCTTGTACATGGTACAACAAAGTACAGTCGAGTCAAGTTACGAAACCCGAGTATAAACAAGCGAGGTTATCATGAGCGCTACCATTATAGACGGTTTTTCCATTGCAGCATCGGTACGTTCCCGTGTTACGGACCGGGTTACCGCCCTTTGTGCACGGGGAACGAAACCCTGCCTGGCGGTTGTTCTCGTTGGAGACGATCCTGCCTCTGTTTCCTATGTTTCAGGCAAGGAGCGGGCCCTCAAGGAAGTCGGCATGGCCGACCGGACCATACGTCTTCCCGCGGAAACAGGCGAGAAAGAACTTCTTGATCTTGTTCATGATCTCAACAAAGACACTTCTGTACACGGAATTCTTGTTCAGCTTCCCCTTCCGAAACATATCAATGAACAGCTGGTCATCATGGCCATTGATCCTGCAAAGGATGTGGACGGATTTCACCCGGTCAACCTGGGAAACATGCTCATCGAACGCGAATGTTTTCTTCCCTGTACGCCGCATGGCGTGCTCGTCCTTTTGCGTGAAACGGGTGTTGAAACAGCCGGTGCCCATGCGGTCATTGTCGGGCGTTCAAATATTGTGGGAAAACCTCTTTCGGTTCTGCTTGCCCGCCGGGATTACAATGCAACCGTAACCGTTTGTCACACCAAAACCCGTGATCTGGGCGCCATGACCCGCCAGGCTGATATACTCATCGCCGCGGCGGGAAGTCCGCGCATGATTACCGCGGACATGATCAAGAGCGGCGCGGTTGTCATTGATGTCGGGGTGAACCGTATCCCCGACGAAACCGCCAAAAGGGGATATCGCCTTGTCGGCGATGTCGATTTTGAAGCCGCCTGCGCGGTTGCATCCGCCATAACCCCGGTTCCACGCGGAGTCGGGCCCATGACCATCGCCATGCTTATGGAAAATACTCTCGAAGCCGCGGAGCGTACGCTCCGGTAACGGCGCTGTAGTTTTCGGAGAACACTGTTTTGGTAGATATTCAGAGTGAACACGATGATCGCGACATACCGCTCAAGAAAGTGGGCATCAAGGGATTGCGGTATCCGGTCCATGTATTGGACCGTGACCATGCCGTCCAGCATACCACTGCCGAAGTAAGCCTGTATGTGAACCTTCCCCGTCATTTCAAGGGAACACACATGAGCCGGTTTATCGAGGTGTTCCACGAACACCGTGAGCGGCTTTCCATGCCGCACTTCCTGAACATGCTCGAGGAAATCCGCCGTTCCCTCGAAGCTCCCCGGGCGTTCGGTGAACTTGCCTTTCCATATTTTATGGAAAAGAAAGCACCGGTTTCCGGACAGACCTCCCTCATGTCGTATGATTGCTCTTTCGAAGGCTCCGTGTCGGAATCCGGCGGGAATCTCTTTTTTGTGTCAGTTGCCGTTCCGGTTCAGACCGTATGTCCCTGTTCTCGTGCAATAAGTGCCTATGGTGCGCATAATCAGCGGGGAGTTGTGCGGGTCAAGGTGCAACTCGGGCCCTTTTTCTGGATAGAAGATCTCATTGCGCTGGTTGAAGGCTGTGCGTCGAGCGCGGTATATTCCCTGCTCAAGCGCGATGATGAAAAATTCGTTACCGAGCACGGATACGATAATCCAAAATTTGTCGAAGATCTTGTTCGCGATGTCATCCTTGCCATTCCCCGGCTCGGCGAATTTCCCTGGTACAGTGTTGAAGCCGAAAACTACGAAAGTATCCACAACCACAACGCCTTTGCTTCCGCCGAAGTTTCGAACAGCGGGAACGGCATGCTTACTCATTACGAGGACGACCACCGCCGATGACTTTTTTTATTGAAACCTACGGCTGTCAGATGAATCACGCGGAATCGGCATCGGTTTCCTCGCTTCTTCTCTCCCGCGGCTGGAATGAAAGAGCGGACGGTGACAGTGCCGACCTGGTTATCATCAATACCTGCTCGGTACGGATAACCGCGGAAACCCGTGCGTCCGGCCGTATTGCGCATTATGCGGGCCTTAAAAAGAAGCGGGCGCTTGTTCTCGTCGTTATGGGCTGTATGGCAGAGCGGCTCAGGGATTCGTTCGGCAAAAAATTCCCCGCGGTTGACTATGCGGTGGGTATGTTTGAACGCGATATTTTTTCTGATCTCTTCACGGCACTTGAAGACGGGGTTCCCTATGTTCCGGTGGATGAGAAACCGGTAAACGGATATCACTTCGCGGCAACATCCCTTGAAAATGGCGCGTTTCAGTCATTTGTGCCCATCATGAACGGATGCAACAATTTTTGTTCCTATTGCATTGTGCCCTATGTCCGGGGCAGGGAAGTATCCCGCAGCATGCAGGAGATCCTTGTCGAGCTGGATATTCTGGCGGACCGCGGAGTGCGTGAAATAACCCTGCTCGGGCAGAATGTCAACTCCTATCGGTATACCGACCCGGAAAGCGGCCGTTGTTTCGATTTTCCGGCGCTTCTCGAAGAGGTTGTGCGGAAGATTGAGGCACGGGGTGTCATTCAATGGATCCGGTTTACTTCGAGTCATCCCAAAGATTTTTCGGATGAATTGATCGATATCATTGCCCGTGAGAAGGCGCTGTGCAAGATGATTCACCTTCCGGTGCAGAACGGATCAAACCGTATGCTCACGGCAATGAACCGGAAATACACCCGTGAAGAATATCTGGCACTGGTGGACCGCATTCGTGCACGCATACCGGAAGCAACTCTGTCCACGGACATTCTTGTCGGATTTCCCGGTGAAACGGAGACAGATGTCGAAGACACACTCTCTCTTATGGAACAGGTGCGCTACGATGCGGCCTTCATGTATCACTATAATCCCCGGGAAGGGACGGCTGCATTTGATTTGCCGAACCGTATTCCCGATGCCGTTAAAAAGGAGCGCCTTGCCCGGGTTATCGAGCTCCAGCACCGGATGAGCCGGGAACGAATGCGCACCCGTGTCGGAAGCGACGTGTACGTACTGGTTGAGTCCACTTCACGCAACAATCCCGACGAATTGTTCGGACACACCGAACTTGGTGATATGGTGGTTTTTTCGGGAAAACAGGATCCGTCTCTGGTTGGTCATTTTGTATGGTGTCGTCTGACCGGCTTGCGCGGAAGAACGTTCCGTGCGAAAATACTTGAAAACGGAGGCTCCTCATGCCCTTCAAACTGATTGCGTTTCTCTTGGTGATGCTAATCGCGATTTTCTTCATCGGGTTTAATCTTGATAATCGTTGCAATGTTTCAGTCATATTGCATACGTTTGAAGATGTTCCGATTGTTCTCAGTTTGCTTGCCGCCTATGTGCTTGGCAGTTTCAGCGTTATTCCCTTTTTGCTGGGACGGCGCCGGAAGAAGAATCGGGAAGACAACAAGAGTCTGAAGAAAAAGGAACAGAAGAAAAAGAAATCAGACATAAAAGATGATGAAGCAAAGAATGCACCCGGAACCGTATGACAATACGCATTTTCCCTTTTATAATTCTGATATCGCTCTTTGTCGCTGTCCCTGCCTCGGCGGTTTCACCGGAGATACAGAAGCTGGTAGGCCGGGCTTTTTCTGAAAAAAACACCTCAGACATTGAAGATATATTGAAAAAGGCTGTGGATCGGGCAAAAGATCCCGCGGATAAAAAGTATGTGTATACCGTGCTTGCCTCATTGAATGAACGTTCAGGGAATCCTGCTGTTGCCGGCACGCAGTACCGCGAAGCTGCCCTTGCCATTTCCGGCCTCCGGGATGATTCTCTGTATCTTGATGCAGTTCGCTGTCTGCTGGCATCCAATGATACCGAGCAGGCTGGTGCCATGGTTCGCGAGGTATTGTTGTCCTCTTTTGACGAACGCATTCTCATTCGCGCCAGGGTATATTCTGCCTGGATTCAGCTCGCTTCCGGCGAACGGGATCAGGCACTGCAATTGCTTCGTTCCTATGCCGCAAACACTCAATTTGAACCGTTTATACCTGCGGTGTTGTTTACCCTGTGGTGGAGTGCCGGTGATCTTGCAGCAGTTCAAACCCTGGAGTCACGGTATCCGGCATCACCGGAAGCTGCGGTCGTCCGTGGTGAGGTGTCTGCCAGTCCGTCGTCATTCTGGTATCTCATGACTCGCGATGGAATGCCGGTGTTCGCCCTTGCGGACAAAAATGATACGCCGGATACAGGCAACGCGCCCCAGACAAGAGAAACAACCCCGGAGCAATCGTCCTCCCGAACGGAATCACCCCGAGCCGAGTCCGGGATTTCTCCCGGAAGCAGCTGGCAGCAAACCGGATTTTTCAAGAATCGCGAAAATGCGGAGAGTCTTGCAACCGTGCTCCGGCAGCGGGGTTTTTCCCCGGTTGTTCGCGAGGAAAAGCGGCCGAGTGGAACCGTGTATTATGCGGTTCTCGTTCCCGACGATGGAACTGCTGCCAAACGGCTCAAAGACGCCGGATTCGAGAGTTATCTGGTGAAAGACTAGGATTCAGGGGTGAACTCCACCGGATTCGTACCGGTAGATCGAATTCCTTCCATAGAAACACGAACTTCTGTCAGTATGATCCTGCTCATTGCCGGCGATGTGTCTTCATCAGGTACGGATACCATGAAAAATCGGGTGTTTGAATCTCCCGGTTCCCGTCTCAATTGCAGAATTATCTGATCCCTGATAACCATCAGGGCAAATTGTCCCGATTCAGATTCTCCGGGTGTTGAAAACTGATACGTTTGACCGGCAAATGATATTCGTTGTCCATCCGACGACCTCCATGCTCCTCCCGATTTGGTCAGGATGTCGCGGATACGGGTTATCGCGGTAACGTCACTGTCGGATCCGGGGCCGGTTGTTCCCATTTTGCGATACACGCCGTCCCAGTCTGAGGCAACACCGATCTTCAGTTTGACATCTTCCAGAACCTTTATCTTGATTTCATCGATACCGGTCAATTCAATGTCCATCATGCGTCTGATGCTTGAAATCGACTTGTTTCTGGTTGTCAGATACGCGCCGTACCGTCTCGGCGTGCCGGCTTCGCGAATAAAGACCTCCTGAACCGCACTACTGTGGAAGGTAATTTCGCGGGTCTGCGTGTCAAAGAACAGGTATCGTGCGCCCTGTCGGGATGTGGGGGAGGGCATATACCACAGTCCGGCCAGAAATTCCTCGAACGTTTCAAGGGTAGCTCCCTGAAGCTGACTTACCAGTCTGCTTTCAAGACGGTTTCCGGTAATCTTTGATTCGGAAACTTGTTCGTAATGCTTTTTTCTCCGGTTCCACCGATATACCCGTTCAATCTGGTTGAGGGTTTCCGGTGACTGGGGATCAGAATTGTAGGTATGGATGGGGTAACTGTCGCCGGACGTTACCCCGCGGTTGTATGCGTCGGATCGTGCTATTTCCTTGATGGTGATGGGGCCATCAGATTGCAAATCCGCGATCGTTCCCAGTGTTGTTGTTCCCCGACGGTCGGTATCCGGAAGGTACACCGCAAGGGCGTGATTATTGTCGCTGGTCATTCCGGATACAATAACCGGGTTTGAACGGTCCCCCAAAAGGTCAGTTGAATAGACAAGAAGGGTTCGGGCCTGGGTAATGGCCGTTTTTATGTCCGGCAGCCGCGAATACTCACCGGTTATGGGATTCTGTATTCCTGCGGCGATATAGATATTGGGCGTGCCCGTTTTACGGATGGCACATACCTGATCCATGATACCGTCCCGGGTGAGGTCAATGGACAGGGCATTGAGAAATATCTCGTTGTTATCAAGCAAAATGAGGGGTTGCGGCCTGGATTCGTCAATGATTGCGGATTCGTACAACCCGTCGCTTTGCAGGTTTTGTCCCTCCGTACCGGCGGGAATGATGGTACGGGGAGCTCTCCTCGACTCTTCGCGCAACGACAGTTCCGGCCGCATGACCAGAAGCCAGACGAACAACAGCACGAGTGCCGATGAGAAAAGAATTATGAGAATTTTTTTCATGAAGGTACCTGTATTATCGTTTCTTTTGGTCGTCTTCCCGCTCTTCGCGCTTCTTCCGTATGAAGACAATGCCTCCGGCAAGTATGGCGAGAATCAGGAGGGATAGTAACACAGTTTGCGGTGGAACGGAAAGAGTTGAACTGCGCCGGGCGGTATCCGTTTCCGGATCGTCTGCTTCATTCCCGCCGCCGGGTTCTTCGTCGCCAACCGGGATTGATCCGTCCGGTTCTATCGTGGTTCTCGGTTCTCCCGCGGTTTCAAGAATTGATGCATACAACTCGTTGCTGGTTACGACCACACGATCCTGGATACCCATGTCCAGGGTGATTTCATACCATACATCATGTTCAACTATACGGGCTTCTGCAAGATATTGGCTTTCGAATCGATCCTGGACACCGGCATATCGTGATGACCAGGGGGCTTCCTGGCGAAGGTCGGTGAGCAGAAGCAGTATGGTATACCGTTCGCTCGGGGGTGTACGATCAACCGCTGCCTTCAGCGTTTCAAGAGCCAGACCGATATCGGTAAATTCCCCGTCAGGGCGAATGGTATCGATGGTTTCCACCACTTTTTGCCGGTCCTGTTCGGATTTTATGGTAAGTTTGAGCAAATGGTCGGTTGCTCCGTAAAACTGGTAAATGGACACGGTGTCGCCGTGAATGAGAACCTGTTTTGCCAGATAGTCCCGGACCCAGGTCTGCATGCTTTCGAATCGTCCCTGTTCGCTCATGGAAAGGGACTTGTCTATCATGATGAACATGTCTATGGGAAGGGTTCGCTCTCCAGCCGATGCGGCAGAGATCAACAGCGTGAGTAAAATAAGAGACAGTGCTTGTTTACATCGTTTCATTTGTGCTACTCCCGTTAACCCAGTTTATACTATTATCTGCGATTTTGCATCTTACAAAAAAAAAAAAATGCTTTACAGAAATCATACTATGACTATAATAAGGTTAATGACCCGTAAGGCTGTTTTATAAAGACCGTTTATATAAGGAGATGATTATATGGCAAGCATTGATCTGCCCCGGAGCCCTAATGTATTTCACCCCGAGAAACCGAGTGCGGTAGGTTCCAGGAACTCGCTCGCACAGGATTACCGCGATCAGCAGAAAGAAGTAAACCAGCTTCTTGAAGAAGAAACCAACAAGGTTCTTCATCACCTGAATGCAAGGCTGCCCAAGGAAGTTCTTGAGCGCCTTGATGTTATGGGTGGAGTGAAGGAAAAACTCTATAACTATTTTAACCAGAACTACCAGAATATGTTCAACCGGTACATGGTTACCGCTGAAGATGAAATGGTAAAGAAAGTTCGCGGTTTCGTTGACCGTGAAGAAATGAAGGTTCTGAACCGTTACACCCCCAAAGAAATTGCAATCCTTCTTGATGAAGTGGGTGGTGCAGACAAATTCAATACCGGTGAAATCGAAAAATCGATGGTCAACATGTACGGACACCTGCAGGGACATATCCAGCGTGGTGTTAATGACCTCGAAACCCTTACGAACTCCCTGCTTCGCCAGAAGACCGACGTTGGTGCTTTTGTCCGCGGTGAAAACGCCTATTCAATTGTAAAATGTGCGTTCAAGGACAATATCTACAAGCCCAAGACGGTAACTGATGTAAAGCTTTCCGTTAATATTCTTGATTCCGAACTTATCAGTCCCATTTTCCAGTATCAGGCAACCGTTGAATATCTCATCAAGGATCTTCTTGCCAAGCACTACATGGACGAGCTCGACAAGGAAATTGAAAAGCTGAAAGATGAGCGGATCGACGAAGGACTCGAAGAACTTTCCGACGGCGAGATCATCTTTGAAAAGATGAAGAAGGTTACGGACTATACCGACGACGAGCTCGATAATCCCAAGAGCCGCCGCTACCGGGTAATTGCGAAAGAACTTATGGACCGCATCAATAATCTTCGTGCAGAGATTGATCCTGATACCTTTGATCAGCTCAATATTCGCGAAAACCTCAAGAAGATCGTTGATATGGAAAATATCCGCAATCGCGGTTTCAACACCGCTATCAATTCACTGACTTCCATTCTTGATACATCCAAGATGGGATATCAGTATATTGAAAACCTCAAGAATGCCCGTGAACTCATTCTTCGTGAATATGATGACACCAATCAGGCTATTCTTCCCGATGAACGATATCAGATCCGCCTCCGCTACTACGACAATGCGCAGCTCAATGAAGACCGCAAGGCTTATGAGGTAATGATCCGTTCCTTTGAAACTGAAGTTGAGCATCTCTGGGATGTTCTGAATACCCGGTACGAGGACTCCAAGTTCCTTACCCGTGTTACCGACTTCAATGATCTTGCCAAAATCTACAAGAAGAAGATCCGCAAGAACATCAAGGAAAAAACCGGCGATCCCCTCTATGAGGACATCGCAAAGGTTTGGGATGAAATTTCCTTTATCAAACCCGCGGAAACTGAAGTTGAACGTATGAACCGTACCTTCATTTACGAGAAGGACAAGCTGCGCAAACGCCTTATCATCATGCGCGACAAACTCAAGAGCATGTACAATTATCAGTACCCCATTGAACGCCGTGTCATGGAAGAACGTCTTGACTTCATGGAGACGGAATTCAACAAGTTCGATTACATTATCAATCCCTTCCATCTTCAGCCCGGACTTCTTCTTGATGTTGATATTACCTCCATCAAGCGGAAGAAAGCGACACTGGATGGTATGGCAAACGTTCTCAACGAATTCCTCCATGGAGTATCCAAAGGATTCCAGGACGCAGCGTTTGCTTCGTTCAGCCGCCGCCGGTCAACTGTTCGTGCGGATATCGCACAGACCTTTGCAACCGATAACGGTGATGATCCTATCGTAGGTGAAATCCCCGGTCGTCAGCAGTACCTTGATATGCTCAATGATGACTCTTCTGCTGCGACTCCGGCCGCCGCAGAGAAAGTCTCCAAGGCACCTGCACGACGCGGACGCGCTCCTGCTGCCAAGAAGACCGCAAAGAAAGGTGTTGTTGACAGTGGCCGCGGAAGACGTGGGCGCGCTCCTGCAACCAAAGCAAAGAAAGGAATGCGTGAACTCTAAGTTTTCTTAGTGTCATGAAATGAAACCCCCGGAATCAGTATGCTTCTGTATTTCGGGGGTTTTTTGTTTATTTTTGTGTAGTTAACTTACCCAAATGCGGTATACTATTGATTAATAGAGGAGGAAAGAATGGTGGAACCATCAAGTTTTTATACCCGTCTTGCAAGCAGAAAAGGATTCAACACCTCTGTGCGTCATATTACGCGTACCCTGGATATTCTGGATTCTACAAATACCAGAACCAATATTGCAGATTTGGTGAACAACCTTATTTCAGAGAAAGATTTTGATGCCGAGCAGACACAGGCAACAATCCATATGCTTTTGGTGGAAAAGGGCGGCTATTGTACCGTTACCCGGAATATTCCTGATCTTACCGGTGATGCGGATGCCTTGGTGAAGGAAGTGGCACGATGGAAGGCTGTTGATCTCGTTGTCGGGTATCATCATCCCGATCTCGGATTTATTGTTGTCAATCCGAAAAACCCTGAAAGTGCGTCTGTTATTTCCGGATTCAGAAAGAATGAACTGGTTATTGTGTATGCTGGTGCTGCAGCATCGAGTTCTGCTGCAGTACAAAATGCACGCACTGCCGCCGATTTGCTGATATCGCTTATATCGGGTACCAAAGTGTCTGTGCCGGCTGCGCTCACGAACGGGCCTTTTGTTTTTGTTGCCCCGAAAAAACCCGCCGCTGCGAAAAAAGCTGTTTCAAAATCACGCCGGCCGGCCTCAAAAAAAGCAGCGTCTCCAGCAGCGTCACGTGCTGCTGCTCCCGCACCGAGACCTACTGCTGCTCCCGCACCTGCCGCAGTTCCGGGTGCAACAAAGATGTCTTCTCTTGTATCAGTAGTTGTGAGTAATGAGTTGTTTCATAACGGAAATGTTGAAGCATGGAAACGAATTATCCGCAGTTACAACGCAAAGTATCCAAATCTGAAAGTACATATTTATTATGACGGTGAACGGATTGTTGATATCAATACCCTGTTCAAATGGGGCAAGGTAAAACACGGAAGCTGTATACAGTTCAGTGTTGCCGGAGAGAATATCCAGGATCTTGCAAAATTGTCGCGTTATTTCCGACAGGGGGCAAGTCCCCAGTTTGAAGCGTTCCTTCACGGGTCACCCGACGCGGTCATGAATTTATTCTAGGAGATATATATGAGCATAACGTCGTCAATTCATTATTTTAGTCAGAAAGAAACAGTTAGTGCAAAAACCGACAGGAACCTTCTTGGTATTCGTGGAAGACAGGCCAACGAGTTCGCCGAGCTCGGCTTGCCGATTCTTCCGGGTTTTATCATTGATTCAAAAGCCGCATCGGTTCTTGAAAATGAACAAGTGTACAAGTCCATTCTTCCAATTCTCAAAAAATGCAGCGCCATCGTGGGCAAGGAGTATGGCAATACCGAGAATCCCCTGCTCATGAAACTGGTTATTTCTCCCAATCTTGCCATTACCAACTACCCGACCCTGCATAACTTCGGATTGACCAGGGAGACGCTTGCCGGTTTTGAAAAATGGGTTGGTACCAATTTTGCCGCGCATGAAGTTCTTTTTCTTCTTCGGGGAATACTGCAAATTCAGAAACAGTGCTCAGAGCTGGAAGAACGCGCTGGTGAGATAAAAACCCTCTCTGCAGCGCTTGAAGAGATCGGAAAAGAGCTTTCCCTTGAAAAAGTTGCATCTTCCGGCAGTGCGATTATGAAGAAGTATGAGCGCCTTCTGCCGGCAGGATTCTTCGAAACATCGGAAAAGCAGCTTGAGTTATCATTGAAGATGGTGAGCCGCGTTCTTGCTCTTGATGAACAGAACGATGAAGATACCGCGATCATGATTCAGCCGATGGTATATGGAAATTACGGCAAGGGCTCCTGTTCGGGCTCATTCTTCAGTCGGAATATCGTAACCGGAGAGAAAAAACTTCAGGGCAAGTTTTTCGAAGAAAAATTTGATGACATTAATGCAACCGGGAAGGATATAAATAAAATCGACCCGGCTTCTCTCAAGAAACTGCAACAGATTGCATGGATGCTTGAAGACGAAAGCAAAGATATTCGTCAGATACGGTTTACCATAGAAAACGGAAAGCTCTGGATAATTGAACAGAAATCTGTTCAGTCGAAGAGCACCATTTCCCTGATTCAGTTCCTGCTGGATCTGAACAAGCGAAAGATTGTAAATGATGCATATGTTGTTAATACCGTCAAACCGGGAATACTCAACGAGATCCTTCACCCGGTCATTGATACCACCAGTATCAAGGATATACGCAAATCTGTTGGTGGTATTGCCGGGGCTCCGGGAGCTGCGGTCGGGCGCGTGTACTTTACCGCCGATTCACTCATAGACGCGCAGCGGATTGCACGCCAAAACGGTGAAGACACCCGGTGCATTCTGTGTATGCCTGCTACCTATGCAGGGGACGTAAAAGCCATAGAAGTTGCAACCGGTGTTCTGTCCAATGAAGGCGGTTATTCTGCACATGCCTCTGTTGTTGCGCGTCAGTATGGAAAAATTTCTCTGGTACGGCAGGATATGGTGATTCGGGGAAACAAGGCAACACTCGATGGAAAAACTATAAACGAGGGTGATTATCTCACGCTGAATGTTCCGTATTATGGGGAATCTGTTGTGTATTTTGGAGAAGCGCGGCTCATAGAACCCGATCCGGAAAGTTCCGGTTTGCTGGATTTTATCCGCCTTACCAGGTCTTTTATTCAGGATTTCCATGTTCGTGCAAATGCCGACAGTCCTCGTGATGCGGCTCTCGCCCTGGAATTTGGCGCAGAAGGAATCGGATTGTGCCGAACAGAACATATGTTCTTCAACGAGAACAGAATCAATGTGTTCCGGGATCTCATCCTTTCTGATGATGAATCTGACCGCCGAAAGGTTCTCAAAAAACTGCAAAAAATGCAGTCTGATGATTTCTATGGAATATTCAAGGCCATGGCTGGTCGCGAAGTAACCATCCGTTTGCTCGATGCTCCGCTTCATGAATTTCTGCCGCACAACGCCTCTGAACTTGATTCTTTCATGAAGTATCTTGCGTACAAGGGCACAAAGAAACCATCAAAAACGACTGTTCAGGAAAAGATCAGTGCTCTTGCAGAGATAAACCCCATGCTGGGGCATCGTGGTTGCCGAATAGCAATATCCTTCCCTGAAATCTATGAAATGCAGGTTCGTGCAATTTTTGAAGCGGCATATACTCTTCAAAAAGAAAAGGTAACGGTCCTGCCAGAAATAATGGTTCCAATTGTAATGAACTTCCGGGAACTCAAACAGATTGTGTATGGAAAGAAAATTGAAGGCCATGCATATCAGGGAATCATGAACATAGAAGAGGAAGTACGAAAGTCTTTCACTGCAAAGAAAGTGGATTTCAGGATTGGAACAATGATAGAACTTCCTGCGGCAGCTCTCAGTGCCGGAGAAATTGCACGATATGCACAGTTCTTCTCCTTTGGAACAAATGATCTTACCCAGACAACGCTCGGGCTCTCACGTGATGACTTTAACTCCTTCATGCCCGATTACACCATGTACGATCTTGTCGACGGAAATCCCTTTGCCGTTCTTGACCCAAGAGTCCGTGAACTCATTGAAATCGCCGTGGAACGCGGTGTTACGGCACGTCCCGGCATTTCTAAAGGCTTATGCGGGGAACATGGCGCCCGTCCTGAAAACATTCGTTTCTGTATGGATGCCGGGCTTGATTACGTGTCCTGTTCGTCCTATTCGGTTCCCATTGCACTTCTTGCAATTGCACAGATAGAACTGGAAAACGCCGAAAAGGAAGGCCGTGTATTACAACCGAAAACGGTAACATCTCAGCCAACCAAATCCGCTGCACAAGTAACGACAAAAGGAAAAGCAAAGCCGGCGGCCAAGGCGAAACCCGCCGCCAAAGCAGCGAAGCCGGCTGCAAAACCGGCTGCCAAGGCGAAGCCTGACACCAAAGCGAAACCTGCGGCCAAGGCAAAACCCGCCGCAAAAGCAGCGAAACCCGCCGCAAAAGCAGCAAAGCCGGCTGCCAAAGCAGCCAACCCCGCCGCCAAAGCAGCGAAGCCGCCTACAAAAGCAGCAAAGCCGGCGGCCAAGGCAAAACCCGCCGCGAAAGCAGCTA
This sequence comes from uncultured Treponema sp., assembly GCA_964527175.1. Taxonomy (GTDB): domain Bacteria; phylum Spirochaetota; class Spirochaetia; order Treponematales; family Treponemataceae; genus Teretinema. The sequence continues at coordinate 15,020 of CAZGQQ010000040.1, forward strand.
AGCCGAAAGCACCAGTCACGGCGAAGCGTACTGCTGCCAAAAGTGGCGGGAAAAAGTAGTAGTACAAACACTGATGCAAGGAGAT
>CAZGQQ010000041.1:0-14916 GCA_964527175.1 uncultured Treponema sp.
AAAATAGAAAACCCCGACAGAGCGGATGATGGGAGTCGAACCCACGTCTCCAGCTTGGAAGGCTGGGGTAATAGCCGTTATACGACATCCGCTCTGTCGGGGCTTGATGGTATATTTATATCAAAAATTGCATGTTAATGTCAATAACCAACATGGTAAAAACCGTCCCGTTCATGCACCATACCTTCCCGTACGAGTGCGGGAAGTACCTCCCGAATCCTGCTTTCTTCTATGCCTTCTGAACCGGCAATCGCCGATACGGTCCCTTTGCTATTACTTGCAAGATACCGGAGAATGCATCCACGGGTTTGACGAACTGAACCCTCAAAACGGGATTGCCGGGAATAACCGGCACTTTGACGGTTGGGATTCGGTATTCTCTTTTTCAAATCGGCACCATAATCCATGAGGGCATAATACCAGGTGCGAGGATCTGTGCGGTCAAGTGTAGCGTCAATCTTGTGAAAAATGTCTGCATCCTTGACCTTGCTGTCTCCGGGAAAGAAAAAAAACAGGAAAACGGATCGTATATTGGTTTCGATAAATACCTGTGGTTGGTTAAAAGCAAACGTGGCTATTGCATGCGCGGTATAATGTCCAATACCCGGCAGTGTTTGGAGAATTGCCGGATCAGTCGGGAAAATACCGCCCATGGTTCCGGAGATTATCTTTGCCGTTTCATGAAGATATTTGGCCCGTCTGTTGTACCCAAGTCCAACCCAGGCAGCAAGCACGTCGGAAAATGAAGAGTTTGCCAGTCGATGACAATCAGGAAACAGTTCAAGCCATTTATCATATCGGGGAACAACACGGTCCGTCTGTGTCTGCTGAAGCATTATTTCCGAAACAAGGATACGATACGGATCATGTGTTTCTCTCCAGGGAAAGGATCTTCCGTACGTTTTGTAGTAATCCAGTATGATGTTTCGGAATTCACTAACGGAAAGTGCGGGCTCATTGTTCACGAAAAATCAGCTCCCTCTTTTCAAGTTCCTTAATTATTATTGAAACAATTTCATCCGGTAATGACGTCTCTGTATCGATGGTCATATCCGCATGAGAAAAATCGGTATTGTCAATGTTATACAGTTCCCTGTAGCGGCGTGTATCTTCGCGATCCCGCATGGCGGTAAAATCCATGATTTCTTTCAGGTCGCCGCCTTCCCGGTTGAGTATTCTCTTTGCCCTCGTTTCTTCAGAAGCTTCCAGATAGATTTTCAGATCAGCTTCAGGAAGCATCCATATCGCCAACCGTGATCCAAGAACACAGGAAGACCGGCGAGCAAGTTCAACCTGCTTCTCATCAACCATGCGATCATAGCTGAAATCATTTTTTGCCTTCTCAAGTATTTCTTCGAGAGGCAGATGTATTTCTGACGACAAAGCCCTGAACGTATAGTTTATGAATGAAATGTCAAGAGTTTCCGCGAGCATTCGAGATACCGTGGTATTCCCGCATCCGGATCGACCGGAGATGGCAATGCGTACGTCTTGTCCCGCCGGAATACTGTATCGTGTATCGCTCATGATGCCTCCTGATTGGTTTTATTCAATATTCCGTGCTTGTTCCCTGATGTTTTCCAGGGCATCCTTGGCACAAATTACGGCCTGCCCTACTTCAAGAATTTGATTTTTGGAACCAATGGTATTGATTTCCCGGTTTATTTCCTGACAAATAAAATCACATTTTCTTCCCGGGGCGGGATTAGTCCGTACTTCATGGGCAAGTGCTTCAAGATGGGCTCTGAGACGAACCAGTTCTTCATTGATTGTATATTTTACCAACAGACTGGCAGTTTCCTGGAGTATACGCTGTTCATCGACCTCATTTCCCAATACTTCCCTGAAACGCGTACGGATGTTTTCCTTGAATTTTTCTTCCATTTGCGGAACAAATTCTGCGATTTCTTGAACGGAATCATTGATTCTACCGATCATTTCTTCAATGTCCGCAGTCATTGTATTCCCTTCCCTGATGCGAAAATCGTCAAAATCTGAAAGGGCACGGATAACGACCGGTTCGATCAGCGACCAATACCGGTCCATGTCAATAATACGCTCTGAAGACAGTACGCCTTCCTGTGCAACAACGAGCTGTAGCGGAATCATGCCGGGAATGCCAATGGAGTCTGCAACTTCACGAATGGCATGTGCGTATGCCTTGGCGGCAGCAGGATCGGCAGCAATCTGGAGATTGGAGCAGGATTCTTTTATCCTGAGGGAAAGCTCAACCTTTCCCCGTTGTATTCTGGAAGAAACAAGTTCTCTCAGCTGTGGTTCCAGCCTTCCAAGCCATAACGGAATATGAAGTGATAAATCAAGAAAACGTGAATTGTAGCTTTTAAGTTCAACAGACAGGCTTGTTTGTTCAACCGTATGTTCAGTATAGGCATAGCCGGTCATGCTCTTCATTGGCCACTCCAGGATGTGTAAATTTCTCTTCCCAGTTGCCAGTTGTCTCCGGCACCCATGGTAAGAAAGAGATCACCTTTTTTTAGCAGATTCTCTATGTAGTTTTTCGCATCAAAGACTTCTTCAAAGTACTTTACTCTCCGGTGTTTCTTGCGTGTTTCTTCAAACAGGGTTTCACCGGTAACCAGTCCGGAATAATCATCCCGTGCAGAGGGATAAATCTTGTGCAATATCAGCTCATCAGCACAGGAAAAAGAAGATGCAAATTCCTTCAGCAAGGCAGCAGTCCTTGAACTGGTATGGGACATGAAGTCTACAATTATTCGTCTGTCTGGATAGAACTCGCGCAAGCCTGCGAGCGTTTTCCTGATTGCGGTAGGATGATGGGCATAATCGTCCATGAAAAGGACGCCGCGCGACTCTCCAAGAATTTCACATCTGCGGCGCGAACCTTTAAAGGATTCCAGGGCTGATCGTATTCTCGCAATATCATGTACGGTCAGTTCGTGCCCTTCTTCACGAAGAAGGCTGACTGCAAGCGATATCGCCGCAACCGCATTGAGTACATTGTGGCGACCGGGAACGGATAACCTGAATTGCCCGGAAAAACCTGCAAGGGAAAAAACCTGCCGCTCTTTATGTACTCCCTTGAATGAAACTCGATACATACCGGACGCTTTTTCACCATAGGGTGTATATACAATATCCGGTCGGCTTGCAAATACCATTCGGGCTGCTTCGCAGGCACCGGCGTCATCAGCACAATACAGCAACTCTCCGAATTGGGGCAAAGAGTTAATATACTGCATGAATGCGGATACTATTGACTCGTATGTCGGATAGAAATCCTGGTGATCGGATTCAATGCTGGTAAGCACTATTTTTTCCGGTGAAAAATGAAGAAAATGTTTTCGGTATTCGCAGGTTTCTGCAATGAAGTATCTGCTTCCGTTTATCATGGTTGAACGGTCATTAAATGCAGATACGGCACTGCCTGCAAGTACTGAACAGGGAAATTTGAGGGCTTTGAGGATGGTTCCGGTCATGGCCGTCGTTGTTGTTTTGCCGTGTACTCCGGATATCCCCGCCGACTTTGCCGTTCGGGAAAATTGCCCGAGTGCTTCCGTATACTCAAGTACCGGCAGCTTTCTTTCAACAGCGGCTGCAAGTTCTGGATTTGATGCCCGTGAATAGGCTGAGGAATGAATGACCAGCTGGACATCTGGCGGAATGTTATCACGCGAAAAAGGTACAAGAGGACGAATGCCCAAACTTTTGAGGATTGTATCCGTATAGAATTCTTCCGGTACATCACTTCCGGTAATTTGTGCGCCTCGTGCAACGAGAAGTTCCGTCAGAGCAGTCATTCCGGTGCCCTTGATGCCGACCAGGTGAATTCGATAGTTTTTAAGGTTTTCAGGCAGTGTATACTGACTCATACATCAGCATAATACCCAATCGGGTACTTTACCGCAAGATACTTTTCAGGCATACTCATTCAATGACCGTGAAACGACAGTCAGAGCTGTTCTGCGAATGGCTTGAGAATTACCTCAATTACGAACGGATACCCAACCGCTCGGGATTTTCACTGGAAACAACACAGTTTCTTGCACGGCGCCTGAAAAATCCTGAACAGTCTGTACGGACAATCCATCTCGCCGGATCCAAGGGAAAAGGGTCTGTTTCCATCATGCTGGCACGCATGTTGACTGCTGCCGGACATGACACCGGTCTCTACCTGTCTCCGCACATTCTTGATTTTACCGAGCGAATTACCCGTTCAGGTGTTCCTTTTCCCGATGAATTGTATGGAAGATCTGCAGACAGCATGGTGCCACTGGTTAATTCAATTATTCCGGACGAGGTTCCCGGACAGCGTGAACCCACATGGTTTGAACTGGTGACACTGTATGCCTTCATGGTCTTCAGTACCGCGTCTCTTCAGTGGGCGGTCATTGAAACTGGTCTCGGAGGAAGACTCGATGCCACAAATATTATTATGCCTGAAGCTGCCGTATTTACACCCATTGAACTGGAACATACCGAGTATCTTGGAGATACCCTTGAAAAAATTGCTACGGAAAAGGCTGGCATAATTAAACCGGGAGTACCAGTTTTCACCTCGAGACAGCATCCCGAAGTTCGATCAGTACTGGAGAAACGGGCTAAAGAACTCTCCTGCCCCTTTTTTTCAATGGAAGATGCAATCAGTTCCATTGAAACTGATGTTTCAATATCCGGGCTTCACATTACGGTCGCCTACAATGATATTTCCGCAGGTCCGCGATTCGAAACCCCTTTTTCTGCAAGGCTTTCCCTTCTCAACAGCATTCAGGCCCAAAACGCCGCACTTGCAGCCTATGTTTTCAGATATCTGTTTCCCGACACACCGCAAGCAGTTCTTTCGTCGGGTCTTTCAAGCGCATGGCTGCCCGGTCGATTTGAACTTGTTTCCACTGAACCGCTCATAGTGCTTGATGGGGCTCATACCGTGGACAGCATTGCCCTGACCCTGAGCACCTTTGACTCCCTCGCTCCTGAACCTGGTGAGCTTGTTTTTGCCTGTGCTGCGGACAAGAATGTTGATGCCATAGCAAATGAATTTGGAAGCCGGTTTTCACGCATTACCGTAACACGACCGGGAGATCACAAGAAAAGTGACCTGGAACACAGCACGGCTGCTTTCAAGCGGGCAATAGCAGATTCAGAGGGAATTCAGCTCGATGCAAACCCTGATTTTATAACCGTTCTTGAAAGCGCATTTCTCCGTTCAAGAGAGAACCGGAAACCATTGCTGATTACCGGTTCATTTTATCTGGTCGCGGAAGCGAAAAAACTGCTCTCCCGAAGTTTTCCGGATCAATGAAGCGTATCCCCTCAGCGTACAACTGCAGGGGCGGTATTCCATGGGTCTCATTATACAGGGGATCTCCGAGAATCGGATATCCGAGTGTGCACAGATGCACCCGTACCTGATGTCTGAATCCTGCCTTCAGTGAACACGTTATTTCAGTCAGTTCACCGCCCGGAGCGTCTTGTACTGTCAGTGACAAAATTCTGGTTGTATAGGTTGTAGCTGTGTCAGAAAACTGACGGTCGGTACTGAATACCGGCCGAACCTGCTTTCTTCCCGGACCGAAAGCTCTGAATTGACTGGAAAAATCATACGGCAGTTTGTGTAACAGATCTCTTGCAGGACCAAGGGCAGTGACAAAGGCCGGTGAACCGGAACAGAAAGCGCGATACGATTTGATGATGTTACCGTCCTTCTGGGTTTTAAGAAAGAAATCCATTGCACTTTGGGTTTTTGCAATCAAAACCAGCCCGCACGTTTCAGTGTCAAGACGGTGAACCAGTCCATGCTCAACCGCTTTCCTTCCGGTAACGGTTCCGGCTTCCGGTGAATGTGACAAAAACCATGAAAGAAGGGTTCCCTCTTCTTTCTCGCGTAATGGTGCTGTCGGCATTCCATGAGGCTTGTACAGAAGCGCCCATTGGTCTGTTTCCTGTACTATTCTCGGCTCAGTCATTTGCCTGTTTCTCCGGAAAGGAATCTGATTATCTCCCTGAATCGGTGCGGTACCGGAGCAACAAAGGTTTGTATGGCATCTTCTCCGGGTATTCGGATCCTGAGCCGACGGGCATGCAACATCAGTGTTGCGTTCGGGAAGCGTTTGTCCTTTTTCCCGTAGACCGGATCACCGAGAATCGGTGTTCCCAAATACTTCGCGTGGACACGTATTTGATGGGTTCTTCCGGTATGAAGTGTAAATACAATGAGCGAATATGCATCAATTGTTTTCACCAACCGGTATGAAGTTTTGGCATATTTTCCCTTGTCAGGATTGGTGGTCCAGGTAAAGCGTTTTCTGTTGCGGGGATCCCGTACAAGGCGTGTTTCTATGACGCCTTCGACTGCAGGCGGTTTTCCGCAGACAATGGCAATATAGCTTTTTCGCACAGCGTGATTCTTGAACCGGTTTTGTAACAGGCTTTCTGTTCTGCGATCACGGGCAGTAATGATAACTCCTGAGGTATCTTTATCCAGACGATGAACAATTCCGGCCCGTACCGATTCAGGACTGTCCTGGTTCCATCTCCATAACAGCGCATGAACCAGGGTGCCCGACCAGTTACCGGCGGCAGGATGGGTAACCATTCCCTGCTTCTTGTTGACAACAGTGACATACCGGTTTTCATAGATAACAGACAGGGGTATGTTTTCCGGTTCTATATGGTCTGGTTCAATATCGCACCACTCAACTTCTATGATGTCTCCGGGACGGACTATTCTGGAAAGTTTGGTTTCGATACCATTTACCCTGATACCCTGTACACCATTTTTCAAACGGGAACGGGTAAGTGTTTTGTCCTTCAGTGCACAGTATCGGTCCAGTCTCATTCCCGCATTGGCACTCTCGTCAACACGTAATTGTATTTCCGGCATCAGGGTTCTTCCGTATCTTCTGCTTCTTCGGTAACGGGAGTATCAATCTCTTCGATCACGATTCTCCTGCGCTCTTCCTGATTCTGGCGGTCTTGTCTGCTTTGACGTATATGCCGTTTCAGTGACCGGTAACCAAAATCAAAAAGAGCTACGCCAACCGAAATACCGACAGAAATGAGCAATATCCTTTTCTGTTCATCCTGTGACAATGGTTCCGCTATTTCATTGTTCTTCAGAGGCCAGGGAAGATACTCTTCCCTCTGATTATGGGAGTAATACCGGTATACATCATATCCCAGAGATGTCATAAAGGTTACAAATGGCAGGGAGCCGAATGCGATAATCTCTGCCCGTCTGAGGTCATTTTGCCAGGGTTTAAATTCTTCAGGGTTATATGGAACGGGTTCTGTTGTATCAGGTTCCGCGGAATAAACAGAAAACAGCATGATGAGAAACAGTATCAGGGATATACCACGTTTCATGTCTGTCTCTCTCCAAAAATGGCAGTACCGATCCTGACCATGGTTGATCCTTCTTCAATGGCAATACGGTAGTCATTGGACATGCCCATGGAAAGTACGGAAAAATCAAGTTGTGGATACGCACGTATACACGTCTCCTGAATTTGTTTCAGTTTCCTGAATGACGCACGTATTTCACGGTCATTATCGGTAAAGGGTGCCATGGTCATCAAGCCGGCACAGTGTACATTCGGGTATTCGCGAAGAGTGTCCAATGCACGAAAGAGATCATCAACCGACAAGAAGCCGGCTTTTGACTCTTCTCCGGTATGCATTTCAAACAGAACTGTCATATTCTTGCCAATCAGAGCAGCTCGCTTCCCGATTTCAAGAAGAAGATCAATGCGGTCTACGGACTGGATACATGAGGAAACCGGCAATACTTTGGCAACCTTGTTGCGCTGAAGAGACCCTATCAGATGCAGTTCCACCTGAGGGTGCTGTGACAGAATTTGGGGAAACTTGTCGAGTGCTTCCTGCACGCGGTTTTCTCCAAAAACGAATTGGCCTGCTTCAACGGCCTCAATAACCGCAGTAACCGGATGAAATTTACTAACCGCGACCAGGGTTACCGAATTATCCGGTCTCCCTGTTCTCAATTCGCTATCCCGAATCAATTCCCGTATTTGTTCAAGATTTTTCCGTATGCTCATATTGTTTCACCATGTCCGTTAGAGTCAGAAACTCCGGTATTGCCAATGTTTCGGCCCGTCGTACCGGGTCAATATTCGCGTTAGCGAGAACAGTTTTGGCAATCTGATCTGTAGTATCATTGTAGCCGGTAAAACCGGTCTGTACCAGCCAGTTCTTCAGGGTGTTGTTTATGGTTTTTCTACGGGAAGAAAAAAGACCGCGAACAAGGGAAAAAAACAAATCGCAATCTGAGCAGGAAAATGGTGTTTTTCTTTTTGTCAGGAGTACTGCACGGGAAATGACATTTGGGCGGGGCCAGAATGATCCGGGCGAAATATCCATGACAGTTTTCACCTCATACGCAAATTGTGTAAGGACACTGAACGATGAATAATCCCCTGTGCCGGGTTGGGCTGCCATGCGTACGGCAACTTCTTTTTGAACCGTTATGACACACCGGTCACAAAGCGATCCTGATGTTATCAGATCGGCAAGAATTGTTGCCGCTATGTTATAGGGCAGATTTCCGAACAAACGCGAAGGCAATCCCCGGTCAGCACGGACAGCTTTCCATGTCTTGAGAACATCACCGGGAACAAGCGTGAAATTCGGATTATCGCCGAACAAGTCATGCAAAACACTGACAAAACCCCGGTCTATTTCAAAAGCGGTCAACCGGGCGTTTTTTGCAAGTATGCTTCCAGTCATAGCGCCAAGCCCTGGCCCAACTTCCCAAACACTCATTCCCGGTTCCAGGGCAAGCGCGTCAACCAGTTTTTCGCGGCAGGTTGGATTAATCAAAAAGTTTTGTCCGAATTTTTTCTGCATTGCCATGTTGGCTGAATCAAGAAATTGTTTTAATGCTGCCGGGGAATCATAATCAGGCAAACAGGGCATGGGGTGCTCTCCTTGTGCAGGTCAAACGGTAGAGGTAATACAGTACAACCGTTACCGAGATTGACAGTATACTTGCCGTTACAGCACCGGACAAGCCCTGAAGGACAATTTTTGGACATGATGCAAAGAACAAGACAAGTTGCTGTATGAACCGGTACAACACGGTATACACCGGTATCAGAATGTCTGAAATACTTGGAAAAAACAGTGAAAGAGCAATCAAACCAATGCCTGCTACCAAATATATGCTAATCAATGGTGTGATAATGCAGGCAGCCAGTATGCCAACCGGTGAGAGCATGCCAAAGGTGAACGCTATAATCGGCGCGGTACACAACTGTGCACCGATTGACGCGCACAGCGCCGAAGAGACCGGTGCCGGTATGACCGGTTCAAGGAGTCGTACAAGCCAGGTTCCCGGAAGGACAATTCCCAGCAATGCGGTGTATGACAGCATGAACGCAAGTGACAATGAGTCTTCTCCTGCAACAAGAAGCTGAATCAACAATGAAAGAAGAATGATCGGAACCGGATGTACTCGAACCCCCAGAGAACGCAGGAGAGTTGCACATAGCGCCATGAGAAGAGCCCTCGACAATGAAGGCGATGTTCCTGCGAACCAGACGAAACACATCATTATAACAAGTGACAATACAACTGCGATTTTTCTTCCACCGAACATGAAACCAAGCCCGAATGCAATGCTTCCCGCTATAGCCAGATGCATGCCTGATAATGCCAATATATGTGAGAGTCCGGCATCACGAAACGACACAGACAATACAGGTTCCAGGTAGTCCCTATTTGCACTGAGTAGCGCCAGCAGGAGTCCTCCCGGTTCTTTCCAGTCATAAAGAAGCTGTATCAGTGAATATCGTAGCCGGTTTCTATACCGGCTGACATGCGAAATTTCCTGTACACGAACAGAATCGCTCCGATTCGAATCAAAATAGAAACGGGTTTTACCCTCATTCTGTTCAGATACGGATTTCACCGGATAGTTGACCGTTGAGCCAGCGGCCGGAATTAATCGAACTTCCGAACAGATACGGGAACCGGGAAAAGATTGTCGGATATACCGTGCGGGTACAATCAGTTCTGCAATTCCATGTGCCGAGAATGAAGTGCCCGGACCGGTATGTACTGAATGTGTGCGAACAGAAACCCGATAATAATCGCTACCGAATGGTTTTGGATCTGAAAGCAGCGTTGCAGAAATGGAAGTGATTTTTTCCCTGTTTGCCATGGAATGAACCGGATGATCGCGAATGGAAATACCCAAAAAAACAATGATGCCGGCAAGCAAGCCAACAAGAATATAGTTGATGAACAGTACTTTCCTGGACGGAAATACGGCATTCACACTGGCAAGCAGGGAAAAAGAAAGAAGAAGGACACACAGGCATAGCAAGCATACAGGTACTGATGGAATAATCCATTCAAGTACATATACTGCAACAAGAGCCGGAATTGTAATGACAACAACAGGGGTATACTTTCTTTCTCTTACCATTCAAGCCTCGCGAGCGCGTCGCGAGCAGCCTGTTTTACCGTTTCTGGATAATCGAGATAGCCAACATACAAGAGATAGTCGAAAGCGGATTTTTCTCCAAGCGCTCCCAACGAATTGATTACTGCAAGCAAAATTTGCTCGTTATACGTCAAGTTTTGCTCGGTTTCGGAATTAAGCAGTCCCAGGAATATTGATAATGCCTGTGCTGCCTCCGTGGTTCCCATGCCGCCCATACACTCTACAACGGCAATCAACAAGGTGACATCTGCCGTATTGGTTTTATAATCACTCTGAACATGATAAAAGAACTGTACGACTGCAGGCGATGCCTGCGACCAGCCGGAGGTTCCAAGAACATCAAGTGATTCTTTGACCAGCAGTGTGTATACGTCGTCGCGAGTTTCGCTCTTGCCCCATTGCACAGCTTTTTTGAAGGCTGCTTCGGCAATGGCTCCCCGTTCACCGGGGGGAAGATCTTCCCGTTTCATGGCGAAATTAAACGCTGCGTATGCACTATATAGGGATTCTGTACGGATAATGGCAAGAATATTGTCGGAATAGTTTTCAGAAATGCTGTTTAAGGCTTTTTCAGCTTCAGAGACAATCGCACTGTCAAGTTTGTTTGTTGCAGCCTTGAATAATACCGGAAAAGACGTACCTGAACCTGTATCTCCCAATGTTTTCACACAGGTTGTCATGACCCGAACATCGGAACTTTGTCCCGACAGGGATTCTTCAATTGCCTGTGATAACCAATTATTGATAAATGATACCGTTTCGGGAGAAAGTCTGGCAAGTTCTCCAAGTGATTGAAGTGCTGCGATTCGAACCCGTGGATCCTGAATCATTGAAAAAAGGTCCTGAAGCGGCTTGATTGCGGCTATGTCTTTGTAGCTGCCTGTTTTAGACGCAGAGACCGCAGCAATTTCAACAAGTTGCGCATCATTACCAAGAAGGGGATAATTCTCCAGAACAAAAGTAATCGCATCAATATACAGGGGTGTCATGTTCACCGATGTAATGCGTGAAGCATCATTCACCAGTTCAATTTTGGTACTGATGCTTGCACGAACAAAATTCCGACGGTAGGATATCGTAACAGGATCGCTCTGCTGGGCATACATCAGTACGGCAACAGAAAAGAGAATGGCACACAGAATACTTTTTTTTGGCATTAGTCCCTCCGGTCAGTTTTTCTTGCTGGCAAAATCCGGCAATTCCGGTAAATCGGGCATTGATTCAATGTCCTGATACGGTTTTGTTTCGGACAAAACGATATCGTTGTCGCTGCTTTCCAATTGTGGCGGCTGTGATGATTCAGCTTCTGCAAGACCGTCTTCTTCGGTAAGACGGATAGCGTCAAGCTCCTGTTTCTCTTCTTCGGGAAGTACATTATATACAAAAGTCAATACCGCATTTTTCATTCGCGGATTCAATTCTTCACACTCAAAGTGTATTCGGGACTGATTGGTATTCTCGTTATATTCAACGGCACGAATAATTCCGGCCATTACAATGAGGACATCGTGAACCATGAACTGCAGTTTGATTTTCATATTTTTTACTGCTTTGCCGCCGATGAGTATCATTGCGCCATCTTCGGACAAATCGTCTATACGGCATTTCATTCCCGGTTCGGGTTCCAGAGCGCTTTCAAGCTGATCCTGGGGTTTGACCAGATACAGTTGTGCACTTATGGAACACTTTGCCCGTATCGATTTTCGTTTTTGTGAGCGTATCAGCTCATTGGTATGTGAAACATGAATTACCGCTTTTCCGTCTGAAACAGGGTCCGGTACAATTGTCGTTTCAAAAACATATCCGGCATCATCATGGCGCCAAAAATACACCGATATTGTCTTGCCAACCCAGGGAATTGATGTTGCCTGCAGAGAGGGATTTGACGGATAGTCAAGAACAAGGGAACGGGAGGTGTTTCGTACAACACGCGAGGTAAAGACACCCACCCCCCTGAGTAAAATGCGTACTTTCTGGTTGATCAGCATGTCGCGGGTAGATTCCACACCCAGCTTTTTTTTTGAATGATCAAGCTCCATTTTTGTCCTGTATGCATAGAGCCGCGAGAGAAGCCGTTGCGTCGATTCATCCGTGTCAGTTCCGGTTTGACGGGCACGCTGAACAATTTCAGCCGTAGACTGGTCAAGAACGGGCAACGACCAAAAAAGGGCGGTCGGGTCCTCCAGTTTTGTCGTTCGTGCGATCTTCCACAGAAAGAAAATTTCTCCGGGCTTGAATCCAAGATCAAATCCGGAAATAAAGAACTGGACAGTTCTTTTAAGGTCATGACCACGCTCAGTCATGAGCAGTGCTACAACAATCAAAACGGGAATGGTAATAAGGAACACATACAGAATGTACATCGTCTTTATTGTATCACAGGGGTTAGTTCCGGTCTATTGCTGAATATCAAATCAGCCCCGCAACCGCGGTCCCCAAGGTTACTGCATTATCCATACTGAGAAGTTCATACGCAATGCCCCGTTGTTCAGTCAGAACCTCGTTCAAATAGCCAATTACCCGGTTTTTAAGGTTATGTGTTTTGAGAAACGTTGTCCCTTCGCAAAGCACACACACCGGTTTGACCGGGTTCTTTCCCTTTCCGCTCTTGAGTATCGCTGCAGCGATATTGGCGGCTGCAAGGCGTGCGGAACGCTCCACCACGGCGTCCAGAAGCCGGTATGCTATTTCCCGGTCTGTCTCCGTTCCCGTTTCGAGAATTGCACCAAGGGTGGTATCCGTGCGGTAGGGTGTGTAAAACAGCTGATCCATGTCTTTTAATTCAAGAGTTGCGAGTTTTGTAAGAGAAGCAGATACGTCATCGGAAAAGAGTCCGTCTCCTGCCGCCTTTTGCAGAACGATCTTTCCGAGCGGGCCAAGATAGGCCCCCGAGCATTTCTTTTCATACCCGAAAAGTCCTGGAGATGTCGTTGTTGCATCCAGCTCTTCATCAAATTTGCTTTGGGGTATCTTGTTGCATTTACCGGATTCACAGACAACAATCTGGGCTGAACCGATGTTTTTACCGGCAATTTTGGCAATGGATTCATACTCGATGTAAGCAGCATTCATCCCGGTTCCAAGGATGAACCCTACATACGAATCGTAGGCTTTTCCGTTGGTTGCAGAAGAAGCACCGGCGAGAAGCGCTGCGGTGGTATCATTGAGGAGTGTAATTTTTTCAATCGGGTTCCAACCGCGATCCTTGAGCGCACAGACGAGGTTTTCTCCGATAAGGGAACCAACCACTTCCTTCGCTTTCACTTCCTTTGAAAACTCGGTAACACGGCCGTCGCCGTTCGGCTGAATGGTCATGGGCCAGGAAAAGCAAAACCCGATTCGCTTTGCCTTGTTCTTGAGGTAGTCAATATTGGCGGCAATGGTATCAAAAAACTCTTTTTTACCGTATTCACGGTCAGTGGCGATCATACGTGTTTTCTGCATGTCTCCAATGTCCGTGTTTCCGTTTTCATCAAACGTAACAAGACAGGAGCGGAAATTGGTACCACCGGCGTCTATAACGATAACACTGGTATTACGGGGTGATTCTTCAGGCGGTGCGGCCCAGGTTGGGATCATGTCGAGCGCAGGGCCCTGACCGGGAGGGTTGACAGGATCTGCATTGAGACCCTCTTCCATGTCGTAGAGCATGCTCGCTATCGCGGCGTTGACATCGGGCCCGTTCGGTTGAAAGTTATATCTGCCAAGAAAGGCGTTAACTGCGTTCTGCGGATTCATGGTATACCTCTTGAAGCGAATTTACGTTACAGGAAGTATAGCATGTGTCCGGTAATTGTTCCAGAGAACAGGGCTTACCGTTTGCCGGAAAGCTGCAGATAGACCTGATCGGCAAGACCGAACCCGGCAGAACGGGTTACGGTGCGGGAAAGTTCGTCGTAGAGCATGTCGTCGTACATGTTTCCGGCAAAGTTGTCGCTTCCGGAAAATTCACTCTTTTGTACGGTGTTTTTCATGCTGGAGAGCATTATTTTGACCATGTAGGATTCAAGTTCAAGCGCCTGCTCATACAGTCTGCTGGTACGGTCTATGGTTCCGTCCTGCCCCGAATTGGCGGCCGCGCCGAACGGTTTTGAACTGCGGCTGAGCGCGGTTGGATTTCCGTCTAAAAGAGAGCTGATGTAGTCGCCGTTAAGCCGCTGGGGAGAGGACAAGAGTTCCGACGAGGACAGGGTTTCCTGTTCCTTGGCCGGTTCGCCCATCGCGGCGCCAATGCCGTCGATGAGCGCGCGGAAACGGTTTTCCGTTTCACGGGCTTTGGGGTTTCCGGCAAGGAGCTCGTGGTTCGCGGTAAATCCTGCTGTCTGTCCTATAGTCATACCGTTCCTCCCCTACCAGTTATCAGCGCTTGAGACTTGCCGCGGTCTGCAGCATGTTGTCGCTGGTCTGAATCGCCTTGGAATTGAACTCGTAGGCCCGTTGTGCCACGATCATGTTTACCATTTCAGCAACGG
>CAZGQQ010000042.1:0-14833 GCA_964527175.1 uncultured Treponema sp.
AAACCGAGATGCAGAAATTGTTCGATTACTATATCAGGCTCGATTTGCAGGTTCGCGTTAACAAGAACTGGCGCCAGAAGGATCCGGTTCTCGGGCGGCTCATGAAGCGGTAAAACAATACCGTTACCGCTGTTCTACCGACCCGTCCGCATGAGCAATGTACACAGTCGGCCGTATTCCGGTAAAAAACCCGTTTTCAACGACACCGGCAATGCTGTTTATGGCTGCTTCCATTTCACGGGCGTTACACCCGGATTTCGCATCCCAGAGACAGTCGAGAATGATGTTCCCGTTGTCGGTTATTACCGGACCCGCTTTTCTGACCGCATGACGGATTGCTGCGGTTGCACCGAGGCGGGAAAGATGGGCGGTTACGCTTAAGCGGGCTTCGGGGATTACTTCTACCGGAAGGGGAAACACGGTTCCCAGTGAATGAACCGATTTTGATTCGTCGGCGACGACAATAAACTGTTCAGAATTATAGGCAACAATTTTCTCGAGGAGAAGTGCCGCTCCGCCGCCCTTGATGAGGCAGTTGTCGGGATCAATTTCATCGGCACCGTCTATTGAAAGATCGAGCGCCCCGCCTATTTCCCGGGCATTCAGCGAGAATACGGGGATGCCGAGTTCTTCACAGGCTATGGTTGTCTGAAAACTGGTGGGAACCGCCCGTATACCGGCAAGTTTTCCTTCGTTGATGAGTTGGGCAAGACGGTGTACCGCCGGCATGGCCGTAGATCCAGTACCCAGTCCAACCCGCATTCCAGCATGAAGTATTCCCTTTTCGAACAGATCGTCTATTGCATGGCGGGCAGCGAGTACTTTCTGTTCGTCAACGGACAGGACCTTATTCGGCATAATCAACTCCTGTGAACAATTTGTATTGCAAATAAGCCTGATACTGCAGCATGGTATACCCGTTGCAGATACGGCAGCCGGCCTTTTCTGCCCGTTTGAGCAGCCGTGTTTTCTCCGGTTTGTAAATGACATCATAGACCGCTTCATGTCCGTTGAACGCATAAAAATCAAGGGGATCATGGTCGGTATCCGGAGCCATGCCGACACTGGTCGTCTGGATGATGACATCGGAATATTTTTCGAGCAACAGTCTGCTTCCCGCGTCGAGCGGAGCCCATTTGAAGTTGTACTGACGGGCCAGATCATACGCCTTGTTTGTTGAACGGTTGAATATGCATGCTTTCCCGTGCAGTTCCTTTACTGCGTGGGCGATGGCTTTTGCAGCCCCTCCGGCACCGATTATCGATACCCGGAGTTTTTTTAGGTCCCGTGTTCCCAGGAATTCAAGGAGCGCACGGGAAAATCCGGGGCCGTCGGTATTGTATCCGTTCCAGCCGTTTGCCGTGCGGACAATGGTATTACAGGCGCCTATCTCACCGGTTTCGGCAGAAATTTCGGACAAATTCGGCAGTACGGTTTCCTTGAAGGGGAAGGTGACCGAAAGACCGGTTATTCCGGTTTCATCGGCAAATTCAATGGAGTCCTCGATGCTGTCCGATTTGACCGGTATGTATACGGCATTCAGGTTTTGTGCACGATACCCGCGGTTGTGAATGAGCGGACTGGATGTTGCCGCAAGCGGACTGCCGGTTACGCCGAAAACACGGGTGCCGTCGTGGATGTTGCGGATATTGTACACTTCATTGAGGGTGACCGGATCAAGGTGTCCCAGCGGATTATCCGAGGTGCGGATAGTTTCTTCGCTCGACGCATAGCAGATTGAAGACCCGATAAGCGGTGCGAGTATCCGTGAGGGAAGACCGTATTGCCCCATGGCGATAAGAATGAATTCCTCACCGGAACAGCTTTTTGCCTCACGGAACAAACGGGTTACATCGGCAAGATTGCGGGGATTGAATGCCACTTTTGCGATTTCGTCCTTGGTTCTCCGCAGTTTTCGCACCCGCTCAAGCAAGTTCGATTCCGGTCCATCCATGGTGTGCACGCTGCGGATAATGCGGGTTCCAAATGCGCGGGCAGCTTCTTCTATACTCGGCACCTGGAGATCTTCTTCGAGGTCAATATACGCGAAGTTTTTTTTCGGATCGATGTCGGCAAAAGCTAGCCCCCGGGCAAGCAATGCCGTGCGGGATCCTTCGCCTTCGATATATTGGCCGCCGTCAGCCTTTCGGCGTACGGTGAGTACACAGGGTATTTGTGCCAGTTCGGGAAATCGACGGAATTTGAGCCGGTCCTCGTGACACAAACAGTCAACCCGTAGTTCGGCAATATCAATCCATTGCCGGTAGAGTTCTACCAGTGCAAGGTCTTCTTTCAGAGTAGGTGCGGTGAGGACAAGGCAAACCTTGGTCCGCATCATTCTTCCCCGTTTGTGGTATCTGCACTGTTGGCCGGTTTGATCTCGTAGGTGCCAACTTCCTTGTTCAAAATGGTGAGCACCAGAACAGTGCCTTCTTCAACTGCATAGGGCAGCGTCAAATGGCCGCCGGGATGCTTGAATGATGCAAGTTGATAACGGTCTCCCATGGGACTGATGGCCGCAATGGCGATCTGGAACGGGTAAGGGTACTCGGGAAGTGTTTCTTCGAAGATACCGTAAACAAGGCCGTCCGGTGCGGTTACGGGAACGGCGACTACCGCAGAAACGCGGGAGAAGCTCGGGACGGAAACGTTTTCTGCAGGAGTCTGTGCCACTACGGTGCCGGCACGCTCTTCGCGTTCCGGAAAGCGGGCAGAGAAATCAAAAACCACATCGCTGTTTGAAAGACGGCTGAGCATGTCCGGGATGGAAAGGCCAGTGATGGCCGGTACTCTGACCCGGTTATATTCCGGTCCGCGGCTAACGACAACAGTAACCTGGGTAGGACCTGCGATGGGAGTGTCAGGAAGCGGATCCTGTTCAAGAATGGTTCCGGCCGGATCCGGTGCATAGCGATAGAGGGGCGGTTCTGCAATGGCAATGAGAGGTTTTTCCATGGTGGTAAAGAGCGCCTGGAGATTCATCTTGACATCGTCAATGTTCTGGCCAACGTAGTTTTCCATCTTGTCAATGACGATACCGCGGCTCACCGTGAGTTCAATGCGTTTGCCTGCCCTGACAATGGAACCGGCAGCCGGACTCTGTGAAAGGATGGTTCCCCGGTCATCGATACTGCTTGAATACCGGAGCTGGATGCGGGGATAGAGTTCCTTTTCCTGCAATTCTATCATGGCAACCGAAATATCTTTGCCGGTTATGGCAGGTACCATAACCTGTTCCGCTCCGCGGAGTGAAATAAAGAACACAACGACTGCGGCGGCTGCGGTAAGAAGCAGAACCGTAACACCGGTGAAGAGTACTACCCGCGTATTTTCGCGAAAGCGTGCCGCAAGTGACTCAAAATCTATGCGGAAGTCGGAAAGGTCAAATCTCATATCGGTATCCTCGTTGTGTTGTTTTTCTATATATGTGGGGAGCCGAGCAGTGTCCCGGTAAAATCCCGCGTACCGTTTAAAAACGATTTCCAGTCAAGCGGTTTCTTGGCGCGCCACTGGAGCTCAGTAATTGCCAGAACCCCGTTTCCCGTTTGTACCAGAATTCCGGCTTTTTTGTCTATGCCGAGAACGGTTCCCGGAGCCGAACCGGTCTCTTCCGGAGCGGAAAAAGGCTCTGCCCGGTGAATGAGCAAATCCGTTCCGCGGGCATGGGTAAATGCACCGGGCCAGGGATGAAAGGCCCGTATTTGCGCCGAGATTTCAGACGCGGCCCGTTTCCAGTCAATTTCCCCGTCATGCTTGCAGAGCATGCCGCAGTATGTCGCTTCATCGTGGCTCTGGGGGATGCCGGTGGCCGTCCCCTGTTCCAGCCGATCAAGAACTTCTACAAGCATCGGCGCTCCTTCGCGGGAAAGCCGATCAAGCAGTTCTCCGGCAGTTTCCTCATTCCCGATGGTATAGTGTCTTTGTGCGAGAATGTCTCCCGCATCCATTTCCTTGACCATCTTTTGTATGCTGATGCCGGTTTCACGGTCTCCGGCGAGAATTGCCGCCGGAACCGGAGCACATCCCCGCCATCGGGGAAGGAGCGAGGGATGCAGATTTACCGCGCCCCGGGGAAAAAGTGCAAGTGTCCTGGGACCGAATATCTTTCCGTAGGCAAAACAGGCCATTGCATCGGGTTTCACTGCGGCAAGCTGTTCCCGTACTTCGTCGGTGATGCGGTCCGCTGTAATGACCGGAACATCCTGACCGAGAATACCTTCGGCCTTCAAACGTTCCGCTGCACTGGCAACTGCGGAAGGAACCGGGGTGCGCGACCGTCCGACCGGAGCCGGAGGATTCGAGAGTACTGCAACAACGGTATGTGCTGCGGCTACTGCTTCCAGCGCAGGAACCGCACATTCGGGGCTCCCGGCAAAAACAACGCGAAGCATCCGGTCAGGCTCCTTTTGCGCCGTATTTTTTCTGGAACTTTGCTACAATTTTTTCTTTCGTTTCCGGATTAATGCGGTCAATAAAGAGGATACCGTCAAGGTGGTCGTTCTCATGCTGAATAACCCGCGCAAGAAGGCCTTCTGCTTCGATGGTAAACCGGCGGCCGTTTTCGTTTTGGGCCTGAACCGTAACGCGCTCCGGTCGGATGACATCCTCATAAAAGCCGGGAATGCTCAGGCACCCTTCTTCGTATCCGCAGGTTTCCGTTGATGTTCCGATTATCTGGGGATTGATGAAAACACGATCGATATTGTCATCGGCACGGACGACAAAGATTCTCCGGCTTATGCCTATCTGCGGACCGGCGAGCCCTATTCCGTCTGTTTCCTTCATTACCACGAGCATTTCCCGTGCAAGGTTGCGAATATCGTCGTTTATATCTTCTATGGGGGCTGCTTTTTCCCGAAGAACCGGGTCGCCCAATATGCGTACTGTCATAATACTAAGGTACCGTTTTGGTATTTACTCGTCAATAAGAAAGAAAGCGTTGCGATGTGTTTCAACAATTTTGGTAGCAGTCCCGAACCCTTGACAAAAGAGTCATAAAAAGCCAATTTTAGGTATGCAAACTTCCATCTTCGAAAATGATGACGCCATACCGAATGTCGTCAAAACAGCAGCGACGAAAGTATTGCCCCGTTTCACCGCTTCAACCGATGATTCCGGTCTTTCGGCCAGCGCGGTTCAATTGGCCGCAGCTTTTGGCGATACCGGAACGTTCAAGGCGATCGTAGCAAAGAAGGATGCTGTACGCGATGAAGCGGAAAAGTCTCTTGTTACCGGATTTCAGAAGAACCTTGAGTTGTTGGTACAGAAAACCTGGGTGGAAAAAGCTGACGAATCTCTGAAAGAAGAAATGCTGAACCGTATCGCCGGTTTGTGCAAAAACCTTTCCCGGCATGATTATCATACGTCCCTTTCAGAGTTTCTTCCGGTTCTGCATGATGTCGTGTACCTTTTGTTTGGTTCTCTGGCAAAAAGTGATTCCTTCCTTGAATATGCGGTTCGTATTGATCCCGACTTCGGATTTTTCTGGTATTATATAAACAGCTTGCCTCCCCACAAGGAGTGGTCTGAAGAAAAGTGCCGGGCTGCGGTGCTGCTTGGTATCTGTTTCCTGGCGAATTTCTAGGAGTTACCCATGAATCTCGATGCTGTTTGTTCACGTCTTCGTGCAGCTTCGGATCGGCTTGCCCAGTGTACTGCCGAGCAGAAAAACCGTGCATTGCTTGCTGTCGGCGACGCTCTCGATGCAGCCAGGAAGGAAATCCTTGCTGCCAACGCGCGTGATGTTGCACAGGCGCGAACCGGCGGCATGAAGGAAAGCCTTATTGCACGCCTGTCCCTTGATGATGCCGGTCTTAACGATATCATTTCGGCGATAGGGAAACTCGCATCCCAAACAGATCCCATTGGTGAAATTCCTTCAGGCTGGTCGGTTCCGAACGGGTTACAGATACGCCAGGTTCGTGTTCCGCTCGGTGTTGCTGCCGTAATTTATGAATCGCGCCCCAATGTGACGGTGGATGCGTTCGCGCTTGCCTATAAAAGCTCAAATGCAGTTCTCCTGCGGGGCAGTTCATCAGCACTCGAATCAAACCGCGCCATTGTATCCGCCATCCGGAAAGGACTGTCTGCTGCCGGTGGAGAGACCGATGCGGTCGCCCTTTCCGAGCCGCCCGTGCAGGGGGACCGGTATGCCGATGTTGACTGGATTCTCAATGCCGTAGGAAAGATTGATGTCGCACTTCCTCGTGGAGGAGCTGCACTCATACAGCGTGTAGTTCAAACCGCCCGTGTGCCGGTCATTGAAACCGGCTCCGGTGTGTGTCATGTATATATCGATGAAACTGCCAATGCCGGTATGGCGGTGGCGATAGCGGAAAACAGCAAAATTCAAAAGCCTGCCGCCTGCAATGCGCTCGAGTGCCTTCTGGTTCATGCCTCGCGTGCCGCCGAGATTCTTCCTCCCCTCAAGGCAGCCTTTGAGAAATATGCGCAAAAGACCGGCAGGTCTGGCGGTGTTGAGCTTCGCTGTGATGATCGATCCTATGCCATTCTGCAGGGTTCGGAGAATGTTGTACCCGCTTCTGATGAGGACTGGGGCTTTGAATTTCTTGATTATTGTATGGCCATTCGTGTTGTTGATTCCCTTGATGACGCTATCGCGTATATCAACGCGCACAGCACCAAACATTCAGAATCCATCATCACCGAATCGCGGACCAATGCCCGGCGTTTTCAACAGCGGATTGATTCCGCCTGTGTGTACGTGAATGCCTCAATCCGTTTCACCGACGGCGGCGAGTTCGGTATGGGTGCGGAACTGGGAATCAGTACCCAGAAGCTGCATGCACGCGGCCCCATGGGTCTCACCGCGCTCACGACCATCAAATACCTCATAGACGGTGAAGGACATGTCCGGCCATGATCGAAAAAGCCATACGTGCTGCGCGGAAGATTGTCATCAAGGTGGGGTCAAATACCCTCGCCAAGAAAGACGGCACCATTAACCGCGAATTCATGCATGATTTTGCATCCCAGTGCGCCGATCTCATCGAAAGCGGCAAGGAAATAGTGCTTGTTTCTTCCGGCGCCCAGGTTGCGGGCATATCAACACTGGATCGCTGGGCACGCAAGCGTGACATTCATTATCGCCAGGCGCTCTGTGCCATAGGACAGGTTGAGCTCATGGACAACTGGCGGCAAGCCTTCGCCGGACGTTCAATTCATATTGGACAGCTCCTGCTTACCAAGGATGACTTCCAGGATGATTACCGAACCCTCAACATGCGCAATACCCTTTTTACCCTGGTGGACGAGCGTGTGGTGCCGATAATTAACGAAAACGATTCGGTGTCAACCGAGGAAATAAAGATCGGCGATAATGATAATCTGAGCGCGCTTACCGCAATTCTCTGGGGCGCGGATCTCTTGATGCTGTTCAGTGACATCGACGGGGTATATGACAAAAACCCCAAGGAGCACGACGATGCACAGCTTATCGAGGTTGTTCCCGATATTGCGGTATTACGCAAAAGCATACTGATCGGTTCTTCCAACAGTTTTGGTACCGGCGGCATGGCAACAAAACTGGAAGCGGCCGAAAAAGTAACCTCGTACGGTATTCCCATGCTCCTGGCCAACGGTAGTGCTCCCCGCTGCCTTTCTTCGCTGGTTGACGGCAGCAGACTGGGAACCATCTTTCTGGACAAATAGGACTACGGCAAGGAGCGGACAATGGAACGAATAAAGGCAGGATGTATCGGGACCGGTGTGATGGGTTCGGCCCTCATGGAATCTGTTGTTGCGGTGACCGGCCCCGAGCAGGTTCTCGTGTACGATACCGATGCGGTTAAAGCCGAAGCGTTTGCCCGTAAAAGCGGTGCTCTTGTGGCAAAAAGCGCACAGGAAATTGCCGAACGGTGCGATTATGTGTTTCTTGCAGTGAAACCCCAGTATATTCATGAGGTTCTTTCGGAATTGTCTTCGGTTCTTGATGACGGAACCATTCTCGTTTCCATGGCTGCCGGGGTACCGATGGATGCCATACGAAAAAGTGCCGGGAACAGCGCCCGGGTTATCAGAATCATGCCGAATACTCCGGCTTCAGTGGGAAGCGGCATGATAGCGGTTTCACCGGAGGCTTCCATCCAGGCCCCTGAGGTGCAGGAACTTCAGCGGCTTCTTTCCCGAGCGGGAATTGCCGAGCGGATGGATGAAAAGCTCATGGATGCGGTGACCGCGGTTTCAGGTTCGGGCCCGGCATACGGCTTCCTGTTCATTGAAGCTCTTTCAGATGCCGGGGTGCGGATGGGGCTGGGCCGGGATCAGGCAATCCGGTTCGCCGCCCAGACGCTCAAAGGTGCGGCAGACATGGTTCTGAAGACAGGAACACACCCTGCCATGCTCAAGGATGCCGTGTGCTCTCCCGGGGGAACAACCATTGCGGCTGTTGAAGCGCTTGAAGCGACCGGTTTTCGTTCGTCCGTCATTTCGGCTGCCCTCGCCGCATGGAACCGGTCCATTGAGCTCGGGAAACCAAAAAACTGACTAATCCTGCGGGATGTATTTTTCGAGAAGCTCGAACAGCTGTGCCGGTTTGAAGGGTTTATACAGATAATCCCGAATATAGCTCCGGTGTTCATAAACCGACGCTTCGGTTGTATGTGTGGCTGTCTGGGCAATAATCGGAGCCGTAACACCCAGTTCGGTTTTTATCTTTTTTGCAGCCTCGTATCCGTTCATGCGGGGCATATGAATATCCATCAGAATGAGTGAAAAATAATCTTTCGGCTTTGAAATGCATTTTTCCACTGACTCAAGACCGTCAACAGCCAGTTCATTCGGAATTCCGCTTTCGTTAAGCAGGGTCACAATAATTTCTGCGTTTATCTCATTGTCTTCAACTACAAGTACTGGCGCCATGAACACAACCCCTCTGTACATCTGCGATGATGCTGTATTTAAGTATAATCAAAAATCCTGAAATTCAACACCTTGACTGACAAAAAGTGTCAAAAAGTCAGTAATACGCGATTCTGAAGGGGCTGCGGACCATGAAACCGTTTTTGGTATACGCTTTCTGTGCGGATATATTGTCCTTTTTGACAAAAAGTACCACTTTTTTGCCATTTTCGATCCGGTTGTGTACAACATGTGCTACCAGTGCGGACGCTATACCGTTTGCCCGGAGTTCCGGTTTTGTATAAATACCGCCAAGCTGATCCCAGTGTATTCCGCAGGCATTGGTTCCCGCTTTCGCAACCGGGGTGTCCCCGTAGAATGCCGCGAAAACAACCTGCCGGGCCAGTGCCAGTTTGAATACGGAAAGACAGCGTTGTTCATCCGGATAACAGCCCGGAGCGAGTACTTCTTCCCGCTCGTAACCCATTTGCAGGGGAAGGAGCATTTCGGCATCTGCCGGATGAACCCGACGGATGCCGTGTCCACTACCTGCGTGCTTCCTGTTTGCAGAAAGAGCCGGGAGTACGGCTGCCTCTTTTGGCGGTACCCTGTCCAGGGTCATCAGGTCATACTCTACGGTGCGCGATATGTCGCGAGCTATAAGTGCTTCAAGAAAAGTGGTTTCTGTCGTTGTACCAAGGATGCTAAACACTCGTTTGTGTCTGAGCCAGGCAAAAAGCGGTTCAATATAGTCGCCTTCGAGGGCTGAAAGATCCAGAAGGTGCAGGAGCGTACCGCCGGGTGTCAGATGAAGCACCCCTTCAATTACCGGAGACCCGCTTTGCGGTTCAGCGGTGAGGATGGCAAAAGAATTCCGCTGACTTCTGGGGAAATGGGCCGGTTGAAACTCCATAAACGCTGCCATGAGCGAAACACAACAATATTCCCGGTCACGAAGAAAATCCCGGCAGAGGGGGAATAACTCCGGTGAAAGAGAATGAATTCGTCGTTTCATTCAATATCCTTGAGCGGCATGGTTCCGGTCGGTTCAAAGTCTCCGGCAAGAGATCCGAAGGCGGCGGTAAATGACCAGGGTGAGTAGCTGTACACGGCGATGGCGCTTTCAACCCAGGGAACTTCAGTTAACAGAACCGGCGACATAGCGGACACAACGATGATACGGTCTTTCAGATGGTGAAGTTTCTTGAGAACCGAAAGGGAATAGTTGCTGGAAAGACAGAAGATGATGGTGTCATAATGGTTTGCAACCCTGCTGAGCTGGTCGTTGATACCGTAAATTGACGCCTCCGGGAAGCGTTTTTGTCCAATATCCAGAAACGACGAGAACTGGCTGGCGATGAGAACCGACTGATCGTCGGGAGATACACGCGGTGAGCGGGTCTCCCTGATAACGGTAACTGACCGGACCGCCTGTGACTGAAAAAATCCTGCACTGTCCGGATCGGGAATACGGGCGTCTATTGTATCCATGTCGGGATAGATGCCCACCGGGTTCTCTCCCTTGAAGTATGCGAGTTTTGCCATGAGTACCCTGCGAACCGAGTCATCGACACGGGCTTTGAAAGAAGGGTTGTTTTTCATTTCCTCCAGGGAATTCCACCACAACGGATCAGAAAACGCCGGTGTTGTTGACGACTCGACGATATTGTTTCCGGCAGCAATGGCAAGTTCCACCACCCGTGAGACAGAACCGGCATACGCGGTTGCCCCGTTCATCATGATATCGTCGGTGATGATGAGCCCCTGGAAACCCATCTTGTTTCTGAGCAATTCGTCCAGAAACCAGGATGAAAAGGTTGCCGGTGTGCGGTTCCCGGTAATATCCGGAAAAGAAAGATGTCCGCCCATGATGGCCGGTACACCGGCTTCAACCAGATGTCTGAACGGGACCAGTTCCCGTTCGATCAGGGTTTTCTCATCGATCCGGATAACCGGCATATGTCCGTGGCTGTCCATGCCGGTGTGACCGTGTCCGGGAAAGTGTTTGGCCGTGGTAAGGACTCCTGCCGCCCGGCTGCCGGCAACAAACGCCGCTCCGAGAATTCCGGCTCCTTCGGGATCTTCACCGAAGGAACGGGTGCCGATAACCGTGGAATCATGGTCGGTGTACAGATCTACCGTTGGGGCAAAATTGAGATTGATGCCGAGTGCGGCAAGTTCGCGACTGATGTAGTAGCCGGAATACCAGGCATCTGCCGGCAATCCGCTCGCACCGATCGCCAAATTTCCGGGAGTCTCCGATGTTCGGCCCTTTACATGCCGGATCCAGCCGCCTTCCTGGTCGGTAGCGACAAAAAGCGGTATGCCAAACCGGTTGTTTGAAGCCTTTTTTTGAAGCTGGGTTATGGCCTTGGCGACCTTGTGGGTGTCGTCGGTATTCCATCCGAATATCTTGATGCTGCCAAGGGAACGATCTTCCACCCAGGAAACAACCAGCGGTGAGGGGTCAAGACCCGCCCAGCCGAACATGAGCATCTGGGCAAGCTTTTCTTCGTCCGTCATGTGCGAGAGGATGTTTTCCGCAAGTTCATGATTCGGCACCGGATCCCAAAAATCGGGTTCGGTTCCACGCGCGGCAGCTGTTGATACAAGAAGTCCCGTTATCAGGATCCCCGCAGCTGCCACTAGAGCCGCTGCGAGCGGATTCCTTACGAAATTCCGCATCGCTGTTCGTCTATGCAGTTCGCGGCAGCATGAGCCGCTACGGCTCCGTCCGCGGCCGCGGTTATGATTTGCCTGAATGGGGTTGCCCGGATGTCTCCGGCGGCAAAGAGACCCCTGATGGATGTCTGCATATGCTCGTCGGTAACGAGATAGCCATTGGCATCCTTCTTGGCAAGGGCTGCCAGTTCGGTTCGCGGTATCATACCGATAAAGACAAACACGGCATCGCACGCAAGTGTTTCCGCCTCTTTCGTTTGCGCGTTTTCCAGTTTGACCCCGGTAACCTTGTTCCCGTCACCGAGAATTTCCGTAACAACGGTATTGAAACGGGTTCGTATATGGGGATTCTTGATTGTCCGCTCGGCGATAGCCTTTTGGGCGCGGAATTCGTCGCGCCGGTGAATGATGGTTACCCGGTCGGTAACATGGGCAAGGAATCCTGCTTCATCGCACGCAGCATCTCCGCCGCCTACGACTACGATATGGCGATTTTTAAAGAAAGGACCGTCGCAGGTGGCGCAATAGGAAACACCCTTTCCGTAGTATTCTTCCTCACCGGGAACTCCGAGATGGCGGTGCTCCGCACCGGTTGCCACGAGGACTGTTCGGGCCTGGTAGGTGATCGGGTTCTCTTCGGGAGATTCAAGGGGAACAACGAATACATTGTCTTTTCTGCCCAGCCCGGTCACCTTGCCATAGGCAAACTCCGCGCCAAACTGTTCAGCCTGTTTTTTCATGTTCTGGGCGAAGTCGAACCCGTTAATGGGTTCAACAATACCGGGATAGTTTTCCAGACGGTCTATGAGAACTGCCTGTCCTCCCTCGCTTTTTTCTTCTATGACAAGGGTTTTCAGGTTGGAACGTCCGGCATATTGGGCTGCCGAAAGGCCCGCAGGCCCGGCGCCGATAATTATCATATCGTACAGTGTTTCCATAGATATAATGTACGGAGTGTTGTGTGGTTCAGTCAAGCCAGTAAATTTTGTCGGGGGCTTTTTCGTTCAGGTACATTCTCGGATAGCGGCCGGAGTGTTCAACCCGGACATCGTCGGGAAAATAGGTGCTGTGCAGGAACCAGACGACATCGAGAATGTTGGGGAAAGATTCTGACATGCTGTATCGGTAGTAGAGCTCCGCGTCTTCAAGTTCGGCAATCCTGACCGGATCGCTTGTGGCGTCCGGGTCTACAGCGGCGCGGAGCTGGCTTCGTAATCCGCCGTACCAGGCATGGGTTACAGAAAGGAGATTGAGTTTCTTGCTTTCATCCATGCGGTACAGCTCGAAAAGGCCGGCAACGGAGGGTACCTTGAGGGTAATTTCGTACTTGTCCGCTTTTTTCAACGGTGACCAGACCAGGGTATAGTATGCTTCTCCGTTTTTGACTGTTGATGTGAGTACCGGTTTCATTTCATTCATGTAGACCACCCAATAATATGGTAGCGCATCACGGAGAATTTGAACACCCGTTTTTCCAGGCGCTTGCCAAAAGGCGCGTGTTTTGGTATATTCAGCAAACACTATATAACATGGCGCCGTACCCAAGCGGTAAGGGAGAGGTCTGCAAAACCTTTATGCAGCAGTTCGATTCTGCTCGGCGCCTCGTTGACAGCCGTTCCGGTAACCCCGGAACGGCTTTTTTTTTGTACTGCTAGCAAAATTGTTGAAAAAAATTCGGTTTTCTGCTGCGTTTACTTTGTTCCTTGCCAAATACTGTTCCTGTGACAGGAACAAATATGGATAAATGTTCTTGACGCAGGAACAATAGGGCATTACCATATCAGATATGGATGCTCGCACCATATCTGAACTCGAGACGGCCATGAGCCGACGGATCGCTTCTCTTCCCCTACGAATAAGGCCGTTTAGCCGGGAATATGCAGCGCTTGCTTCGGGAAGCGCCATGGTTCCCCGTGCTATTCTTTTGACCGGTTCCCGGGGCGTAGGGAAAACGACTTTTCTCCTGTATCATGCTCAAGAGAGCCGAATGCTCTATTTTTCTGCGGACAATCCGATGCTCGCGGGAGAGCCGCTCTATGAGACGGTAAAGTCCATATTCATGGCCGGCTATGAGGGCGTGATTGTGGACGAGGTTCATTTTGCGCGAGACTGGAGCCTTCACCTGAAAGCACTGTATGATGATTTTCCCTCGCACCGCCTCTGGGTGAGCGATTCGTCTGCCCTTGTCCTGCGCACAGGGCTTGGTGACACATCCCGTCGTTATGTGCCGATTCGCATGCCGCTTCTTTCATTCCGCGAATATCTGTTTCTCGAGACGGGTGTGGACTATCCTGTGTGCGATCCTTTCAGCTCTTCGGGGAACCTTCCCGTGGAGCCAACGTCCGCAATTCTTAATTCCTTCCGGAAGTACCGTTCCTTTGGAACACGACCGTTTTACGTAGAAGGCAATTTTAAGGAGCGAATGCTCGCCGTTCTCGACAAAACCCTGTATTCCGATGTTCCTTTTTTTCTTCCAAACATTACGGACGGAAATCTCAGGCTTATGAAAGCAATAACCGGCACGCTTGCCGCATCAAACATTCCCCGGCTCCAGGTACGTTCACTCTGCGCTGACTGGGGAATTGGAGCTGATAAGCTCTATCAGATTCTCAATGTGATGGAATCGGTTGGCGTTTTGCGGATAGTCCGGACCGAGAACGATACCAAGGCAAAATCTGCCGGGGACAAACTTTTCTTCGCCGACCCGGCTTTTTATTCCATGCTTCGCGGAAACCTTGGAACGGCACGAGAAGCCCTCGTAGCCTCCCTTTGCGCTGACGCTGGATGGATGGTTGAAACGACAAAGGATGATTCGACGGGCGATTTCGTAATCACACGACCCTTTGTGCAGGGTATGCAGAAGCTGAAGATTGAAGTTGGCGGCCCCTCGAAGAAGACCAAAAGCGCTAATTTTGTCATCCGCGACGACAGCGATTATCCGGCTGGCAACGCGGTGCCGTTGTGGTTATTGGCAATGGGGTGGTGATGAATGTAGCAAACTTTAATGAAAAACTTAGGTTTATCGTTGAAAACGGAGATCTGTCAATAAACGGAGTGCTTTATCGCGAGTACAGTGATGCCTTTGATGAATGGTATGGAGATCCTATCTGGTACGTAGATAACGTATGGTATTGTGATCTAATACGGTATGGCAACAGCATTTGGTATGGCGATCCTAAATCGTACGCCGGTCCAGTCCTTGAAGAATATTTGATCGATCCCGGCTACCCTGAGTCTGACTTCAGAGAATGGGTTGCGAGCCGATTGCTCAATGTAGGTGATGAGGATCCAG
>CAZGQQ010000043.1:0-14044 GCA_964527175.1 uncultured Treponema sp.
GGGTGGCGGGAACGGGGTAATAGTCCAGACGGCCCACGGCAAGAATGCTGTGCAGTGAGTAGGTATCATCGGAATCGAGAATGCCGGTCTGGAATGTTCCCGAAACGGTATAGAAGAGTGCCGGATTGACCGCTCCGGTCAGCATAACGGTTCCATACACGGTATGCATTATTTCCGCGGCATCCGGGTCAAGCTGATCCCGCAGATCATACTGTCCCATGGCCTGGAACAGAAGATCGGTGCCGGCGAACAGTTCCGGTATATGCAGTACGGCTTTCCCCACAACGCGTTGTGCGCCGAGGGCATAGATGTCGTCGGTGGCAGCGTCAATGGAGTCATCTACCGTCATGAGCGTTTCTTCCTGCCGCGCGTTCAGAAGACCCGTGTATCCGGCAAAGAAGGCAAGATTGCCGAATCCCTGTACCAGTTCCAGATTGAAACCGTCCATACCCTGATTCAGGATTTTTCCGGTAATGTCCGAAACCGGGAAACGGCCGACATCAAAGAGCATCATGCCGGTTTCATCGTCCCGGGCAGTTACCGAGAAACGCAACAGGTCAATGTCAAGATAGTATTCAAACTCGTCAATACCGGCCGGTCGGGACGCATAAAAACTGCCTTCGACGGCCAGAGAACGGGTGTTTCCGTTATCGAACGGAATGGTGCCCCACAGCGTTGCCTTGTGTTCGGTGAACAATTCTGCGTCATCCATCTTCGTTACGCCGACGTTGTTCATGAGTTCAAGACCATAATCCGCAGCTACGAGCGGGGATACCGCACAGAACAGTATTGCGGTAAAAACTACGGTAATTCGGTGTATTCGCATCATTGTTCCTCCCCGTCATCACGGTGCAGATCCCGAAGCCGGGCTTCCGGGAACATGTCGGCAAACCGGTTCAGTGCCTGTATCAGTTCGCGTCCGCTCAGTATGTGATCCGGATCCATTCCCTGCTTCCAGAATCCGTTCGCTTTCAGTTCCTTCCAGGCGTACCGAGCATTTCGCATTGCCGACCACATCAGCCCGCCGGGCAGGTCATAGTTGCTCATGAGAAAAAACGATACCGTTTTGGCGGTAATGGCGCTGTCCAGGGTACTGCTGCCGGGGAAGCTTTCAAACTGTGTACACCAGTCGAAGGCTTCGGGGAGGGTTGCCTCCCGGCCGGCTTCGGCTGCAACAAGATACGAAAAGTCTCCGTACGATGCCTGTTCTTTTTCCAGTATGTCGGACATGACCGCAGCCGACTGGCTGAATACCGGAAACAAGAAAAGCATGCACGCGAAACAGGCTGCAATCTTTTTCATGGTGCATTCTCCTTAATCGGGAAGATTGGCTCATCATGCCGGA
The DNA here is from genome assembly GCA_964527175.1 of uncultured Treponema sp. Taxonomy (GTDB): domain Bacteria; phylum Spirochaetota; class Spirochaetia; order Treponematales; family Treponemataceae; genus Teretinema. Next base: position 1,346 of record CAZGQQ010000043.1, read on the forward strand.
TCGTCCGGCCAAAAGGATGGTTGTGCCACTTTTTACAAGGATTCATAACGACTCCTCTTGGCTATAAGTATACTGCAAAAATGGAGAAAAAAAAACGCTTTTCGACAATTTTACCGGTATTTCGGTGTATGCTATACTGCAGACCGGGATCCTTTCGGGAAGGAGTGTTGTGTGGAATATATAAAGTCTATCGCGGAGTTGTTCAAGAAAAAGCTGGAATACTTTTCCGGTGCCATTGCCCTGCTTGTATTCGTTCTGCTGTCCATTACCCATTCCGGAATAGTTACCGAATACGGCATGTACGATACGCTGCTCCATCTAAAACCCGCTCCCCGGGAACGTGATGACATATTGCTGGTCAATATCGATGATGCCGCCATAGAAGAAATCGGAGCATGGCCCTGGAGCCGGGATGTGCTCGCAGATACGCTCATCCGTCTCAGGGAAGCCGGAGGCACCCATGCCGTATTTGATATTGAGTATCTTTCGCCCGGTCAAACCGGAGTAAACCGCTCATACGTACGAAACGAGTTTCCCGAAGAGTATCGTGAGGTTCAGGAAGAAATACTCGCCTATCTCAATGAGTTTTCAGCTGCGGTTCATGACGGCAGCATCCCCCGCGACTATGTTCCGGAAGTATCTGCCGATCTTGTCGCGTTCATAGATTCGAGAATGAGCGGACTTTCAAGCTCAATTACCGGAAATATTTTTCGCGACAATGATGGCTACTTTGCCGATGCCCTTGCCTTTTTTGATCATGCGTATCTGACCATAAACACCGAGCGAATCAATGAAAATGATGAGGCTGTGGCTGCCGAAGAGTATGCCCGGGACAATTTGCTCATAACGCGGGTTGATGACCCCAGACGGCTCATAAACGTAGAAAACGAGAAAACACTCAGGGACAGTCAATTCGAACGGGGTATATCTCCGGCGATTCTCCCGCTGCTAAAACGGATTGCCGGAGCCGGATTCCCCAATGTGTATGTTGATGAAGACGGTGTGCGCCGCCGCATGCCGCTGCTCGTTGAACATGAAGGGGCGTATGTGCCGCAGCTCGTTTTTGCCCCCATCATTGATATTCTTGATCCCGAACGTATTGTCCGCAAGGATTACCGTCTTGTGCTGGAGAATGCTCTCGACCCGGAAAACCCTGCTTCGGGGATACGGAGCGATGTTGTACTGCCGCTCGATGAAGATGGCCGTTTGCTGATCAACTGGCTCAAGAAAAAGTTTTCCGTGAAGGATGCCCCCGAGCTGGGAAGTTTTTCCAGTATTTCCGTGTATGCCTTCAAATATTGCGATGAACTTGAGGAAAAACTGATAGACAACCTTGTGGCTCTTGAGTCCATGGGTATTCGTACTGCACAGGGATATCTTTCGTATCACGAGGCGGCTCTCTGGCTGCACGCGGCGTACCGCGACCTGGAAACATGGAAGGCGGCGCTGTTGGCAGAAGAGAAGGAGGACTATAACGAGTATTTTGCCGCAAGGGCTTCCTTTTTCTCGGATTACGGTGAATTTCTGGAAGGCGGTTTTGATACCGAAATATATGACACGCTTGAACGGGTTGCCGTCTCTACCGGTGACAGTACCTATACCCGGATGAGTGAGGATATCCGCGGTAATTTTGATATATACCGTAAAGATCTCGCCTTGTACCGCGCACAGGACGCCCGGCTCGGGGAGTTCTGCGCAAACCGGTTTTGCATAATCGGATACAATGGAGTTGGAACATCAGATCTTGGCGTGACCCCGTTTGAAAAAGTGTATCCCAATGTGGGAACCCACGCAAATATTTACAACACCATCATGAGCCGGCAGTTGATTACCCCCTTGCCCCGCTGGTTTTCCTGGCTGGTTGCTTTCCTGTTTTGTTATATAAACGCGTTGACCTACCGCCGGATCAAGTCACTTCGCGGGCGCATGCTGCTGGGTACCTCTTCTACCGTACTGGTTTTTGCCCTTGTGGTTGTTCTCATGGCAGTATTCAACATCTATCTGCCGGTTTTTGTTCCGCTTCTTTCTGTCTTTACCACCTTTCTCCTGGTTTCCATCCTCCGGTTTGTGTTTTCGGAACAGGAGAAGCGCTTTCTCCGAAAGGCGTTTACCATGTATCTCTCTTCAGATGTTGTAAACCAGATTGTCGAGGATCCAACCCTTCTCAGGCTTGGCGGGCATGAAAAACAGATTACCGCACTCTTTACCGACATCAAGAGTTTTTCGACGCTGTCGGAGAAGGTAACACCGGAACATCTGGTAGAAATCCTGAACCGGTATCTGACGGTCATGAGTGATATTGTTCTGGATCAAAAGGGAACCATAGACAAATATATCGGAGATGCGATTGTATCCTTCTTCGGTGCTCCGCTCGACTTGCCCGATCACGCTTCCCGGGCCTGTCTTGCCGCGGTGCGGATGAAACAGGCAGAGCAAAAGCTCAACGAGGACATGCTCGCTGCCGGTGAAACGCCCATGCCCATTTATACGAGAATCGGTATCAATACCGGCCCCATGGTTGTTGGCAACATGGGTACGGACAACAAGATGAACTATACCATCATGGGAAATGATGTAAATCTTGCCGCTCGCCTGGAAGGAGTCAACAAGCAATACGGAACCTGGATTCTCGCGTCGGAGTCGACCTGGAATGCAACGGGTGGTTTGTTTCTCGGCAGAAAGCTCGACCGGGTACGGGTAGTGGGAATCGATACACCGGTACAGTTGTATAATATCATGGCCGTTCGTGCTGAAGCGGAAGGCCCGCAGATAGCGCTTGCTGACCGATTCAATTATGCAATTGACGCATACCGTGCAAAAAAGTTTTCCGATGCCCTGCATCTGTTTACAAAATGTGCGGCTCTTGATCCGGACGATCAGCCGACAAAAGTGTTTCTTGACCGGGTCAAAACACTGCTCAATAACGGAATCCCGGATAGCTGGTCCGATGTCATCAACATGACGAGCAAGTAATATGCTGACCCCTGTACACAATGCTTCGGTAGAGCTTGTCATAAAGAATTCCCGTTTTCTCGCAGAGGCTGTCCCGGTCACATCGCAGGAGACGGCGCGTGCCGGGATCAGGATGCGCAAGGAACAGCATGCCGATTCTTCCCATGTGGTACATGCGTTCGTGGTGGGAGAACGGGGAGAAATCCTTGGTTGCTCCGACGACGGCGAACCTTCGGGAACCGCGGGGCGTCCGGTGCTGGATGTTCTCAAGGGTTCCGGTATAACCAATATTCTGCTCACGGTTACCCGCTGGTTCGGTGGAACCAAACTCGGCACCGGCGGGCTGGTGAAGGCATATGCAGAATCTGCGAAAGCGGTGCTGGAACGGGTTCCCACCGTACCGCTGGTTCATACGCGCTCTTTTTCCTGTACCGTTCCCTACGACGTGTATGAGCCGCTCCGGAGGAAGATGACGGAACTGCGGGTCGAGCTCGATCATGAAGATTTTGCCACCGGGGTATCGCTTTCGGGCCGGATCCCGGCAGAGTTTGCCGAAACCCTGTGCACTGCGGTTAGTGATCTGACCCGGGGAGCTTCGGCTGTAACGTTACAAGAAGAAAGTCTGACGGTGCAAAAAGCCGAAATCTGAGGATACCGGATCCGCTGTAGCCGGCCCCATTTGAAATGACAACCGGGGTTCCCCGGGAGTATACGGTACCGGTCCGGTACTTTTGCCCGTATGCGGAAGGAATAACCGGCGCGTAGCCAAACAGGGTTATCTGACCGCCGTGGGTATGACCCGAAAGGACAAGATCGAAGAGGGTAAGGTCTCCTTCTTCCGCGAAATCCGGGTTGTGGCAAATGAGCACCGTTACCGCATCAGGTTCGAGTATGTCCCGAAACCGCCCCATGACCGGGTAGATATCACGAAGATCATTGATGCCGGCAATCGTGAGACCTGCAGGGGTTTCAATGAGGGTCTCGTCCAGTACGACAATTCCTTCTTCGCGCAGGGTCCGAATTGACAGACTTCTGCTGTTGTAGAAGTCATGGTTGCCCAGTGCAGCATACACGCCGTGCCGTGCCGCGAGTTTTCCGGCGAGACGGGCAAAGGGTGCTATTTCTGCGGTGCCGAGCGTGTTGTCCCCGCCAACAAGAATTACATCGGGGTCTGATGCATTAATCGATGCAATGAGGCGCTCAAGGCGCCCGGTGGAAAAACGGTTGCCGTAATGGATGTCTGACACAAAGGCAATACGATATCCTGCAAGGGATGCGGGAAGATCGGGGATTTCAATGGTTACCTGTCGCACCCGTGATACGCCCAGCCGGGGTGAAGACGCACAGCCGGTTGCCGTGAGCAGTAGACAGAACGGGAGGACAAGGAGCGCGACGGCATGCATAAAACACCGTGCTGTGATATGGTAGCGGTATGACATATACCAAGTATATCATTAAATCTACGCGCATTCATCAGGAGGAACCCCATGCAATTCAGCCGGAAGTATCTGGTTCATTACTACGAAGCAGGCGCAGACCGGAGACTGACCCTGCCGGCCCTTATCCAGTATTTTGAAGATATCGCCATCCTGCACAGTACGGAGCGGGGGCTTGATCTCGATTATTATGAGAAGAATCACTGCGGCTGGATGCTCATTAAGTGGGATGTGACGGTCAACGACCTGCCGTTGTTTGGAGATGTCGTGCTTGTTGAAACACGGGTGCACGCCATGAAGTCATTCATGGCAGACCGCGAGTTCCGCCTGCGGGCCGAAGACGGTACGGTTCTCGCTGAAGGGCGGTCAAACTGGCTTCTGGTAGACACGATACGCCGCCGGCCAATCCGTATCCCGGAAGACCAGCTCGAAAAGTTCCCGGCGACGGAAGAGGCCGCTGCGTTCATCGCCATAGAGGATGTTCCTTCAATTGGTATACCGGAGGGAGCCGTTCCTGAGACCGTGCGGTCTTCATACAGCGACATTGATACCAACGGTCATGTGAACAATATCCGTTACATTCAATGGGCGCTCGATTCCCTGCCGGAAGAATTCATTCGGGGAAACGTTCCCGCGGCGGCGCGGGTACAATACCGCCGGGAGCTCACTCCCGGATCCGTGGCGTTTGTGAGTACGGAAACGGGGGAGGGCACAAGCCGCCACCGGGTGTATTCGGAGGATACCGAGTACTGTACCCTTGAAATCTCCTGGCGGCCTGCCTGATTCGGGCGTGCTACTTTTCTTTCTTTTTGAGCAGATTCGCAAAAGGATTGTATGTGTCCGATACCGTATCGCCGGCAAGGTAGACCTGTGCGGTCTTGTCCTCTTCCAGCGAGGACACCTGCCGGAGAGACATGCGCCGGTTTGCCACATCGACATCCAGAATTTCAACGGTGCGCGTTTCTCCCGGTTTTACCGCTTTTTTAATCGCGAATGAGCGGTTATCTCCCCGGAGTTCCGAGATATGGAGGAGCCCGTCGAGGCCGGGTTCAAGCGAAATAAAAGCACCGAAGTCGGTTACCCGCACCACGGTTCCGGTATGCCGGGATCCCGCGGGGTATTTGTCCCGGGCGGTTGTCCAGGGATCGTCTTCAAGTTCCTTCATGCTCAATGATACCCGTTCGCGATCCCAGTCCATCTGGAGAATCACTGCTTCAATTGTCTGACCCGGGGAGAGTACCGACGATACATCGTCAACGCGGCTCCGTGATATTTCGGAGACGGGCAGGAGTGCGCGGAACCCGCCGATATCAACAAAGGCACCGAATGATTCTATCGAGGTAATAGTACCGGAGACTGTTTCGCCGGCACGGAGGGTTTTCCGCAGCTCGGCGATGCTGTCCTTCTTTTCGTCTTCCAGTATGGCCCGGTTGGACACCAGCAGGTTTCGGCCGTTATCCTTGTACTCGGTAATCTTGAAGGAAAGATGCCGTCCCACCGGCGATTCATCGCTGCCCTGGCGGCCGCCCATCTGGGAGAAGGGGCAAAAAGCTCTTGTTTTGCCGATCTGTACTTCGTAGCCACCCTTGATTTCCTTTTCTACCACCCCTTCGACCGGGATGCCGTTCTTCCAGGCATGTTCAAGCATGTCCTGGTTTGCGGATTCTCCTGAAATTCGGGTAGTAAACCGGTATTCGCCATTTCGCGCGTCAAGAAAATGGACGGTTATGGTATCACCAACAGAAACGGTGAGTGCACCGTCCTTGTCGGTGAGTTCTTCTGCAGCCAGCACCCCTTCGCTCTTGCCGCTCAATTGCAAGAAAATGGTGTCGCCTGAAATGGCAACGATTTCGGTGGTCAGTGCCTGTCCCGGTGCAAGGCGGTCCATGCCGGCGAGACTTTTCTCAAACATTTCTGAAAACGTTTCGGATCCCATACTCTCTCCCTGGAGTTTGATACATGCTGTACCAGATTTCTGTTTCAGAGGATATCATATCCTGTAAAAACGTGGTATAGTGACAACCCAGTATTTTATTCAAGGAGACCGCAGTAATGCTTACCCATATTGTCATGTGGAAGATTCGGGACGACGTTGAAGGCAAGCCGAAAAGCGAGGTGTGCCGGGAACTGAAGGAACTGCTCGAAGCCCTTCCGGCGAAGATTCCGCTCATACAACGTCTTGAGGTTGGCATCAATGCCCTTCCGTCAGATGCTTCCGACGATCTCGTGCTTGTGAGCGAATTTGACTCCCCGGAAGACCTCCAGGCCTATGCCGTGCATCCCGAACATGTCCGTGTCGCCGAGGTTATCGGCAGAGCCAGGCTGACCCGAAACGCGGTCGATTATCTGACATAAGGCGGCCAGGTGAATAACGAAAAACACGTAAACTGGTTCGCGCTTGAAAAAGCGTGCGCCAAAGAAGGCTGTCCCCTGTGCAGTATCGTCAACGAGCGGGCAGACCGGTATATCGACAACATGCTTTTCGAGCACGTTTCCGACCGTGGATTCAGGGCTCAATACCGTGCTTCCGGCGGTTTTTGCGACCGTCACGCCGCCAATCTCGAATCGTTTCGTGACGGGCTTGCGGTTGCAATTCTGGGCGTGGATGTTCTGAGTACCATGCTGCCGGATCTTGTCAGGAAGCGAAGCCCCCGCTTCAGGGGCAGCTGCCCTGCCTGTGAGGAAAGTGACCGCGTGGAACGAGAGTTTCTGGGGTACCTCTCCGAGCGGAGTGAGGAAGAGTTTATCAGGATCTTTACCGCGTCGGAAGGTCTGTGTGTTCCCCATTACCGCCGTCTTGTCACCATGACCAAAAAAATTCCCCGCTGGCTGCTTGATTTTCAGTGTGAGCGGTTCGAGTCGCTCCTTGAACGATCAAAACGCTTTGTAGAGTATTCCGCCTGGGGTCGCCAGGATGATTTTGCCTCCCTGGATTCAAAAGACCGCCTGGTCTGGAAAGAACTGGCGAGAACATTGCGGGGAACCAGGCATTGAGTTTCGGTGGATGCTGTGTCCGGCACAAGGCCGGACAAGAAATAGTAATGAAGAGGAGAAAACCATGAAGAAAGCCATGTGTGTTGTTGCCGTACTGTGTTTCGCGGCACTGGTGTTTGCCGGAGGCAAGGCCGAATCCGGCGAGGATAATTCACTCGCCGCCATTCGGGAATCCGGCGTGTTTGTACTCGGTCTCGATGATTCCTTCCCGCCGATGGGCTTCCGCAATGAAGACAACGAGATTGTCGGGTACGATATTGATCTTGCCCGCGAAGTTACCAAACGGATGGGGGTAACGCTCAAGCTTCAGCCGATTGACTGGAATGCCAAAGAGCAGGAACTCAACACCGGTAATATCGACTGTATCTGGAACGGATTCACCATTACCCCGGAACGGGCAAAGATGATCAACTTTACCAAACCGTATCTGAAAAACGCGCAGGTTCTGGTAGTACGGGAAGACTCACCGGTCAAAACGCTCAAGGACCTCAAGGGAAAGACCGTCGGTCTTCAGGCCGGATCTTCTGCTGCCAATGCACTGGAAGATGCCGCGGATTTCCGTGCTTCACTCAAGGGTGTTGTCGAGTTCAAGGACAATCTGCTTGCTCTCATGGATCTTGAAGCACGCGGTGTGGAAGCGGTTGTCATGGATCTGATGGTTGCCAATGACAATATCAACCGCTCGGGAAAAGCATACCGGATTCTTTCGGAAGATCTTGCTGCCGAAGAATACGGCATCGGATTCCGGAAAAAAGATGCCGCACTCAGAAATGAGGTACAGCGCATCCTTGAAGAAATGGCAGCGGATGGAACAATCGCCGGTATCGCCAAAAAATGGTTCGGTGCCGACATTTCAATCGTTGGTAAATAAGACCTGCTCATGAAAACCGGGGGGCTCACATGACTAAAATGCTTATCGCCATGTTCCAGGGCACCCTGGTTTCTCTCGAGATTTTTTTCCTTACCCTGCTGTTTGCCCTGCCTCTGGCGCTTCCGGTAGCATTTGCGCGTATGTCGCGTAACCGGCTCGTCAGTTCGGTAACAAACGGGTATTTGCTGGTGATGCGGGGTACCCCCCTCATCCTGCAGCTCATTTTTGTCTATTTTGCCCCGTTTTATCTGCTTGGCGTGTCGTTCAACCGGTTTATCGCGGTGATTGTTGCCTACGTACTCAACTATGCCGCCTATTTCGCGGAAATCTACCGCGGCGGCATAGACGGGATACCTGCGGGTCAGTATGAAGCCGCGAAAGTACTCGGCTTTACCCGCTCTCAAACGTTCTTCCGTATCGTCCTTCCCCAGGTTATCAAGCGTATCATTCCGGCATCAGGAAACGAGGTTATTACCCTGGTAAAAGATACCGCGCTGGCCCAGACAATCGGTGTCGCGGAACTGTTCCGGACGGCACAGAATGCGTCAGCGCGCCAGTTTTCAACCATGCCCATCTTTGTTGCCGGAGTTTTTTACTTTGTCATGAACTGGGTGGTGTCGCTGGTTTTTGCCCGCCTTGAAAAGAAGCTTTCCTACTACCGATAAATGAAGGAGCATGGTGAATCATGGAAGTAATCCGCGTAGAGAATCTTGCAAAAACCTTTGGAATACTCGAAGTCTTGCGCGGCATTTCTTTTTCAGTCCACCAGGGTGAAGTCCTGGCGGTTATCGGTCCGTCCGGTTCCGGGAAATCAACCCTGCTTCGCTGTATTACCCATCTGGAAACCGTAAGCGCAGGGTCAGTATCGATCGGCGGAGAGTACATGGTCAACGACAGTGTGTATGCACATGCCTCAGTTCTGCGTTCCATCTGTCTCAAGGTTGGACTGGTGTTCCAGAATTTCAACCTGTTTCCGCATTTCTCGGTGCTCCGGAACATTACCGAAGCACAGATCCGGGTGCTGCGCCGGAGCCGGAAGGAAGCGGAGCAGCGCGCCCGCGACCTTCTTGAAAAAATGGGGCTCCCGGACAAGGCAGAATCTTTCCCCTTCGAGCTTTCCGGCGGGCAGCAACAGCGGGTTTCAATTGCCCGTGCACTTGCCCTTGATCCGGAAGTACTGTTTTTTGACGAACCCACCAGTGCCCTCGATCCGGAGCTTACCGGTGAAATTCTCAAAGTGATCCGGGATCTCGCACGGGACAGGATGACCATGGTAATCGTAACCCATGAAATGTTCTTTGCCCGCGATGTTGCGGACCGGGTTATCTTTATGGATGACGGCGTCATTGTGGAAGAGGGACCTGCTGCAACGGTGATCGAGAATCCGGCCAGCGAGCGGACGAAGAGTTTCCTCGCGCGGTTTACCGGTGATGCCCGTGTGTAGCCGGCAGGGTTGGATGTAATCGCCGGACCCGTGGATTAGCTGGCGGGTCCGAGATTGTCGGTAACAAACTGCTCCGCTTCGTCCAGAGGAAGTGCCTTGCTGAATACCCACCCCTGAATCTTGTCGCAGTGCTGGTCGGTGAGATATTTGAGTTGACCGGCTGTTTCAACGCCTTCCGCGACAACCTGAAGACCGAGTTTCTTCCCGATTCCTACAATATTTCCGGTCAGCGAGTGATCCCCGTCCGTTTCGCCAATTCCGTCGATAAACGTCTTGTCAATCTTCAATACACTGATCGGCAGCTGTTCGAGATAGCTCAGGGATGAATACCCCTTGCCGAAATCATCGAGGGCAATGCCCACGCCGATTGCTCGCAGGTTTTCAAGCGGTTGTTTGACCTGTTGGAATGATTCAATGAGCACGGTTTCGGTTATTTCCAGTTCCAGAAGTTCCGGTTTTAATCCGGTTTCCTCAAGAATACGCAATACGACTGCGGGGAAACTGTTCTGGATGAGCTGCAAAATGGAAATATTCACCGAAATGCCGACATCCGCATACCCCTTTGTGTGAATGCGACGGATAAACCGGCATGCTTCGCGGAGTACCCATTCACCAATAAAAAGAATGAGATGATTCTCTTCCGCGACCGGAATGAATATATCCGGCGGGACGCGCCCGAGCCGCGGGTTGTTCCAGCGGAGGAGGGCCTCAAAACTGGTGATCTTTCCGTTAGTCGGACAAATCTGCGGTTGCATAAACAGTTCGAACTCACCATTCTCCAGTGCCGAGTGCAGTTGTTCCCCAATTCGCATACGCTCGGAAATGGGGCTCATCATGTTGATGTTGAACAGTACTGCCCGGTTTTTCCCTTCCTTTTTGGACTGGTACATGGCAATGTCGGCATATTTGAGCAGTTCAACCGGATCTGTTCCATGCATTGCGTGAATTGAAATACCGATACTCGCCGAGCTGTGAATGGGAACAGATTCAATGTAGAACGGAGCGTCAAAGAGGTGGTTGATGGCGGTTGCCCGATCCTTGATGTCTCCGAGGCGTGAATAATGGGTTAATACGAGAAACTCGTCTCCGCCGAGACGGTACAGTTCTTCGTCTTTTTGCAGATTTTCGAACAGTCTGCTCCCGATTTTCGATATGAGATAATCTCCGAAGGTGTGTCCCATAGTGTCATTAACCAGTTTTATATTGTCCACATCCAGGGAAAACAGGGCTTTCCCCTGTGCCGACTCCTCCTTGAGAAACTCGGGCAGCCGTTCGTTGAGCTTGCGCCGGTTGGATAGACCGGTGAGCGTGTCATAATACACCATGACCGAAAGCTCATTCCTGCTCTCCCGGATTACCTGTTCCTTGTCGCTCAGTTTTTTCAGTGAACGGTGAAATATGTGATAGAGGAAGGCGGCGCTCAGTATCACATAGAGGAAGCCCTTGCTCATGAATATGATATTGCGGATTCGCTCGTCGGGAACTGTGGTCATGACCAGGGTATCCGACAGGAGTATCCATAAAAGTCCGAATATGAGGTACAATACTGTTGTTTTCAGCGCAAAGGCCCAAACTCTGGTGCGGTCGTTAACCAGGAAAAATTTATCCGTTCTCAAGTGGCAACCCATACCGTTGAGTATAGTGCATTCTACGGGCTGCTTCATGAAATGGTTCTTATATTGACGGTTTTTTTCTTTTCCGGTATAAGTAAGGTTCATATATTCATGATGAAATTATGGGCTAACACACCCAGGAGGATATGCAGTGAGTGTAAAAATCAGACTTAAGCGTTTCGGGAGCAAGGCTCGTCCCTACTATCGTATCGTAGTACAGGATTCCCGCGAACCCCGTGACGGAAAGACTCTTGATGAGGTTGGTATTTACCACCCGATCGAAGCCGAAGAAAAGCAGATTTCTTTTGATGCGGACAAGGTACGAACCTGGCTTGACAAGGGTGCGCAGCCTTCGGCTACCGTTCACGGACTTCTGAACAAGAAACAGTTTACCCTGTAATCGTGCAGGAAGGATTATCACTGGTTATGGAAAAAGATTTGGTTGAATACATCGCTAAATCCCTGGTAGATGATCCCGGAGCCGTAACGGTGAATGAGGTTGAAGGCGACCGCGCCTCCATACTTGAACTCCGTGTTGCACCGGATGATATCGGGAAGGTAATCGGCAAATATGGACGTATTGCAAAAGCAATGCGGACCGTGCTGAGTGCCTCTTCCGGAAAATCCGGAAAGCGGGTAACGCTGGAAATTCTTGATTAATGAATCAGGGAAGGCAGAATCCGGTGCCGGCCGATATGCTGGTAACCGGAATAATCCGTTCGCCCCACGGCGTGAACGGATTTGTGAAGGTGGAAAGTATTTCCGGGGAAACCGTTCATTTTAACGGTCTCACCGAAGTGCTTGTCCGCCCGGCAGGAGGAGTAACGCCGGTTTGTCTTGAAATAGAGACTATACGGACAACCTCCATACCGCCACTTGTGAAATTTAGGGGGGTGGATACACCGGAAGCGGCAAAAGCATTTGCCGGCGCCGAAATCCTCATCCCCCGCGACAAAGCCTGTCCGCTTGAAGCGGGCGAGTGGTATGTCAGTGATCTTTGTCAGTGTGTTCTGGTACAAAACGGCGTTTCTGTCGGTTTGATTACCGGTGTAGTGGAAGGCGGCGAGAGTGACTTGCTCGAGGTTACTCTTTCCGATGGTGCCGTTCCGGGAGTTCCCGGAGGGGAAAAACGGTATGTGCCGTTCCGAAAGGAATTTGTCGGCGATGTCGACATGACGGCGAAAACTGTTGAACTGATGCACCGCTGGATTCTGGAGTAATCCGTGAAGTTCCATGTGCTAACCTTATTTCCCGAAATTCCGCGGGCCTTTTTCGAGAGTTCGATTATGGCTAAAGCGGTAGAGCGGGGGATCATTGACTACAACCTGGTAAACATACGCGATTTCGCGTATGACACGCATAAAACCTGCGATGACAAACCGTACGGCG
>CAZGQQ010000044.1:0-13768 GCA_964527175.1 uncultured Treponema sp.
ATAGTAAGGAGAACACAAGTGGGAAAGGTTACCGCATTCTTCAGGAACAACATACGTCAGTACGGGATGGTTCTTGCCCTCGTATTCATTATGGCATTGTTCCAGGTTTTAACTGGCGGAATTCTGTTCAGACCGATGAACATTACCAACCTGGTCTTGCAGAACAGTTATGTACTCATTCTTGGTGTGGGTATGTTGCTCTGCATTGTCACCGGAAACGTGGATCTGTCCGTCGGATCCGTTGTCGCGTTTGTTGGAGCCGTTGCGGCGGTCTTCATGATAGACATGCACATGCCCGTGCTGCCGGGAATAATTCTGACATTGCTGGTCGGATTGGCGGTTGGTGCCTTCCACGGCTACTTTATTGCCTACAAGAAGGTTCCGCCATTCATAGTAACCCTTGCCGGAATGCTCATTTTCCGCGGTCTGACCATGGTCATTCTGAGGGGGCAAACAAAGGCACCCTTCGATAAAAGCATTCAGAACATTGCTGCAGGATATTTGCCGGGCGATCTGAATATCGCCGGTTTCAATGCCATTGCCATTGCCTGCGGACTGGTGCTTTCCGCAGTTTTTATCGCCGTGCAGATGAACATGCGAAAGCGGAAGCGAAAGTATGACTTTGAAGTTCTGCCCATCGGACTCGAGATAGTATAGATTGCATTGGTTGTTGTTGCAATCAATACCCTTACCCTTTTGCTGGCAGCGCATAACGGAATACCCCTGGTGCTCATTCTGCTGGCCTCGCTCATTTTCATCTACACCTTCATTACCCAGAAAACCATTGCCGGCCGGCATATTTATGCTCTCGGCGGCAATGAAAAAGCGGCTCGCCTTTCCGGTGTAAAAACACACCGGGTCATGTTCTGGGTGTATGCCAATATGGGTCTCCTTGCCGCAGTAGCAGGACTTGTTGTTGCCGGCCGGCTCAATGCGGCTACCCCAAAAGCCGGGACAAACTTCGAGCTGGATGCCATCGCGGCCTGTTATATCGGCGGTGCGTCGGCATCCGGTGGAGTGGGAACCGTACTCGGTACCATTGTCGGCGGTCTGGTCATGGGTGTTCTCAATAACGGTATGTCAATTATGGGTGTCAGTGTCGACTGGCAGCAGGCGATCAAGGGTATGGTTTTGCTTGCCGCTGTCTGTTTTGACGTGTATACAAAATCAAAGAATACATCGCGATAAGTTTTCTCCTCCTTGTTGGCAGACCCGGCCTTTCTCCGGGTCTGCCTCTTTTTTTATTTGCAAACCCCTTTTTTCTGATATACTGTCCGGACTCATACGTGCTATTCGGGAGCTGTACCAGTGGTTTTTAACAGAAACTCGAGCATCATCATTTCATACCGTACATTGCGCACACTGATCGGGGTTTTGGGTATGTCCCTGCCGGTATTGTGTTTCCTCTGGAGCCACACCGGTAACCAGGGCATTGTGCTGGATTCTGTCAGCAGTTATTACTTCACCAACTTTCGGGATGTATTTGTCGGAATACTGGCAGCCTATTCGGTTTTTCTCGTATCATATCGCGGGTATACCGTTCTCGATAACATCATCACCAATATCATTGGTTTATGCGGTCTGGGAACGGCATTGTTTCCCTGTTCAAATGACCAGGCTGTCGGACCGGTGAGTGTATTCATGGTCTCCGGCGCCGTATCCAATGTGATTCACCTGGTATCTGCCGGATTGTTTTTTCTTCTGCTTGCCTATAATGCATTGTTTCTCTTCACCAAATCTGATGCGGAAGTACGGAAACATACGCCCAAATGGTATCGTAACATGATCTATCGCCTCTGCGGCAGTGTCATATTGATATCCCTTTTGGCAATGATTCCTGCCTTGCTGTGGACCAGTACCCCTGTACCAGGAAAAGATCATGCGGTACTGGTTATTGAAACCATAATGCTTCTTGCGTTCGGCATTTCCTGGCTCGTCAAGGGCGGTGCCCTGTTCACTGACACCGTTACCGGTGAGTCCTGATGTGCCGGCAATGGCCACTATGCATTTTCCCGGTTTGAAGGAGGCTTTGAATGAAACGCGTTTTTATCGTTCTTTTCTGTTTTGCTGCAACGGTGTGTTTTGCAGAGAATCCGTTTCTTGGTACCTGGAATGCCGAGATAATCTGCGTGAATGAGCAGTTTACCTGGACCATAACGGAAGAGAGTATTGTCACCACCGATGCAGAAGGAACGGAAAGTGTCTCAACGTATGAACTCGATGTTGAAAACAGAACCTTTGTCATGAAAGACAGCGACATTACCCTGAATCTTGTGTACCGTGAACATGACAATGCCATTGATCTGATCATGGTTGATATTCGAAGCACACCCCTGTATCAGCCAATGGTTCAGAGTCTTGAGGACATGAAGGGGATGAACTCCCTCACCGACGAAGTTATGGAGGCACTCGTGGACGTGCTCGTTGAGCTGCTGGAAACCGCTCCGGTTATCAGGCTGGTACGGGTGGAATAGAAGGCGGAATTCGAACCGGACGATTTGAGTATTTTCACATTTGCGGATACAATGTCATTGGAGCCTCCGGAAGGGGCATTACACAAGGAGTACCATCAATACCATGAAAAAAATTCTGATACCGTTCTTTCTGCTTTTTTCCCTGATGCTTGCTGCGCAAACCCCGTCCCTGTATGAATCCGGCGTAGTTACCTTTCAGATGCCGGAGGCCTGGACGAGCGCGAAATATCCCGGTCTTCAATATGACATTGTTGCCGGCCCGAAGAGCAACGGATTCATGCAGAATATTGTTATTGCCGAAGAAGCGTACGACGGTGATCTGGAGAGCTACATTGTTGCCAGCAAGGGAACCATGCTGACTGCCATAGAAGCGTGTGTCGTTGTCTCCGAAGAACCCTTTGCTCCGGATAGCGGTGTCGAATCCTGGAAAATGGTATTTGAGAATGTACAGTATGGTTACCGGCTGCGGCAGTATTTTTACATATTCCGCTATCCGGGCCGTTATTTCATTGCTTCCTGTACTGTTCTCGCAGAAGAAGATACCCAGCTTGGTGACCTGTTTGATACAGCCATGAAAACTTTTTCCGTACGGGAAGAATAACGCTTTAAGGGGAGTTCGCCGGTGGAATCAGGCATACTTTTTGCATTTTTGCTCACCCTGTTTGCCGGCCTGGCAACCGGGGTGGGGAGTCTTATAGGACTTCTGTCCAAAAAATTCAATCCGCGTATGTTGACTATCGCTCTCGGTTTTTCAGCCGGGGTCATGATTTACGTGTCAATGATTGAAATATTCGTAAAGGCCAACGAATCGCTTGGTTCTGTTCTGGGCGACAAGAAAGGGCACATCGTGACGGTGATCGCCTTTTTTACCGGGATGTTCTTTATAGCCCTCATCGACAAGCTCATTCCGTCATACGAGAACCCTCACGAGCTGAATGTCGAGAATAAAATACAGCATGCCTCCGAAAAAGAAAAAAACAAGCTGATGCGCATGGGCGTTTTTTCTGCGCTGGCAATTGCCATTCACAACTTTCCCGAAGGGCTTGCCACGTTCATGACTGCCATGAAGAATCCCACGCTCGGTATCAGTATTGCCATAGCAATTGCCATTCACAATATTCCCGAGGGTCTTGCTGTGTCCGCTCCCATCATGTATGCAACCAAAAGCAGGAAGAAAGCGTTTGTTTATTCCTTTCTTTCCGGTCTGGCAGAACCGGTTGGAGCCATTATCGGGTATTTTCTGTTGCGTTCCCTGTTTACCGAAACCATGTTCGGGTTCGTGTTTGCATCGGTAGCCGGAATCATGGTGTACATTTCGCTCGATGAGCTGCTGCCCACCGCCGAGGAATATGGGGAACACCACCTTGCCATCGGCGGGCTTATCACCGGCATGATCGTTATGGCTGTCAGTCTCATTCTCTTCATGTAAGGGGCAACAGGGCATGACCGCACTGGAACCGTATATATTCAAGAAAATACCGGTACAGTTTTTTGGAAAACGATGTATTCTCAATACGTCCCAGGAGCTTTTCAGCTGTAACGCGGTTGATGCCGGTTCCCAGTTGCTCATTACATCAGTATTGAAAGAACGTGTCCTTCCCGCTCATCCGGTGATAGCAGATGTCGGTTGCGGAACCGGTATTCTTTCTCTTGCTCTCCTTGCCCACCACAGCGACTCCCGTATTCTGGCTGTTGACCGTGATGCGCTCGCGCTGGCTTTCACCGCATTGAATTGTCGGGAGAACGGCCATAGTGTGGAAACCCGGCCGTCTCTCGGTGCAAACGAAATATTTGATGAACGCGTTGATCTCGTATTGTCAAATATCCCGGCAAAAGCCGGACTTCCGGCAATACGAACCATGCTTGGCGATTTTTCCCTTCTTGCCGGTTCAAACGGTATCGTAGCGGTTGTTATTGTCAAAACCCTGTCAGACTTTGCCGAATCGGTTATCCGCGACGCCGGCGGGACCATCGTCTTCATGAACAGAACCCGTGAATATACCATTTTCCATTACCATGCCCTGGTTCACGACGGAAAGAACGCCGCCCTTGCGCCCTATCTTCGCTCGACCGTACCCTTTGATACCGGTTCGGGAGCTATCGTTCTTGAAACCGTCTGGGGGCTTGGAGAGTTTGATTCGCTTTCGTTCTCCACACTGCTGGTCATGTCCATGCTCGAAAAATTTCATGCGTCCGGGAAAACACTGGTGATCAATCCCGGTCAGGGGTATATACCGGTTGCCCTGATGCAATCAGGAATGCACACGGTATCTGAACTGCATATTGCCGGGCGCGATTATCTTTCCCTTGCCATAACCGGGGAAAATGTGCGCCGGAGTGGCGCTCGCTCGCCTGCGGTGCATCATTGCGCCCTTTTGGCGGATATTCCCGGAGTGTTCCAGACGGTTATTGCGTTCCATGAAAAGGAAGCAGTAGAGGGAGCCCATGAACTGCTTGTACAGTCTCTTGCACGGGTAACGGAACCGGGTGGTACCGTGATTGTTACCGGAAGCAGCACCGGTATGCATCGCCTTGAACGCATCTCGGGAACGTCGTTCACCATAACGGCAGACAAGAAGAACCGCGGATTCCGGGTTCTGGTACTGAAAAGAAAACAGGACTCTGATATACGTGTTTGATGTATCGATAGTGTATGGTAATCAGCCGAGAATCTTTGTATACAGATCAAGATAATCGGCTGCCATGCGTTTCGCTGAAAACCGTTCCTCTACGGTTTTGCGGCACATGCGGCGGTTGATTTTTTGTATGTCGGCGACACACGCTGCTGCCTCATCGGCATTGTTGACCAAAAATCCGGTTTTACCGTGATCGATCAGTTCCGGCATACTGCCCCGGTTAACCGCAATGACCGGAGTGCCCGTGGCCATCGATTCGATAACGGAAAGCCCAAAGGGTTCGTCGAAATTGATCGGATGGAGCAGGGCAAGTGCGTTTCCGAGAAGTTGATCCCTTCTTTCGGGTCCCACACTTCCAAGATAGTCTGCCTCGCCGCGGTCTATGGCCGGTTTGATATACGTGTCAAAATAGGTGCGGTCCTGGATAATGCCGGCCATTTTGAGCGGAAGTCCTGCATTGCGGGCAATTGCCAACGCTTCATTCGCGCCCTTGTCCGGATGGAATCTGCCGTAAAAAAGAAGATAGTCCCCTGCCGGTTTCTCTTTGAAGGTAAAGCGTGCAAGGTCGATTCCATGATAGATGGTGGCCGCGTATGAGAGCCGCGGACTGCGGTCGCTCATGCTGATGGATACATAGTGCGATCTGTTGTTGTATTTTTCATACACCGGAAGAATCGAGGGAGAAGAGAATCCGTGTATTGTAGTAACAAGGGGTGTCGGGACAAAGGATGAATAGGTAAGCGGCAGAAAATCAAACTGATTATGGATGAGATCAAACCGGTCCGCTTTTTCAAAACAATTGCTGATGTGAAGGCATTCGGCCACCTTCGCGTTTACCCCGGGATTTTCCTCATACCCCTGCGGACATACTGCGTCCAGGGTACCCCCGGTCACAGAATCGCCGGTCGCGAAAAGGGTAACGTCCACACCGAGGGCAATGAGCTCTTCGGTCAGAAGCGAGGTTACCAGTTCCCAGGGACCGTAGTGGCGTGGAGGGGTGCGCCAGGCAACGGGGGAAAGCATGGCGATTTTCATTCCACGCTCTCCATCGCATCCAGAACTGCGGTGAGAGATACGGTTGCGAAGCTCGATGAATAATCAGACATGGCATAGGGTATGAGCAGCAGATCTCCCACCGGCAACATGCCGCAGGTGTATACCACATTGGGTACATAACCGGCCCGCTCGTTCTCTTTGGGTTCAATAAGAGGTTCCCGCAAGCGTCCGATAACTTTCGAAGGATCATTGAGATCAAGGAGAAACGCACCAATACAGTATTTTCGCATGGGACCCACGCCATGGCTCAGGACAAGCCAGCCACGGTCTGTCTCTATGGGAGAGCCGCAATTGCCTATCTGGATGAACTCCCAGGGGAAGGTGGGGCGAAGCAAAATTTTGCGTTCGAACCAGAAGTGGATATTGTCCGAATACATGATGAACATGTTTTCGTTATCCTGCCGGGAAATCATGACATACTGGCCGTCGATCTTTCTCGGGAAAAGGGCCATTCCCTTGTTCTGTGCCGCAGGACCGTTCAGCGTGAGAAAGCGGAACGAGGTAAAATCATCGGTTTCAATCAGCTGGGGAAGAATGGTGTGACCGTCATATGCGGTATAGGTGCCATAATAGGTTCGTGTTCCGTCATCATCGGTAAACAGCACAAACCGTACGTCTTCCATTCCCTTTTTCTGGTCAGGAGTGAAGGGAAAGAGTGCCTTTTCGGACGTCTGATGAGTGGGGTCAAAGACGACGGTAAAGTTTGCATACGCAAGCGCCGTGATCGCGTGTATTGACTCTTCCTGGCTTACCGTCGGCGGGTTTTCATGACGGTCATCCTTGATTGCCTTTGTCAGTTCCGCGAGGGTAAACGTATCCGAAAGACGGTTCATGATCTGTGCTGAGATTTCACGGTTGATGCGGAGCTCCGCGAGCTTGCGGGAAAAAAGAGCCTTATCATACACCTGAATCGGTTTTTGAGCAGGTTCGGTAACATACGTAGTCGGCTTGTGAACTGCCACGGTACCGTCTGCCTGGACAATGCCCTCGCGAAACACTATCGAGGAAATATGGCCTTCACCTACCGCACGGAGACTGAGAATGAACCGGACTGCACCGTCGGGAAGATTCTCCTGAACCGGATGAGGTACAATTGAGGGGTTAAAGAGTGCAGCGGATTCGAGAGCGTACTCCTGAGTAAAGTAGGATCCTATCAGCAGTTTCCTCTCGTCCGAGAGCGGCCGGTCGGTTATCACGGCAGGTTCAACTGCGGAATAGTTTTTTATGAGATACTGTCTCAGATCAAGGTGACGCCAGCCGAATTCTGCAAATACCCGGTCAAGTGTTTTCCGCACTTCTGTGTCGTCCATCATGGTTACACGGGAAATGATACGGCTTTGCCGATTCTCGTCTCCGGGTATGAACGGACGAAGCAAAACCCGGGACAAAAAAGGAGTCAGCAAATTCGGCAAACGGGTGACAACGGGTTTTTTCACAACGTTATTCCTCTATTGTTTCAGTATAGTGCAATGTACCCTGCTCGGCGTAGAATCCGTGCATGGCAAGTACCGAAAGGAGCCATGCAAGCGTGGACTCGGCTCCCTGGTTGAGGTTGGGGCCGTCGGGGGTAAGCCCGTCGCGGCAACCTCCCGTGGCATAGTCATATAACGGTTCATTCAGGTCATTTTGTCCAAGGAACCAGTTGAATGCAGCCTGTGCGGCATTGCGGTATGTGTCCCTGAGTGTCATGCGAAACGCGAGCAGACATGCTTCCAGCATGGCCTGTGCTTCGATGGGCTGCTGGTCAAAACACGGTTTGACGCCTCCCCGGACAAACCAGCCGTCGTTTCCTATCGCTGAATAGTGGTTGTTGGATATTTGCAAGTCAATGAGCCAGTCGAGAATCTGTAATCCGAGTTCGGTCATTTCCGGCCGTATTTCCCATTGACCGGACAGAAGAAGGGCCTGGGGAATTTTCGCATTCGCGTAGGAAAGCGTATCCTCAAACCAGGGCCAGGCAGTGTCCGGTGTTTCGGGGAAGAATGTATACAGGCGGTCGGCGAGCGTACCCCGAACCCGGCGTACTTCCGTGTCACCCGAAAAGCGGGCAAGGTAGGCATGAATGCCGACGAGCGAAAAGGCAATGGATCGGGGATAGGACAGGGATGCATGAAGCGGTAATGCCTGGTGAAAAAGGCGTGTTGCAAGCGCGGTACAGCCCTTGTCCCGGGAGAGCGCCGAGCATACACCGAGCGCCCAGAGGGTACGCCCCTGGCTGTCTTCAGACCCTTTCTCCTCAAGCCAGCGGCGGTCAAAACTCATGAAGTTCCGGAACCAGCCATTTTTTTCATTCCAGGCATGCTGGATGAAAGAGAGATATTTCTTTTGAAGACTGATGAGCGGTTTCGGCTCCGGGGACTGGAGGGCCGCCATAACGGACACGATAAGTGCACGGGCGTTATCGTCAATACAGTACCCATGGGCATACTCGGGTACTGAATAGGTTGCATGTTGCAAGATGCCGGTATCGTCGGTCATGGTAAAAAGGTGCCCAAGGTTGATGTCCGGCAAACTCGTCTGTTCTTTTTCCAACGGTTCCGGGAACGTCCATACCCGGGGCTGTTCCTGCCGCTCGGTGCGGATTTCATCAAAAATGGAAAGATACTCCGATGCGACATTTTTCCACAGGGCACCGCGGGAGAAATCCCAGGCCTTTTTTACAATGCCGTTACGAAGCTTGTCGTCGGCAAGAAGACGGTTTATGGAGTCTGAAAGCGCGGCAGAGTCATGGAAATTGACCAAAACCCCGCGGTCTTCTGCGAGCATTTCTTCAGCATACCAGTATGGCGTTGATACAACCGGCTTGCCGGCACCCATGGCATAGGCAAGAGTACCCGATACAGCCTGTGCGGCATGGAGATAGGGTGTCACATAGACATCGGTCGCGCCGAGAAAGTCGCAGAGCTCGGAAAACTCGACAAAACGGTTATAGAAGATGATGTTCTTGTCCACACCAAGTTTACGCGCAAGACGTTCGAGACCCTGGCGGTATTCCTCGCCGCTGTGAAGTTTTACGTGGGGATGCGTTGCTCCCACCACAATGTAGACTGCGTCGGGATTCTTTTCCACAATGGCCGGGAGGGCCTTGATCATCACTTCAATGCCCTTGTTGGGAGAAAGGAGGCCGAAGGTCAAGATCACCTTTTTTGATTGAACTCCGAACCGTTTCTTGTACACGGATGATTTCACAAAGGGCATGTCCGGAATACCGTGGTGCACAAAACGTATTTTATCTTCCGGAACACCGTATACGCTCATGAGCAGTTCGCGCGACTTCTTCGACATCACGACAAGCCGGGATGAAAGCTCTGCAATGGTGAGCAATACCTTGCGCTGCTCGCGGTTTGGTTCCTGCAGTACGGTGTGCAGGGTGGTAACTATGGGCATACGAAGGTTCTTGAGGAGATTGATGATGTAGCTGCCAGATTCGCCGCCGTATATGCCGTATTCATGCTGGAGGGAAACCGCGTCGGGAGACTTGATGTTCAGATAGTCGGCGGCGAGGCGATAATCGCCCGGTTCATTCTGGCTTATCTCGAAACGGACATCATTGGGATAGGCGTATCCTTCCGGCCGGTCATTCATTGCTATGGCCCAGCATTCTGCATTGGTATGCGTATTGAGTGCTGTGGTCAGATCCGAGGTGAAGGTTGCTATGCCGCATCGTCGCGGTACATAGTTTCCGATCATGGCTATAGATGCTGTTGTATCGATAATGACACCTCCGTGAAATTAGTTTTTTCGTTAAGGTGTGAGCTCGGAGCGGCAGTAGAACGGTTCCGACCGGTACCTATAAGGTACGCCCTTGAGGAGATGGTGTCAAGTTTTGGGAAGTGCTACCGGAATTGTTGGAAAAAACCGCGGGAAAACACGGTAATTTCCGGCAATTCCGGGTAATAGGCGGGAATCAGCTGTTAACGCGTTCCTGATATTCGTTGGTTTCGGTGTTTACCATGATCCGCTCGCCCTGTTTGATGAACAGGGGAACGCGGACGATGAGACCTGTTTCGGTCACAACGGGCTTGGTGGCGCCTGATACGGTGTCGCCGCGTACATAGTTTTCGCTTTCGGCGACCACGAAGATCATTTTTGTGGGAATCTTGACGTCAATTGACTCTTCTTCCCAGATAACGATGTCATATTCGTCGCCTTCGCGGAGGTAATTCTTTTTGTCGGCCATGACATCTTCAGTTACCATGATCTGTTCAAAAGATTCACTGTCCATGAATACGTAGTTATCACCGTCATGGTACTGATATTGTGCCTTGCGGGTATCGACCGTTGCGTCTTCAACGTTGTCCTGTGTCTTGATTGTCTGCGTGAGTACTGAACCGTCACGAAGGTTTTTCATTTTTACACGGGCAAAGGCAGAACCTTTTCCCGGATTGACGAACTCCCGCTCAACGATGAGATAGGGTGTGCCCTTTACCAAGAGGACTGTTCCTTTTGCGATGTCACCGCCTCTAATCATGCTCTGTTTCTCCTGTTATCTTGCAACCCGAAGGTCTGTTTACTGAAAAATGAGTGTACCGGATTATTGCCGGCTTGGCTAGATGTTGTCCGTAAGCGGAAAGGGAAGGATGCTGTCGAGAGAAGTTTTTCCGGTCAACAGCATGATGAGCCGGTCGAGGCCCATTGCCGAGCCCGAGCAGGGCGGCATGCGTGCACATATTGTTTCAAAGTCCGCTATGGCCGGGTGGGGGACCCGCGCGTGCAGATTTTTTTCGCGTGTTTCGTTTTCCATATACTGCCGGATGTGGCCGGTATCCCGGAGTTCCGTGTAACAGTTCGCGAGTTCCACCCCTCCTGCGTAGAGTTCCCACCGTTCGCGGGTATTCCACCGGAGGGTGCGTCCGTTCATCAGAGCCACCGTTTCGGATTTTTCCGCGGCCAGGCAGGGAACGGCGGCCGGATAATCCATGAGTGCCGTTGGACGGTCCTTCGGAAGTGCCGGTTCAATGGCATGTACGAGAATCAGTTCATACAAATCGTCCCAACTCCAGGCGGAAAGCGTCTTCTCATCGCCGAGTCCAAGTCGTGCTGCGTGCCGCGCGAGATCCGCAGGCTCGGGATTTTCACAAAGAGGGAATCCTGCAAAACGGCGGAATGCATCATCCATGGTCATCCGGATAAACGGAGGCCGGAGTCCGGCCGGTTCATGACCTTCCGGGAAAAGAGCATCCAGAAGAAAGGAGAAGAGTTCTTCGGTCAGATCAAGCGAGGCGGTGTAATCGGCATGAACCGTGTAATATTCGAGCATGGTGAACTCGGGGCTGTGAATACGGCCGACCGATTCCGCATTCCGGTAGCAATGTGATATTTGAAACAGGGAGACGCCGTGATCGGCGATAATCTGTTTGAGATAGATCTCGGGGGATGGTACGAGATACAATGGTACGGCAGCGCCCTCTCCTTCTTTCCAGGGCTTTCGGTATTCTGTTTTAAATACCTCCAGGCAGGTTTCCGGAATGAGGCGGGCAGAGAGCGCCGGTGTGTCGGTTTCAAGATATCCGCGGTCAACAAAAAACGAGCGAACCGTCTGCAGGCACCTGGCCCGGAAGGCAAGCATTTCTAGATCCATGGGGAAAGTGTATCACACGAGGTTTCGTGAAAGAAGTCCTGCGGTCAAAATTGTTGAGAATCACTGCCTCCCCCGATCCGTATTCCGGCGGTAACAGACCTCCCGGGCATGGGGTATCCGTCCATGCTCATCCATTGCTCGTTCAGCAGATTCCGTCCGTCAAGATAGAGCACCACGTTTTTGCCGGTCTGTACCGTCATGCCGCCGTCCAGCAGAAAGACTCCCGGAAGTTCGGTCGCGTTCATGATGGTGGTATAGCGGGAGCTTTCATACCGGGGAGCGATGTGCCAGCGGTACTGCTTGTGCGATTTGTCCACCCGGACAGAAAAACGGTGTTCGCTCTGGTAGGGCATGCGTTTACCGTCCGAAAAGGTAAAATCCCCGGTAAGCGCACGGGTAAAAAGCCAGGCATACCGGAGGGTAATGGTGTATCCATGGCCGGGAGTGAGGACAAACCGGTTGTCAAAGCCGGCATAGACGGCTTCTCCGACGTTTTCCGGCCGCCAAATACCGGTATCTGACTGCCAGATTATGGCGTCCTGGTACCAGAGTCCCCACAGGCTCTGTTCAACCCGGTACCCGTTATTTTTTGAGCGGGTGAAGAAAATCTCTGCTCCCCAGGCCTGTTCATTTTTGAGGTCGGGGTTTCCTTCCGCGGTTGCGTCTCCAGACCAGTACAGTGCGTTCATGTCCGGTATCTTGAAGGTTTTGTATATCTTGATGCCGGCACGGGTATGGGTACCGAAACCTTTTGACAGGGTAGCGGAGGGCATGATCTGCGGGGTGTCGAGCGATGGAGCGGCCAGTACGGTACAATTGACCGTTGCGTCTATAGTAGGAGTAAATTGATAGTCCGCTCCGATTTCAACCGTTACGGTATCCCGTATGACGGTTCCGGTGTTGGTTGAATCAAGGATATCGTGTTTCCATGCGGTACTGAATCGCACGTCAAGGACATCAGAGGGAAACAGATTCACGGTACTGTTTGCTTCAATACTGTGAAGCCGGTGTCGTGATTTGGTGGAGACATCTTCCCACGTAAGGTCTGTTGCGCTGTGGGACAGGGTAACAGACGCAGTAATCCTGGGCGAGAAGAATTCCCTTGTTGAAAGTGATACGATTTCCAGCGATCTGAAATCTTGCTGTTCTCCGTCTGACACGGTATTGATCGGTCCTGCTACATTCTTTGTTGCACGATAGATCGAGCCGGATACCGAAAGGGTTACGAGCCGGGTGACAGCAAGACCTGCAGAAGCATTGATACCGGCATCAACCATTTCATTTCCGGTTCTGAGTTCGGTATGACCCGCCTGTTCAAAAGCGAACCGGTTCTCCGATCGGGTTGCAAATGCATTGAGGCGGATTCTGATGGGATCAGCGCTCCACCCGAGTGAGAAATCAAGACGTTGCGTATCGAAGAGTGATTCGGCCGAATCTGGCGGGAGCCATGCGGTGTTTGATAATCCTGCCCGCCAGTCAAATTCGTTTTCACATTTGTTCCGTGTGGTGATGTCCACGGTTGCCGCGGCAGTTCCGCCATAACTGATGGTAATGCTTTCAACGGAGTTTTTATCCACCGAGGTAAAATCGAAGTCCCCGGACTGGGGAGAAGAAACCGCTACGCCGTCAATGCGGACCAGAATCCGGTTTGTCGAAAGTCCCCGGATGGAAAGCGCATTCACTGTTCCGTATCCCCCGTGACTGGTCATGCCGATTCCGGCCGTATCCGCGAGCAGAGTGGCAATATCCGGCGCGGTGCTCCGGTCTATTTCGTCACGGCGTATCCGGATTATTCCCGGTTCTGTTGCCGGCTTGTGCGCGGTGACGGTAACTCCCGCACCGTCCATGAGCAGGGTGTCGCTTTCAGGACTGGCCGTGTCCGCGATATCGTCGCTGTACGCCACTGGTTGGGCGAAGAGGACAAGGGCAAGCGTGAGCGCGACGGGACAGATTGCCGGAAAAGGCCGGCCCGCAGCGGCCGATCTCTTTACCGTCATTGCTGTTCGTATTCTCCATGATAG
>CAZGQQ010000045.1:0-13611 GCA_964527175.1 uncultured Treponema sp.
AAGCCGGTTTTGAAGCATTTCCGTGGATGGAAAACGGTTCTCAAGGAGTGCCGCTCTTTCGATAATCTGCCGGAAGAAGCCCAAAACTATGTGCAATTCATCGAAGAGTATTGCGGAACCCGCATCGGCATCATTTCTGTCGGGTATGAGCGCAAGGATACCTTTATTTTGCACGATCCCTGGACGAAATAATTGACCATACAGATATAAAACAGTACATTTAAACTGAAAAGTGACGGAAGAAAACTGTTCTTGCGTCACTTTTTTTATACCCTCAATTGACTGTGACATTTTAACAAAAAATGTCAAAATAAGGGTAAGGAGTTTTTATGACTACAATTGAAGACATTGGCACATACACATTTCCTGCCGTTCTTGATAACAGTCTGCGGCAGTATTCTGACCGGCCGGCACTCGCGTTTATATCCGGCGAACCCCTGAGCTATGCAGAAGTCGGTACAAAAATCGGACTCGTGCGGGAGCTCATGCATAAAAGCGGTATCAACAAGGGTGATCGTGTCGCATTGCTGGGAGCGAGCAGTCCGCAGTGGGCTATCGCCTATTTTTCCATAGTGTCGCTCGGGGCTATTGCCGTACCGCTGCTGCCGGACTTTTCCCGCAAGGAAGTGGAAGGATGCATTCGTCATTCCGGGGCAACCACCCTGGTGGTAGCGACCCGTCTTGCAGACCGTATCGAGAATCCTGCCGAACTTTCTGTTGAACGGGTATTTCGCCTCGATGATCTGGAAATGCTTGTAGGCACGATTCAGCGGGACGGCCCGGTACCGGATATCACCATTGATGAACAGGATACTGCGAGTATCATCTATACGTCGGGAACAACCGGACGTTCCAAGGGTGTCGAACTGACCCATAAAAACCTGGTGTTCACGGCCGTTCAGGGACAGTTCTTTCAACGTATCAACAAGATTGATGTGGGGCTTTCAATACTACCCATGTCCCATGTGTACGAGTTTACCATCGGGTTTCTCATGTTCTTCATCAATGGTGCCTGCATTTACTACCTGGAAAAACCGCCGACAGTCACGACACTCCTTCCCGCACTGAAAACAGTTCGGCCTACCATCATGCTCAGCGTTCCGCTCATCATGGAAAAAATTTACAAGAACAAGATTGTTCCCACCTTTACGTCCAAACCGCTGGTGGCCGCACTGTACCGGAACCCCCTGTTTCGGAAGCTGTTTCACCGTCTTGCCGGCCGGTCGCTCAAGAAAACGTTTGGAGGGCGGCTCAAGTTTTTTGGTATTGGCGGCGCCAAGGTTGATCCCGTTGTTGAACGGTTTATGAAAGAGGCAAAGTTTCCCTACGCAATAGGATATGGACTGACCGAAACATCACCACTGCTTGCCGGTTCAGGCCCAAACATAACCCGTCCGGGCAGCATCGGAGTGATCATGCCGGGAGTTGAACTGAAAATACGGAACCCTGATCCTGAAACCGGGGTAGGGGAAGTTGTGGCCCGCGGAGAGAATGTCATGAGGGGCTATTACCGGGATCCGGACATGACCGCAGAGGTTCTGGACACGGAAGGGTGGTTCCGCACCGGAGATCTCGGTATCATCGACCGGAAAGGACGACTTTCCCTCAAGGGGCGGTCAAAAAACATGATACTCGGTTCCGCCGGAGAAAACATCTATCCTGAAGATATTGAGTTTGTACTCAACCAGCATCCGCTTGTGACTGAATCGCTGGTGGTTGAGGGTGATAACGCTTCTCTCGTTGCACTGGTTCAGATCGACGAGGAACGCCTTGCCGAAGAAGCGAAGAAACGGAATGAATTGCATGCAGGATCCGCGGTTTCGGGCATTCGGGAAGCGGTTGGGGACGCCGTCACCGAAGCGGTGAACGAAATGTCCCACATGCTTGCCTATAAACGGGAAGAAATTCTCAACGAAATCAAGTTTTTCGTAAACGAAAACGTCAACCGGATATCGCGGGTTGACCGCGTTGAACCGGTTGAACGTTTTGAGAAAACCGCAAGTCAGAAGATCAAGCGGTATCTGTACAATATCAAAAAAACCATTCAGCCATCCGGAAAAAGCTAGGTTACCGCTGGATGGTAAAGCGCACCGGGTACCTGAAGCGCACCGCGACAGGTGCCCCGTTTGCGTAGGCCGGTTTGCACCGCATGCCGGTAAGGGCAGCGACGGCCGCGTCCGCGAATCCGTATCCGGGATCCTTGAGTACCTGAATTTTTCGTATGAGCCCGGCCTGATCAATGAATAATTCAAGATATACCACGCCTTCAATCTCCTGGCGGAGTGCCATGGGGGGGTACACAATACGCTCAAGAACGTCCCGCGTTGGTATGTCGGGGATTACCGAGATCTTGTGCTGTGGTACATAGTCAATTACCGGTTCACGGGTTTCTATCTCGATAATTTCATCATCAGTTGTAATTACCTTTTCTGCTGCGGTTGGCTGATTATAGACAACCGTCGTGTCGGGTGCCGGCGGGGGCGGAATATATTCTTCAACATCCACCAGTTTGAACAGTTCATACTCGGTATCATCGCTGCCGGCGTTTTGCGGGGCAGAAAAGCGAACCAGAGCCAGAACTGACAT
Organism: uncultured Treponema sp.; assembly: GCA_964527175.1. Taxonomy (GTDB): domain Bacteria; phylum Spirochaetota; class Spirochaetia; order Treponematales; family Treponemataceae; genus Teretinema. The sequence continues at coordinate 2,587 of CAZGQQ010000045.1, forward strand.
GTGCAACAGGGTCACAAGGAGGAAGATGATACTATACCGGTGCGTCAGCAAAAACTTCTTCATCACTTTTCCTCCTCCACAACAAAACTGACGACGCGGTGCTGAAGACGCTGGAGAATGGATACCACACCGTTAACATATTTGTACGGGGTCGCCCGGTCTGCAATGACATGGACCCGTGTCGCAGGTTTGAGTGCAATTGTTCCGGCGATTATGGTTTCAAGTTCGGCACTCTGTACATACGCGCCGTTTACGGACATTCGACCGTTTTTTTCGATCCAGATTTCAAGATTCTCGCTTTCCTGGGTTTGCTCGAGTTTTTTTGCTTCCGAATACTCGATCTTTACTTCATGGCGCTGATTGATAAGGGAAATGAGCATGATGAAAATGAGCAGAAGAAATCCGATGTCCGACATTGAGGACATGGGAATAATCGGTTTTCTGCTTCGGCGCTTCAACTGAATCATTCACTGCCTCCGGTCATTCTGAACGAGAAGTTCTCAACATCGAGTTTCCTGATATCGTGTATTACCGAAATGACCGACTGGTAGCTTGAATCGGGATGGATCTGCAGAAGAAATGTGCAGTTCGGAAATTCCCGGCTGATCCGTTCTGTTTCCCTGCGCAGGTCTTCGGCCGAAACCGCCACTCCTTCCATGAAAAGGTTTCCCCCGGCATCAAGCGTTGCAACGATCAGTTCCTCCGTTTTCACCACACGCGGTTTTTCCCGATCGGGAAGATTCATGAGAAACCCCTTGTTGATGTTAAATCCGGCTATGACGATGAAGAATATGATCAGGATGAACGAAAGATCGTTCAGTGCTCCCGAATTTGCCGGATCGTCCGGTTGCCGCTTTTTCATCAACCGTAGCATTATACCGAATCTCCTTCTTCCGGATGGAGTATGACCGATACCATATCGGAAACGGCCTTGGTAATGTCGGCAGCAAAGGTTTCCACCCGCTGAATGAGCAGGTTATACGCAAGGAGCGCAACAATGGCAATGCATAACCCGAACACGGTTGTTATGAGGGCTTCGTAAATCCCGTTGGCGACCAGCTGGGCATTAACTTCGTCCGCATTGGCGATGGACCGGAACGCTCCGATCATGCCGGACACCGTACCGAGGAATCCGGTAAGGGGCGAAAGGGACGCCAGCGCGGTAAGATAGTTAAAACCGTTTTCGCAGCGGCGTATCCGCTCGATTGCTTCGGCTTCGGCCGCTTTTTCCATGCGGGCTTCCCCGTTTTGTGCGTTTCGCACCACAGCCAAAAGAATTGATGCCGCGGTATTCCTGCGGTCCTGTGCTGCCAGTTCTGCACAGGCTTCATTGGTGCGTCCTTCCCGTAACAGATTCAACGTGCGGGTTTTCAACAGGGAGACATCCATGTTATGCCAGAACAGATAGACCACCCGTTCTATAATGAGCGCAACAGTCGCAACAGAAAAGGCAAGCAGGGGCCACATAAACGGCCCTCCGAGTTGAAAAAGTCCAATAAGGCTCCATTCACTATTCATTCAAATTCTCCAGTGTATACATATAATAAAACAGTTCGCCTGTTTCTTCCCAGTCCCGGTACAACGTACCGCTGTTTCGCACATCATGCAGGGTTTCCGGAACATACAGTTCGGTATATCCGGTATCCCACCGTAATCCTTCGCCCCGGTTATATTCACGCCCATTGGTGCTTTCTTCCGTTCCTGCCGGGTATCCGTATTGCTCCGGGAACAGAAGCCGGCCGGCACGGTATTCAAAGCTGGATTCGCGCACTTTTTTGCTGTCTACGGTAAACCGGGTGAATTGTTCACCGTCCAGAGCTTCGGAGAGGAATGCAACAGCCGCAGAAATCCGGTTGAGTCTTCGTGAGACCGCATCGGTTCCGGCGTCTCCGGTCAGCCGGGTATCGCGATAGCGAATTGCGCCCTGTGCGGCATAATCCGTTCGTACCGGACTGATGCGTTGAACCTGCCATCCTGATCCGGTGTCTGTAAGACGAAGCGTTCCGGTAACCATGATAACTGCCTCACTCCAGCCCTCATGCCAGTTGCTGAACCATTGCAGTTCTTCCGCTTCGACAGTCCAGCTGCCGTCCCCGTTCCGGGTAGCGGGTCCTGAAAGGACATTCCGGGATCGTCCGGAAAGGACCAGATACGCAGTTGTATACTCTTCTCCCTGCTCAATGGTTACCGAATCCCATACCGCAGGACCCGTAGCCGGGGGAACTGAACGGCACGAGAGTACCGTCAATACGATCATCGCTGTAATGCACATCACACTGTTTTTCATGTGGTATAACCCCTAATAGTTTACTTTATACCCGATGGACAATATCGGGATTCCGATATTGAAATCTGCGGAATCACTGTCCTTGATTTCCTCTCCGGTATACGGATCGAATCCGGGATTCGTTGTCGGTTTGTACAGATTCACAAACAGATCTTCCACGCCCACATAATACTCCCATCGTATCTTTGAGTTCGAATAGTAATTCGAGTAGGAAATGCGCAGGTTAACCGGGCAGGAGATCTGGGTTCGCAGGGTATCGCTGTAGAATGTACTGCGGCGATACTGTTCGATAACCTGTCCCTTGTACAGCGACGGTACCATTTCGATGGCTCCCACCCGTTCTTCCGGAGTGCCGGTTGCTATGCTGGAGGTAACCGTGATCGTAAATCCGGGAGACGGTTTCCAGTTCAGTACAAGATTGAGGGTATGAAACCGGTGAAACGAGGGATAATACCATTGATCAAGGGGATCACCGTTTATGGTTTCTGTGGTGTCTCCGGATTCCGGAGTCGGGTTCTTGAACCGGGAGTAGATAAACGAGTAGGACAGGTAGCCGTCGAGATACCGTCCGGCGCGCTTGCGAAGCATGAGGTCAAAACCGGCGGTATATCCTTTTCCGTCATCATGGGCTTCAATATCGATATTGTCGGTACTCGCGTTGTAATACCCCACCGCGTACAGCCGCCTGAGGTAGTGCTTGAAATAACCCTCCAGACGGAACGACCAGGTTTCCGGAAGCTCGGCTTCTACGCCGACAACATGAAACCATGATTGGTCGGGTCCCAGATCGAAATCGTCAATACCATACTTTTCTTCCATGGAAGAAAGTATGAGCGGGAATTGTGAAAAGATGCCGCTGCCGGCAGAGATCGTTATGGCTTCAAATAACCCGGCATTTCGTATCGGGGTCCAGTTGAGCGAGAGCCGCGGGTTGACAACCGGCACGGTATTAAAATCGTACCCGTCGTTCCACAGGTAATAGTGCTCACCGCGGATGCCAAGTTCTCCGCGAAGCGTCGATTTTTCGGTACCGAAAGACCACAGCGCATAGGCGGAGCTGTGAACAATGCGGTTGCCATCGGTATCCATGGTGTATTCGTTGTACAGAATTTCATGCCCCAGGGATTCCATGGGTACCCATCCGCCAAATTTTTCATAAATATTGGACATCTGGAATACTTCATCCACACCGAACGTGAGGATGTGGCTGCCGTGCAGGAGATAGTCCGTTTCGATTTTTGCCTGAAACTGATGAATGGTAGTGTCGGCTTCTCCTTCCATATCAAGATCGGTAAGGGTATATGACGCCCCGGCACTCACGCCGGGCAGTGTGCCGTATGCGGCAACAAATTCATCACTGTATTCCCGGGAGCCGGAAACATATTGGGCAAAGTCAAGCTCGTACGTATTGATATTCCATGCGCCGAGGAAACGGACGGTATTCCGGTCAGTCGGCATCCAGTTAACCTTGAATGCCACAAACCCGATGATGTAGTCCCAGTTGAATTTAACGTCGGTGGAAATGCCGTCCTTGTCTTCTTCCTGTTTGACCCCGATCCCGTCGCTTCCAATAAAGGCATTGAGCCCCATGTTCAGGGAGGGAGAATACTCGTGGTAAATCTTTGCGTAAAAGTCGCGGATATACGGCATGGTCGGTATGGTTTCGGAAAGCTTGGGCTCGGCGTCGAGTACCACGTCGTTAATGAACATCATTGATTCGAGGTAGGTAATCTTGCCGCCGAGGAAAATGCCGGTTTTCTTCCCGATTGGTGCCTGGGCAAAAAAGTCGAGGGATGTAGTGGATATACCGCCGGTAACACGGACTTCGCCTGCGTCAGGCTGCACGGTAGTCACTTCCAGAAGGCCCGAAAGCGCCCTGCCATAACGGGCAGAGAAAACACCGTGCGACATCTTGGCCGACTCGACCATGTTCGGGTTGAATATGGAATACCCGCCGCCCCAGTGCCAAGGGTTGGTGAGATACACACCATCCATAACGGTTCCCAGCTCATGGGGATATCCGCCGCGGATTGACGGTTCTGCGTTGAAACCTCCGGCATACCCAACGCCGGGCAGCGTTTTGATGGATGACATGATGTCTTCCACAAGACCGAAATTCGCAGTGGTATGCATGTCCTGTTTGTCCATAACAACCGAGATGCCCGACTGTTCGTCCTTCTTTCCGGGAGCGGAGCGTTCAACGACCAGTTCCCGTCCTTCTATTACGTCGGTAATGGAAAGGGTTATCAACACCGTTTCCGTGTCATCGGTCACGGCGATGCGGCGGGTTTGGTACCCCGGAAGCTCTGCGCTCAGCATGCCGCGGGAGAGGTCTTCGGGCATATCAAGTACGGCGGTACCGTTTGCATCGGTTACTGCTTCGAGACCATACGGTCTGAGGGCGAGCGTAACCCCCTCAAGGGGGATATCGAGATCCCGATCCATTACGGTAACCGTGACCGGCTCTGCCAGAAGCATGCCGGTTATTGAGACCAGCACGAGGAGTGAAAAAAGTCGTTTCATTGTCATTCCCTTTTTAGAATTTAAGTCCGAACGCCACAGATGGATAGAGGAGGACGGAATCATTGTCGAGTTCAAGGCTCACATCAAATGCGTCGTCATCAAAGACACCCTCATTGAATCCCTGTATCCTGATATCGACATTGACTGCCGCAAACAATGCGACGTGCTTAAAAATATGGCCGTTTACGGAGACCCGGACGGATGGTATGAATCCCCGGACAAACGCGTTATACAGATCCTCGCGATCCTGGTTTGATTCAATGGTAATCTCGTCGCCATCACGAATCATTTCCATGTAGACATTGCTGTCGCTGACATCAAGAACCGCCCGTGAGAGGATTTCAAGGTCAAAGGAGAGCCATTTGTTTGCCTGTAAGCGAGTGCCGGCTCCAATACCGAGGAACGCGGTATCCGGTTCATGGTTTGTTGACCATCCGGTATCGTAACCGGCAAACAGGGTTGTATAAAACAACCGGGTGCCTCCCTGATACTGAACCCACAGATTTCCGTTGGTGTCCATGGCAATGCCCGGATCGATTATACCGTCGAGAATGATGTTGAGTATGCCAAAACTCGCAAACGAATTGCTTTTGGCAATATTGACGAGACCAATCTGTGCGCCGTCAATGTCCTTGGCAATGTTGACCAGTGATGCAATCTGTACGCCATCAATTCTTGCCGCAGAGAAATTCATGAATCCTGCAATCTGCGTACCGGTCATGTCGTTGGTAGAAACATTGGTGAATCCGGCTATCTGGGTGCCGCGAACCGGTCCGTTGGCGACATTGAGAAATCCGGCCGCCTGAATACCGGTAAATTCGTCTCCGGCAAAGTTCATGAATCCGGAAATTTGCGCCCCGCGGATAGGGCCGCCGTACGCCATGTTTGCAAGGTAGGTAACCTGCGCTCCCTTGAATCCGCCACGGGACATGTTGAACAGGGTTGAAAGCTGGGCCCCTTCCATGTAGCCGTCAATGAAACCGGCAAAACCGCTTGCCTGAATACCGCGGATGTTCTTGTTCTTTGCCGTGAACAAGCCCAGAGACACCTGGACATTATCCGTGTCGCGTCCGGCAGGAAACGTAACCGAAGGAATAACACTGAAGAGAAACGGAGTCCATTGTTCAATGGCGGCGAATTCTTCTTCAGGCGCGGTTCCCCCGCGCGGGCGGCCGTATTGCCGGGGTACTCCGAGAAAACGGGAGGTGCCCATGACAAAGTGCTCGTTTTTTTCAAGCGTGATATTTGCCTGGCTTGTTGACAGACTTGTCACCAGCGTTATTGAGTAACTGCCGTGGGGAAGCGCGAGCACAATTTCAGTTCCGGCAGTTTTGTTCAGCTCTGAAACAAGTATGCCGTCCTTCGTGCGGATGAAGTACCGTCCTTCAGCCTGAGAGGGGAACACAATCACGCTATCGGCATTGGAAATGTCCGTCAGTACAAGATCTCCCGAACCAACCATGGTGATATTGAATGAAGGATGTTGGGGACCATAGGAGCTGTCCTCGGTTTTCGCCAGGGTATCATTAAAGGCATAGTGGTACAGTTCATTCAGGGACACTTTCCGGTCGCCCGAGCTGTCTGCCGCGCCGCGCAGGCCGGTAATGAGCGAGTGTGTGAAATATGATGCCTGGATCAGATCTGATTCCTGTGAGGATTCTGTTTCCGAGCTCGAGGAAAGGTATGCATGACCTTTAACTTCGCTGGAGTCGTCCATCAGGAATGGTTGTTGGCGGGATCCACCCTTGGCGCGGACAAAACTTCCGGAAAAACAGGAGTCGAGCATGACAACATGGACATCGGACGGAACCCGCGCGAGAGATTCCTTGAGTTCCGAATACGAGAAGGTTTCTCCGCCCATGAGCAGGGCTGTTTCATCCGAATGGCCGGAATAATAGACGATGAACTCGGTGCGGCGGGCCTTGCCTTTCCGCTCGCCAATTCGTTCGGCAAACAGATCAAATGCTTCGTGGATCTGCCTTCTTCCCGGATTGGTAAGAATGATACTATTCCGGTTCTGAACGCCCCCAACTTCCTCAAGGGTTTGGGCCAGCCGTTTCGCGTCGCTGATTGCGTAACGAAGCTGCTCCCGTCCTTCACCGCCGTCATTGGCTGCAATGTACAGCGCAAAGCGCTCAACGGCGAGCGGTTCGGTATTCTCCGCAGTCTGGGCAAATGCAAGAAACGATGCAAGTGTCCCCAGTAATAGTGTCAAAGAAACTGATTTTTTCATTGTTGTTCCTTACTTGTACAGAACGATGTCGGTCAGGGACATATCGGACGGAATGAGTTCTGAAAGATCTCGGGCAAGAAATCGTTCAGAATTGATGGTGGTACCGATCGATTCGAGTATGTTTTGAGCACTGAATGAATCTTCGGAACTGATCATGATAAACCGTTCGAATGCCGGTGCGTCATCGAGCTGATACGAGAATGCAAGCGGAACTTCGCCGCCGGTTTCGAGCAGTGCGGAGAACGTTCCCCGTTCCGGATAATGCTGGGTTATGACTCCGTTTCCATCAATGGAGAAGATGAATCCCCATTGCTTGTCGGTAACCAGATAGCTGAGCTGCAAAACGTCGTTTTCCGAAACCCTTGCGCCGGATTCAAGCTTCTCTGCTCCCTGGTCTCCCTTACGGTACACATACATACGGTTTGCATTTCCTTTTATCCGCTCACGAATGGCAACCGTGTCTGACCCGGATGAAAGGATCGTTGGGCGTTGTATTGCTGCAATGACCGTAAGGGTAATAACCAGACAGGCAGCTGCAGCGTATCCGGCATACCGTACGGCGGAACGTGCCGGGAATGGGTGAACCGCGGATTTCCTGTTCTGTTCCATTTTGGCCAGAATGGCCGTTCGCATTGCTGCAGGCGGATACTTCTCCAGGATCTCCCGGTTTGACTGTTCCAGTTCTTCCAGACGGGAAAGAACCGCAGGATCCGGGTCTCTCTGTTGTTCTCCAAGGAGCATTTGCTCCAGAATGATATCGGGTGTTTTCATGTTATTCCCTCGCTCGCGCTTGTGCTTTTTTCCTGAGACCGGTCAGGCGTTTCCGTACCCCGGAAACGGACAGGCCGGTCTGGGCAGCAGTCTGTTCCAGTGTCAACCCGTCGACATAGTGTAGATGCGCCATGTACCGGGTTGATTCAGGAACTTCCGAAAAGAGTTTCCCGAGAAACAGTTCGGAAACGATTTGCTCCTCGTGATCGGGATTGCGGGTATCGGCTGCCGTTTCAAGAATGAAGTCGATTCCCGGCCCGGTACGAAGTTTGTCGGAACGGATCCTGTTCAGACAAACCGATGTCGCAACGGTGTAAAACAGACTTGAACAGGCGCCATAGAGCTTCTCCCGCCGTTCAATGATCCTCACAAAGACATCCTGCATGGCGTCGAGCGCCTTCTCTTCGTCCTTGAGCAGAAATCTGCAGCGGCGGAGCACCATGGGCCCAAACTGTTCATAGAGGCGTTCAAAATCGTTGATCGTTATCGGTCCGGTTTTACTCATGTACTCGCGTTTCCTGTTGTATCTGTGTAACACGGCTGCGGGGGAATAGTGTTACTTTTTATTCTGATACGGTACCACTATCTTGTGGAAAAATCAGTTGGTTCCGTTCCCTGTACGTATGGTATGGAGAATTTCAAGAGCAGCTATTCCGTCTTCAAACGATGACACCGCCGGTGTTTCGGGATTCCGGACACAGGAGACGGCATGGGCAAGCATGGTGGCGAAGTAACCGGTTTTTCCCCTGCGTCCGTTTTTGATTCGGCGCAGTGAGCGGAACTGTTCATAGAAGGGGGACGGTTCGCTTTTCCATACTTCCCAGATTCCGTTCCCGGCCCGCACCCGTCCGGAAGAAAATTCGCAGTCAAGTTCAAAGGCAAGATAATCGCGTCCGGGGGATGAATCGATGGTGATGAGCGCGGTTTCATCGCGCCCGGTTGTTTTTCCGAGCGAAAAGAACGGATCGGTTGTGCTGCCGCTCTCCCCATGAACGGCGGTTATTACCCAGTGTCCGGCAAGGAATGAAACAAGGTCTACAAGGTGGGTGCCGTCGTGCCAGAGTACGTCTGCCGGTTTTTTTGTTTTCCCCATGTAGAGCCGGGCGTGAACGGCTTTAAGCGGGCCAAGTGCCTCAGAATCGATTATTTCGCGCAGTTCGCGGTAATCGGCAGAAAAACGCCGTTCATGGTTTACGATAACCCTGCTGGTTCCGGCTTTCTGTGCCGCCTGTATGTGGGGGAGGGCGGAACGGGCTTCTTCAAGAGTTTCCCCAACGGGTTTTTCGAGGATGATGACCGGAACCCGTGCCGCCAGGCAGGTGAGAAGAAGCGGGATATGGCTATCGGTATCGCTTGCGATGTGGACGATGTCCGGTGATTCCGCTTCCAGCATTTTTTCCGCGGTTTCATACAATGCCGACGCGGGAAGGCGCCATCGACGGCCAAAAGCATGCCGGGCTTCCGCGTCGGGATCGGCGCCGGCAACGAGTACGGTTTCACGGTTTTGTGCGATAGCGCCGGCATGGCTTGCGGGTTTTTCGCGGAGCCGGTCATCCTGAAGTGAAGATCCTATCCTGCCGCAGCCGATAACCGCGCAGTGTATTGGTTGTGTGCGCATGATTGGGACTCCTGTGCGTATATTGTAGCATAAACCCGGGGGTTCTTCATTGACCCTGCGTGTATTATGCCGTATCCTGTTGTTGACAATTTGACAAAAAATGTCAAAAGGACGGCACTATGAATCATCCAAAAATAATCCAGGGCGGAATGGGCGTAGGAGTCTCCGATTGGCGGCTTGCCCGCACCGTTTCTTCTCTGGGAGCACTCGGGGTCGTCTCCGGCACTGCACTCGATATCCTTCTGGTCCGGCGGCTTGAACAGGGCGATCAGGGGGGGCATGTGAAACGGGCGCTTGCGGCATTCCAGGATCAGGCGGTAGCAGAGCGAATACTGACGAAGTATTACCGTCCGGACGGGACCGCTGCCACCCATGATTTCAGCGCACACCCCCTGTGGGACACGAATACATCGCATACTGATGCCGACGAGCTTTCCGTTGCCGGCAGTTTTGTCGAAGTGTATCTTGCAAAGGAAGGGCATGACGGGGTTGTCGGAATCAACTTCCTGGAAAAAATCGCGGTTGCGAATCCTTCTGCCATATACGGGGCCATGCTGGCCGGTGTTGATTATATTCTGATGGGTGCGGGAATTCCGCTGGAGATACCGGGGTTGATTGACGCCTTTTCCCGGGGAGAGGGCGCTACTGTCCGTATACCGGTTACCGGATATGCGGCCGACGAAACCTGTCTGCTTTCCTTCGATCCGGCAACAATTATATCCATGCCTCCCGCACAACTCAAACGGCCGTATTTTTTGGCTATCGTCTCATCCTATGTGCTTGCCCTGACCATGGCGACACGGGCAACCGGCCGGGTTGACGGAATTATCGTTGAAGGACACCTCGCCGGAGGCCATAATGCCCCGCCCCGCGGTGTTCTATCTCTCGATGAAAACGGCGAACCGATTTACGGTCCCAAAGATACCGTGGATTACGCAAAAATGGTCGGACTTAACCTTCCGTTCTGGCTTGGCGGCGCATACAGCATGCCGGATTCGCTCGAAACTTCCCGGGCACAAGGCGCACAGGGAATCCAGGTGGGAAGCCTTTTTGCTTTCTGTACCGAGTCGGGTATTCTTCCCGAACTGAAGAAACGTTTTCTCGAACGGATTCAGGCAGGCTCTGCACAGGTTTTTACGCATCCGGTTGCCTCCCCCACGGGGTATCCCTTCAAGGTTGCGTCGCTCACGGGGACCCTCTCGGAAAAGAGCGCTTGTATTGACCGGAAACGGGTGTGCAATGTCGGCTTTCTCCGGGAGTTGTTCAAAACACCGGAAGGAACAATCGGCTATCGCTGTCCGGCGGAGAATGAGCGGGTATTTGCTGCGAAGGGCGGCGATCCCGCCCGATCCGGCGATGCGCTGTGTTTGTGCAATGCACTCTTTGCGACAATCGGTCTCGGCATGAAGTATGCAAGCGGATATATGGAGCTCCCCCTGTTGACTGTGGGCAGCTGTCTCGACTCGCTTCGCCGGCTTGTTGACCGTTTCGGGCTCAATTATTCCGCCCGGGAGGTTCTCGTCTTTCTTGACAAAACCAGGGTACCGGAGGCTCGGCTATGAAAGATTCCGATATTGTCGTAACCGGGCTTGG
>CAZGQQ010000046.1:0-13579 GCA_964527175.1 uncultured Treponema sp.
CTCCCTTGAGAGGTATATAGGTGAAATGATGAATCCATGGCCAGAAAAAATGACACGTTCGGCAAGAAACTACCAACAATTTTGGTAGCAGTAATTTCGGGCAAGCGGGAATTGAACCCGCGACCTCTTGGTCCCGAACCAAGCGCGCTACCCCTGCGCTACTGCCCGTAAATTGCCGTTATCCGGAGATAACGGCATCTATGTAATCAGGATCCGGATAATTACTGCCGCTTGATGGATCCTGCTGCGGCAGTGATGAAAAAAGCCCGCCTGTACAGGCGGGCTTTAGCGGGAGCGACGGGGATTGAACCCGCGATCTCCGGCTTGACAGGCCGGCGCGATAACCAGCTTCGCTACGCCCCCGTTACGGTCATGAATATATATGAGTATCAAAAAAGTGTCAATATAATCTTCACGTTGACATAGAAATCTGCTCATGATATCCTCCTTTCTACTATTAATAGTATTCAAGAAGGATGTTGTATGTCAGTTATCAAGCAGAAATTTCTTTTTGGGGGTGCAGTCGCCATTCTGGTCCTGGCTGTTTTTGCCTTCGTATTTGTTCCGGCACTTGGCGGTTCGGGTTCCGGAAAAACCCTTGAATTTGGTGCATGGAATGGCACACCGGTCCAATATATCCAGGACAGCTTTTTCGTCAGACAGATTCAACTGATGAGCGAAGACCTCAAGGAAAAGGGCGGAGAACTTGATCAGTTCAATCATTACAGGATCATGCGTTCCGCTTTTTCTGCTGCTGTATTTCGTCTCGCTATTCTTGAAGAACTTCAGAAAGCTGGATACCATCCATCCCAGGCTCTTATTAACCGCTATCTTTTGCCCTACTATCGCGACGAGTCCGGGAAATTTTCCTCGAGAATCTTCAATGACACACCAGAATTAACCCGTACACAACGCAGAAATTTTGTTACTGAAGAACTGACTGCACAACGGTACATTGAAGATGTCTTTGGCACACAGGATGGTGATTTCGGTCTCAAAGTCAGCACAGCAGAAATTTCCCTCATCCAGCAAATGACCGGACCGCTGAGAAGTTTCAATTACGTCAGTTTTTCTACCAACGACTATCCAGAATCTGAAGTTGTTTCCTATGGTACAACCAATTCTGACCTGTTTGTTAAATATTCATTTTCTCTTATCACCGCTGAGTCTTCTTCGGAACTCTCACGTGTCGAAAAACAAATCACGCGTGAGGAACTCTCTTTTGATGAAGCAATTAAAGAGAACTCCACTCTGAACGGTACAGATTCCAGCGGGAAACTTCAGAAATCGTTCCGGTCAGATATCAATGCACTTTTTAGCGATGCTGAAGATCTATCTGCAGTATTGGCCCTTTCTCCCGGCGAGATCAGCACTCCCGTAAAGGCAGGAACTTCGTTTGCGCTCGTTCGTTGCGATGCTGAGCCCGTATCTCCAGATTTTTCTGACCCTGCACTTGTTTCCGCAGTTCGTGCATACATGAACTTCAATGAACGCGGACGGATTGAAGACTTTTTCATGAATCAGGCTCGGGCTTTTGCCGAAACAGCACGTCTGCAGGGCTTTGATGAGGCATGCGAGCTCAATGGGCTTGCAAAAGTTTCAACACCTCACTTTGGCATTAACTACGGCAACGCCGAAATTCTTACTCCGGTACCGGTTGAATCGAATGCAGCTTTTTCGGAAGCAATCCGCAACGAAGACTTCTTCAAGACAGCATTCAGTATTCCCCCTGCGTCAATTTCAGATCCTGTTTTACTCGGACGCGAAATTCTTGTACTCCAGGTTTCTGAAGAAAAAGCTGCTGATCCCCAGCTTTCCGAAATAATTCCTCTTTTCTACCAGAATTACGCGTCTTCCTGGGCACGGAAAACGGCCAATGATGCATTCCTGACAAATGAAAAACTTGAGGATAATTTCATGGAAACCTATCTGGGAAACTTCCTGAACTAACGGTGAACGATCCTTCGAAACCCTGTCTGGTTGATACCGGGCAGGGTTTTTCAGTTTTATACCGCAACAGACATTTATACTCGAAATACGCTCCGTCTCGAGCTCCGGTAGCCGCTATGGCGGATCTCCATATCCTGCCTGAATCACTGATCCTTTGTTTCTCACCGCTACTCGGATACGGGTTGCCGGAACTGCTTTCCTCTTTGCCGGCAACGTGTTTTGTCATTGGTATTGAGGCGGATCCTGACATATTGGATTTCACCAGAAAGCATTTGTTGGAAATCGTCATGAATGATCCGCGATTCATTCTTTCAGACATTTCCTGTGTTCAGGATCTGGTGGAATGGTTCGAAACGTCTTGCCCGGTTCAGCCCCGGCGGTGTATTTCAATTGACTGTTCAGGAGCTGCGTCGTTACATACCAGGCTATATCGCACCATGATCTCGACGCTTGATTCCATTATAGCAACATGGTGGAAAAACCGGATGACCCTGATGGTGCTCGGACGGAACTATCACCGGAACATCCTCCGCAATTTGCACGTCATTCCCCGATCGTTCCAGTTGGCTTCATGCAGATCATCACGGCCGGTTCTTGTTGCTGGTGCTGGCCCTTCTCTGGATACGTCGCTCCCCTTTATCAGCAAGATACGAGATGCCGTTTTTCTCATTGCGGTTGATACGGCACTTGCACCGCTTGCGCAGACAAACATAACTCCCGATGCACTTATTATCCTTGAGTCACAATTCTGGATCGAACAGGCGCTGCACGGATTCCGGGGAACAAATATTCCCGTTTTTGCAGATTTAACGGCACGTCCTGCGGCAATCACGCTTACCGGAGGACCGGTATCCTTTTTCACTACCCGGTTCGACACCTCCCCCCTGCTGGACAGACTTGAACTGGCCGGAATCCTTCCCCCGGCACTACCACGGCTCGGCTCGGTCGGATTGGCAGCAATTCACATCTCACGACACTTTATTGCACCCGATCTCCCCATACTCTTTACCGGTCTCGATTTTTCATGGGGTTCCGGCTATTCCCATAGCCGCGGCGCTCCCTGGCCACATATGATCCGGACTGCGTCTACCCGCATACAGACTCCAGAGTCGCTGCCATCTCAACCCGGAGTATTCCCGGTTACCGGGAAGAATGACCGGTTACTCTATTCCAACCCGGTCATGACATCATATGCACATCTGTGCCGTGACCAGTTCTCACATGATGCACAATGCTTTGACCTCGGATACGACGGTCTCGACACCGGATGTCAGCGCATTTCGCATGCTGATGCAGAATTATTGGTTCACCGTTATACACGAGAGGATACTGTGGCAACAGGTAAACCGTCTTCTGTATCAGCTGACAGGATCTTTGCGTTTTTGTTGACCGAATACGAAATGGTAAAACAACTTCGTGATGCGCTTGTCGGTGATATTCACGCAGAACGCCATGAGCTGGAGTCATATATCAATCAATGCGGATATCTGTACTCACACTTTGCGGATGCACACCGGGTTGATTGTCATGATCAAAGTTTTCTCAATCGCATCCGGGTTGAAGCTGAAGTTTTTCTTAAAACCATCGCCATGCAAAGCGGTGTGGACATCCCCGGAACCTGATCAGGGCTTAATCGTCTTTGGCTTTAAGAACGGAAAGAAATGCACTTTGCGGCAATTCAACATCGCCAACCATCTTCATCCGCTTCTTTCCTTCCTTTTGTTTTTCCAGAAGCTTTCTCTTACGGGTTATGTCGCCGCCATAACACTTTGCAAGAACATCCTTTCGCAGCGCATTGACGGTTTCTCGTGCTATTATCTGGCTGCCTATTGCACCCTGTATGGCAATCTTGAACTGTTGCCGTGTTATTTCTTCTTTGAGCTGTTCACATACATGCCGGGCACGATTGTATGCATTCGCCCGGAAACAGAGTTGTGAAAGGGCATCAACAGATTTTCCGTTTATCAGGATATCAATTTTGACAAGATCGGTAGGCCGGAATCCAATCAAGTCATAATCAAAAGAAGCATATCCGCGGCTGACGCTTTTCATCCGATCATAAAAATCAAAGAGCACCTCGGCAAGCGGCATTTCATAGACCATTTCGACACGCTTCTCATCGAGATACTGCATTCCGGTCTGTATCCCCCGCTTTTCGACACACAAAGACATGATGTTGCCAAGGTATTCAGACGGAGTTATGATCGCTGCCCTGATATAAGGTTCTTCCGCACTGTCAATTTTACCCTCGTCTGGATAATTTGCCGGGTTGTCGCACAGGACGGTTTCACCGGTTCGCAACGTGATGCGATATTCCACCGAGGGAGCGGTGAATATGACTGATTGATTAAACTCCCGTTCAAGCCGTTCCTGTACTACTTCGAGATGAAGAAGACCAAGAAATCCGCAACGAAATCCGTGCCCCAGTGCGATGGAAGAATCCTTTTCCCACGTAAGGCTCGCATCATTGAGTTTTAACTTTTCTATCGAATCCCGCAACTCTTCATAGTCGTTACTGTCTACCGGATAAATCGATGAAAACACAACCGGTTTTACTTCGCGAAATCCCGGTAATGCTGTTGTACAGGGATTATCAGTGCTGGTTATGGTGTCTCCGACACGAACATCTTCAATTGTCTTGATCCCGGCAATAATATAGCCAACATCTCCGGCGGCAAGTTCTTCTGATGCGGCAAGTTTCAATATGAATATTCCGGTTTCTTCCACCTTGTATTCTGATTCGGTATTCATGAACCTGATTGTCTGGCCACTTTTGAGTCGGCCCGCAAAAACTCTGATATGTATAACGACACCGCGATAGGAGTCATAATGAGAGTCAAAAATCAATGCTTGCAAAGGTGCAGACGCCAAGCCTTTGGGAGGCGGTATTCTCTTGACAATTGCTTCAAACAGTTCATCAATACCAACACCGGTTTTGGCAGAAACGGATACGGCGGTATCAGAATCCAGCCCGAGGTCGTGATCAATCTGATGCTTTACGGCCGGTATGTCGGCGGCGGGAAGATCTATCTTGTTTATGACCGGAAGAATTTCCAGATCATGTTCAAGAGCCAGATACATGTTTGAAAGCGTTTGGGATTCAATTCCCTGGGAGGCATCAACCAGCAACAAAGCGCCTTCGCAGGATGCGATTGCACGCGAAACTTCATAGGTAAAATCAACATGACCGGGAGTATCAACAAAATTGAGAAGATAGGTATGTCCGTCCTGTGCTGTATACGGAATGGTTACCGCCTGACTCTTGATGGTTATTCCCCGTTCGCGTTCGATATCCATACTGTCAGTCATCTGTTCATGATAATTACGTTCATCAATTATTTTGGCTTTTTCAATAAGCCGGTCTGCAAGCGTGGATTTCCCGTGATCTATATGGGCAACGATGCAAAAATTCCGTATGTACTGGGGATCTGTCATATCGGCACTATATTAGAAATATGATGGACTGTCCAGAGACGCGGTTAGGCCGATAAAAGCATCCATGTACCCGCTTTTCCGGCGTTTGGCAAGCAACTGTACCGAAACAAGGCCGTACTCATCGTTGAATTCGATTTTACGCAATTCAATGGAATCCTGCTCTGAAAAACCGCTTTCATCGGCGATACTGCCGGGCAGAAGAGCGGTAACCGAGTACCGATCCCGTTTCCCGACCGGTTCCAGATCCATACCATACAAGGGCAGCAAAACCCTGAACGGGACATCCCGGTCGAGGGCGGTCTGTGCCGGTTTCTCCGGCCTGCCGGCAAGAAGAACAAACCAGTCACGATAATCATTTTTCCCGCTCATATCGGTAGTACCGGTTATTCTGACAATGGTACCGGATTGTTCCCGTATAATCAGGTTCTGCAAGTCTTCCAGCGTTTGCACGGAACGACCGTTTATTGCGGTAATTATGGCGTTTCCGGGAACACCGGCAAGCGCCAACGGGCTTCCGGGAACAATATATACGGCTGATACGCCATCATTCTGCCGGGATCCGGTAAAACTCGCGGTACGCCCGAACGCTCCCATCCAGGGGTGCAGTATTTTACCCCCTTCATACAATGAGGGTAAAATGATTTTCAGCAATTCCACCGGAATCGCGAAATTGAGTCCTTCAAACGCTTCTATACCGGCAAAAACAACAGCCTGAACGCGACCCTTTTCATCGACGATTGGGCCACCGGAATTTCCGTGATTGATGGGGGCATCAATCTGCAGCACATCACCGAGAGACAGTATTCGCCGGCGTTGTGCCGAAACAATACCCGATGTCAGGGTTTGCTCGAGACCGGCCGGTGAACCGATGGCATAAATCCGGTTTCCGACGGACAGTTCCCGGGAGGAACCCAGTGCAAACACTTCCGGTGGTACCATCTCTGTTTTAAGGAGAGCAAGATCAAAAACAGGATCCCAACCGATTACCCGCGCAGGGATTCGGGTATCGGGATCTGATGCCATTTTGATAAAAAGCCGTGAATACCCCTCATACGTCGGATCAACTTCACTCGAAATGACATGATAGTTTGTTATCAAATATCCGCGTTCGTCTATAAAAAATCCGGAACCTATAACCCGGTCAGCATACCCGACCCTGTTTTCCACCCGTAGACCACGATCCACCCAAACGGTAACAGTCCCCTGAATCATGCGGGATACGACATCCGGATCGGGGGCTTCATCCTCCGGAGTACCGGTTTCAAGCCGGTCAAGGGCAAGCAGGGTTTCATTACCATCAGAACGCCATGCACGCCGTCTGCTGGCCAATATCCGCTGCTCATCCCAGGAGGAAGGAGCAATTGACAACGTATCTAGAGATTTCCATACCCTGAGCGCGTCCGTCCATCGTTCTCCATCAACCGCGGCATCAAACTCACTTCTGGTTCTTTGAAGCGACTCGCTGTAGAGTAGATCAATTTCTTCCATTTTCCTGGAGTTTTCAACAAGCAGTACCGACCGGAACAGTGCCTCAACCGGGTTTTTGTCAAGTTGAGCGCGAGCCTTGGATATTTCATACCGGATACTCTGTTCATCAGAATAATTAACCCTGACAACAGGTTCCCGTGTCGTTGAACAAGCCAGAACGAGCACTGCTGCACAGCAGCATAGAACCATGAGCATTGTCTGTCGAATACTATTGCGCATCAAGAAGCTCCACAAATACAAAACCGCCGGTACGGACTACCGCTACATGCAACGAACCAGTTTTCATCATCAGGCAAACAACAGTATCAGGCTCACGGTTAAGTCGCTGAAGTATTATTTTGGCGATTTCGCGTGAATCGGCCGGAATACGGCCAATCCAGTGAATATCGTTGAACGAGTCGGTTAATACCGGCCGTGATACGGTTCCGTAACGCACGGATCGCGGCTGTCCTTTTTCAATAACCGCTTCAACAGGCCGACCGTTTACCGGATGGATCCACCGGGTCTTTTCCGTTCCACTTGCTGAGATTTCCCATTCTATCTCATAAACACCGTCTTCATTATCATCCCATTTTTTAATAATGGTTCCATCAGGTTCATAGTGCTCAATATATTCAAAGGAACGGTTGGCATTGTGATCCATTCCAATCGTGGTAATTGCACCGTCTCCATCATATTCAATACGGGTTTCAAAGTATCCATCTTCATTGGAATCCTGCAACGTAAGAGCCGGTCGACCAGAACGATAGGTGGTCCGGGAATACAGAACATCCTGCAGTCTCGTTTCACTCATGACCGGTATGGAATTTTCAAGGACAAACCGAACTTCCCCTCCCCGATCAGTATCCAGGGGTTCGGTATAATACAATGATGAAGCGATGAGCATCCGCTCGGTAAGCGGTTCATTGCGATCGTTTACCTCAAGATAAAAGAATCCTCCCGGTATGGCATCATTTCTGTGCCACTGTACCGGAGCCCATCGCAATGATTGCGGGCGCAGCGTATAGTGCTTATTTCCCTGCTGAACCCGGCTCACCGCCGGATATTGGTCGTATGTTACGACCATCGATCCCCGAACAAGCTCAACAACAGCGGGATCACCCAGTTCTGCAGTAACAGAGAATTCCGGATACCCGGTCTGATTCGTATCAAACTCGGCATACACCGGGCGCCCCATACGGTAGTGCACCCGGGAATCAAGAATGCCGTCATTATTCCGGTCATGAACCAGAATGCCGTCAAAGCCGGTCATTGTATTCATAAACAGCGTACGAACTGAATCGGTAACGAGAAGCGGCAACAGGGAAAAAAGCATCTGGCGGGGGAGCCCGATTTTTCCAAACGCAAGAATCTCCTCAACAGCCAGGTCTTCGGAAATCAGTCCATATTCAAGCGCACGCAGCGCTGCCAGAACGTGGTAATACGGTATTTCGGTATCACGCCGCATCATATTGCGGTACACACGAATATTTCGCTCGCGGGAGGCCGCAGTACGTTCAAAAGGCAATGCCAACAACAACAGCTCAGGCCGCTCCTCCTGCCAGAGGTACAGACGGGAGATGATCTTTTGCGCAAGATCCAGTCGTTCCTGATCCGGTGTCCGTGTCTGCTCCGAACGCAGAAAAATCTCGGCAAAACGGCTGTCAAACGGCCATCGCTCAAGACTTTGCCGCACCAGGGCAAGAGCCGCGTCGTAGCGTTTGAGACCATATAA
This sequence comes from uncultured Treponema sp., assembly GCA_964527175.1. GTDB lineage: Bacteria > Spirochaetota > Spirochaetia > Treponematales > Treponemataceae > Teretinema. Next base: position 8,588 of record CAZGQQ010000046.1, read on the forward strand.
AGAAAGAAGCCGCACATGGTCAGTGTCGACATTGAGATCGTCGGAAAGGGTATCAATGAGTGCAAGAGCGCTGTCATACTGGCAGGTTTCGGCATAGAGACGCGCACAAAGACGGACAGCATCACGACGGTCGTAACTGCGCCAGAGCAATCCGTCTGCAAGCGATTGCTCTACCCGGTTGAGCACATCTGCCCGCGGAGCTCCCTGGCCGTTAAGGGCGAGCGCTTCAATATACGGAAAATCGGCCATGAGCGGATCATAGGTCGTTCCAAGGCTTGCTTCAAACAACGCCTCTTCATACCGCTGTTCATTCAGCAACGACGCCGAGCGCTCAAGCGCCCGGTATGCGGCAGCGGCATTGACTGTCTTGCGTGACTGTACCGGTTGTTCAGCAGAAAGTAGAGCGGGTGTACAGACACTGATCAGCACGGCACAGGTCCATGCAATCAATCTCCGTGTAATTTTCACAGCGACGGCTCCTCCGTTTCATTATCGGCAGCAGATCCGGGTACTGCGGCAAAAAGCGCACGGACTTCCACATCATCCAGAGTTTCTTTTGCCAAAAGGGCTTCTGTAAGCCGGTCAAGATCATCCCGGTGCTCACGGATTATCTTTTCAGCTTCGGTTCTAGCTTCATCCAGAATAGCTTTCACGGCGGAATCTATGTGCCGGGCGGTTTCATCGGAATAATCCTTGTGACGGGCTATTTCCTTTCCGATGAAAATTGGCTCGTCCTCCTGCCCGTAGGTTACGGTTCCCAGTTCGTCGGACATGCCGTACTCACAGGCCATGCGCCGGGCTATTTCGGTAGCCTGTTGCAAGTCTGCCTTGGTGCCGGTGGTTGTCTCACCGTATACCATTTTTTCGGCAACATACCCGCCGAAATTGATGCAGATTCGATCGCGGAGCCAACCGCGGGTACGTGAGTAGGAATCCTGTTCGGGCAGCGAAATGGCCAGGCCGAGTGCCTGTCCCCGGGGAATTATGGTTACCTTGTGGAGCGGATCGGCATTCTTGAGATAGTAATGCAACAGAGCATGCCCCGATTCATGAACGGCAGTCATTCTGCGATCCTTTTCGGGCATGACCATGGATTTGCGCGCAATACCCATCAGGAGTTTGTCGCGGGCTTCTTCAAAATCGTCCGACTCCACGGTTTCCTTGTCTTTGCGCGCGGCATACAGGGCAGCTTCGTTTACCAGATTCGCCAGATCAGCACCGCTCATTCCCGGAGTCGCACGGGCAAAGCGTTTGAGCTCTACCGTCTCGTCAAGCGGAATGCGTGATGCATGAATTCGCAAGATGGCCTCCCGCTCGCGGATGTCGGGCATGGCAACAACAACCTGACGGTCAAAGCGTCCCGGACGCAGCAAGGCGGGATCGAGGACATCGGGCCGGTTGGTGGCAGCGAGAATGATAACGCCATCCTTGGTCTCGAATCCGTCCATTTCCACCAGCATCTGATTCAGTGTCTGTTCACGTTCGTCGTGCCCACCGCCATATCCGGCGCCACGAGTTCGTCCTACAGCATCCAGCTCGTCAATAAAAATGATACAAGGTGCATTCTTGCGGCCCTGTTCAAAAAGATCCCGTACCCGGCTCGCACCGACACCTACGAACATCTCGACAAAATCACTGCCAGAAATATTGAAATACGCAACATCAGCTTCGCCGGCGACCGCACGGGCAAGCATGGTCTTCCCGGTACCGGGCATCCCGACCAAAAGCACGCCCTTGGGAATCCGGGCACCCATCTTGATGAATTTCTGGGGATTCTTGAGGAATTCTACCACTTCCTCCAGTTCATGCTTGGCTTCCTCCTGCCCGGCAACATCAGCAAAAGTAATCTTCTTGTTCCCCTGTTCATACCGGCGGGCCTGGCTCTTGCCGAACTGAAAAGCACGGTTCCCCTGCCCCTGCCCCTGGCGGATCATCAGAATGACAAAGACGAGAAGTATCAGGGTTGGTGCAAACTGCACAACATAAAACCATACAGATACCGGTGTTTCGCCACCGGTTACCCGTACGCGATTTTCTTCCAGAAGCGGCATCAGTGATGGATCATTATAGGGAATAAACGTATAAAAAAGACCGTCTTCATTACGAATATCCCGCAGGACACCACGTATCTTGTTCTGATCCAGGATACGTATTGAATCAACCTGCCCCTGACTGACGCGGGCAACAAACTCGGTATAGGACATCTCATGTCCCTGGCGGGACGAATTGTTGGTTATCAGAAAAAATACAAACAAAAAGACTACCGAGAGAAAGAAAAAGAAACCCAGTCTTCCCTGTTTTTTGTTTGGGGTGTGAGGTTTTTTATTGGAATCGTGTTCTGTCATTGCTTTCCTGCCGACGAACGTACCAGCGGGGATACCCCAGGGGAGTGCCGTAAACCACCCGGATAGTGCCGTCGCACTCTATCACCGGAAGCACATCACGGTCCCTGTCCCGAACAGACCAGTCGTTCATAATTTTTTTAACCGTTTTTGAACCGCCTCCGGCCGTTTGCACGGTATCTCCGCCCATTCTTGAACGCACAATCAACGGAAGCGTACAAGGTCCGGTACTCCCGTCAATGTATACCGATTCGCCTTCTCCGGTTATCCGGAGTGTTCCGAACGGAAATTCGTACTCACCGCACGAAGTGATATACACAAGATAGCCGCTTTTCCGGTTCTGTACAATATCGGACTCCAAAAAAACACGGGTATCACGGCGGTGAAACGCAATTCCGGCACCTGAAACAAGAAGCCCGTCTTTTCCGCTGTCCGGAGCATGGATCATGCGGGAAACAAGGGTGTACGGGACCCGTGTTTTCACATTCATGAAGACAAATCCCTGATACAGAAAGCGGAGACGCAGGGCCGGGTGAAGGGCCCTGAATTCTTCCCGTGAACAGGAACAACCGCCTGCCTCCCGTTTCCATTGCGGAAGCGGAAAGGAGTTAATAAAATCCTCATCGAGAGCCGCTCTGGACGATCCGGCCAGCAAGCCGCGCTTCCAACCGGTAAAGAACGTATCGAGCACCGGGACAAGCCGGGATCGGATGCGGTTCCGAAAAAACCGTGTTTCCCGGTTGGTATGATCTTCACGCCAGGAGAAACCGTTGTTCCGCAACCAATCCTCCAGTGATTTCCGGCTGACATTGAGCAACGGACGAACCAGATTGTTTGTTCGGGAAGCGATCCCGCGCAAAGATCCGGTTCCTCCCCCCTGGATTGTACGCATGAGCAGAGTTTCAAGTTGATCATCCCGGGTATGACCAGTACAGATCCAGTCTATCTTGTGTTCCCGGGAAAGCGTGTGGAAGGAACGATACCGTGCAAACCGTGCAGCCTCTTCAACACCTCTTCCCCGTTCAGCCGCCAGCTCATCAACAGAACCGGGGGGCAAGTCAATGCGATAACAGGGTATTGGCGGATCAAGGGAGGCACAGAGATTCTCTACAAAATCGGCATCACCACCGCTTAACGCTTCGCTTCGAATACGATGATTGACGGTCACAACCGAAAGAGAGCCTCCCAGAGCCGGAAGAATGCGATGCAGCATAACCAGAAGAAATACTGAATCTGCACCTCCGGAAACAGCGGCAAGAAAGGATCGTTCGGATATTGTCCCTCCGGGGTTGTCGTCACGGAAGAAATCCCGGAAAAATGCGTGGACAATCTCTGCCGGATCCTTCATATCTTTCATACGTACAGTATAACAGACAAAAAAAGGGACCGGAAGGTCCCTTTTTCATGGCATCGCATACCGCGGGATTACTCCGCAGACGGGGCTGCAGAAACTTCTGCAGCTTCACCTGCTGCCGCATCAGAAGCTGTGGGAACATCTGCCTTGGCATACTTGAGTGTCGCAATGGTAAGATGAGGATCGGTAAGAACCTTGACCCCTGCAGGAACAACAACGTCCTTAACGTGAATTGAGTGGTTAAGCTCAAGAGCGCTAACGTCAACAATAACACGGGGAGGAAGATCCTTGGGAAGACATTCAACATCAAGTTCTTCTGTGCTGGCTTCAAGAATACCACCAAGACGGACACCCTCGGGCGAACCGGTAAGGCGAACCGGAATTTTGGTACGGATCTTCTTGCCTGCTTCAACTTCGTAGAAGTCAACATGGGTTACCTTGTCGGTAATGATATTGTACTGGGCATCCTTTACGAAAGCGATAGCATCACGGGTACCGTCAATCTTGACGTCAATAAGCGTACTTTCGGTGATGGTGCCGTACAGCTTTGCGAAATCCTTGTCATCAAGATCCAGCAATACTGCCTTTCCGGTATTGTCATACATGACAGCCGGAAGTCGTCCTTCACGGCGAAGCCGCTTTGCAGCTCCCTTACCGGTCAGGGTTCGGGTTCGTGCTTCAATAGTCTTTTTTTCCATTTTTGGAACTCCTTATTACCAGGCCCCTTCCACAAGGACACTCCCCGTGATCTGAGCTCAGGATTACAATCGTACAAAACCGCCGGCGGTACCGGCGGTAAATAAAACGCGGTATGAACTAGCTGGGACGGCAGGATTCGAACCTGCGAATACCGGTACCAAAAACCGGTGGCTTACCACTTGCCGACGTCCCATGGATTACAGTTATACAACCGCGATCCGGAACGTCGAAAACCCCTCAGTGAATACCGGGCGGTTTTACTCGTCGTCAGCCGAATCGGCGGCTGTGGTCTCTTCGATGTTCCCGGCTTCAAAGTCGGCCAGGATTTTGTCCTGCAGTTTCGTGCGGAAATCGGGACAGATTGGATGCGCAACATCCTTATACTCACCAGTTCGAATCTTGCGGCTCGGCATGGCAATAAACATCCCTGTTTTTCCTTCGATTATCTTCACGTTGTGAATCACGAAGCAGTCGTCGAAGGTAACGGTTACATAGGCCTTGAGCTTGCCCTCAGTTGTCACCTTCCTGATACGGATATCAGTAATCTCCATACTTTCTCTCCTTTGCAGTAGAAGCACCAGGCACAGTTATACCCGT
>CAZGQQ010000047.1:0-13521 GCA_964527175.1 uncultured Treponema sp.
AGCCAGCCTCGGGCTCAACAAGTCGGTAGCGTCCAAGCATCTTTCACTGCTCCACAACACCGGTCTTATCGAACTCGAGAAAAAGGGGACACAGGTTATCTATACGCTTGTGGTTCCCTGTGTGATCGATATGGGGAAGTGCAGTTATATGGCCGTTCTTGCCGAACGGAAGAAACGCCTCGAGACGTGAACCGGTAACCCGAACTTTATTGACAAACAGGTATCCTCGGCACACAATGAAAGTACACAATATATCCGGGAGTCAGCATGGAGACAGCGAAAAAAATACGTGACCGGATCAGCATGCAGCGGGCAACGCTCAACGAGATTGAGAAGCTGGCTGATGAACTTGATTCGGTTGACCTCGTGCGTGAAAACGAACGGCTTGTAAAGGAAAATCAGGCGCTGGATTCGTCTCTTTCCACCATTCGCTCGGAACTTGCAACCCACAAGGAAAAGCTTTCCCGTGCCCGGGAAGCGCTTGCTTCCCAGATTGCAAGTGAACGGGCGCAAATACTGGCCTTGTCCCGTAAAAGAATTGATGCACTTTTTGCGTCTTCCGCGGAATCGGGGGATAACCGGCTCGGTGAAGTGGAAAAAAAGGCTGCTCGTGAAATAGAGGCACTCAGGGATCAGCTTGCCGGAATTACCGCTGTTGAAACCGACACCCTCAATGCAGAGCTCGCCGCGTTATCCCAAAAAGTTACCGAAAGGATCGCGGCGGCGCGGACTGCTCTTGAAGAGAAACGTCTGAAAGCACAGCAATCCTCAAACGAGGCGTACCGTGCGCTTGAAAACATTCCTCTGGATGACGAAACAATCGCGAAACGTATCAAACAGAATCGTTTTGAAGTAAAAATCGGTCTCAACCTGGTAAACAAGATCGGTGTACTTCTGCTGCTGCTCGGCCTCGGTGCGAGCATTCAATACGGCTATGTACACTTTTTCAATGAATGGATCAAAGGATCCTTTGCGTTTCTCCTGGGGCTCGTACTTCTCTTGTCCGGAGAACTTGCCTGGCGCAAAAAGTTCTCGGTGTTTGCTTCCGGGCTCACCGGTGGTGGTATAGCCGCGCTCTACGGCGCGCTTTTTTATTCCCACTTTGTGTTGCATATCATTCCCATGGAGGCGGCGCTCATCATATCGGTGCTTGTTGCCGCGGGTTCAATTGCGCTGACCCTCCGGTATAATTCGCAAACCATTGCGGTTATATCCCTTGCGGGCGGGTTCCTGCCGTTTTTCTCCTATTCATTCAGTTTCGACTTTGACCGGACAACGGCGCTGTTCGCTTTCGGTTATATTTTTGTCTTGAATACAACGCTTGTTGCCATTTCGCTCGCCAAATCCTGGAAGCTTACCGCCTGGATCAGTTTTGTGTTGAGTATACCCTGCGTGATATTTCTTGCGGACCGGGTGGATTCGCTCTCATTGTCCATAACTATGTTTGTGCTTTCGTATGTGGTGTACCAGACGGCTGTTCTGGTTAAACCTCTCAAACATCGCACTGAACCGGCTGTTTCGGATATTGTACTCATGTCGCTCAATTCACTCTTTGTTTCACTGGCCGTGTTTGCCATTCTTGACGGAGAAGGGCTCGATGACTATTTCGGTCTGGTTGCCGTTTTGTTCTCTGCCTGCTTTCTTGCGCAAGGGTTTGTGCTCTACCGGTTCTTCTCCACGCGGAGTGTGTCCACGGCCATTCTGTTCGGGTGTGCGCTTACCTTTTCAGTGCTGGCGGTTCCATTTCAGTTCGGGCTTGCCTGGGCGCTTGTCGGATGGGTGTGTGAAGGAGTGTTTCTTTCAATTATTGGAAACCGGTACCGGGCACGGTACATTGAAGTTGGGGGATGGGTCATACTTGCCCTCACTGTGCTCTTCTTTTATGCGGCAGATCTTGCACCCTTCCTGGAAGGAAGAATCAGGGAAGGAATCAGCGTAAAATTCTCCTCTCTGGTCATCGGGGTGTATGTTCTTGCCGTGTACCATGGGCGGTATCTTGCGGAATCTGATCTGCGCCGCCGGGTGGATGTCGCACGTTTTTTTGCCTGGTCTTCTGCCGCGCTTTGCTGGTTCTACATTCTTGCTCTTGTTCCCGAATGGATAGATCGTGCGTTCATCCGGGCGGACCTTGCGCACAGCGACCTCCTTCCCTTCTTTTCGCTCATGGCTCTTGCGCTGGCTCATATCGCGTTATCAGGTATCCTGCGGATAGTTCCGCCGGTTCGGGACCGATATTTTCCCCATGCGGCAACATTCCTGCAGATCATTGCCGGGATTGCACTGTTCAAGCTCAATATCACCACGGGTGTTTTTCCCACGGCAGAAGAGCAAACCGGTCCTGGAACGCTGGCGGCCATACTGCTCATTGCCGGCAACCTTGCGTACATAGTACTCCTTCGTTCCGTAATTTTGGCGTATCTCAAACGGGGTATGCGTTCTCTTGAATTCTATCCCGCTGCACTTGGCGCCTGGCTTCTTTCGGTACTGGTGTCGTTCATGATTGTTCAGTTCGATCTCGGTGTGGAAACGGTTGCCTTTACCACTGCGACGCTATTATTCGCGCTCGCTGCCGTTACATACGGATTCATGAAGCGATACCGGATAATCCGGGTGAGCGCGCTTACCCTCGTTATAGCAACCCTTGCGAAGTTTTTTATCTATGATCTTTCCGGTCTTTCACTGGAATTGCGTATTCTCTCGTTTTTCGGGTACGGAATCATTCTCATTGCCATTTCCTTCCTGTATCAACGGATGAAGATTGTTCTGGATGGAGGCGACGAGAATGACAAGTAATTCGCAACGGGTAGTTTTTCTGCTGGTATCTTTTTTGCTTGCGGGATTTACACTGCATGCAGAACCCGAGTCCGGAGATCTTTTTTCTCATGAACAGGAAATACTGATACCCGCCGGACACCATGAGTATTATTCTGTGGAATTGTCCGCTCTTCAATACCGGAATGCGCAACGGGATCTTGGCGATCTGAGGGTGCGGGATTCGCGGGGCATCTATTGCCCGTATGTGCTGAACTCTTCGCGGAACGAGGAAACGAGCGAACAGATCTCATATACGACTGTATCAATCGGCATGGTTGAAGAGTCTGTTGATGAAGTATCCATGATTCATCATGACGTGCAGGTTGTTGATTTTCCGGACGATGGTGAAGTAAATACAATCGTTCTGGAAACGGACGAATCTGATTTTTCCTGCCAGGTTCGGGTGTTTGCCAGAACCGCGAAAAGCGACTGGCGGCCGATCGCGACAGACACGGTGTATCGTCTGGACGATGTAGTAAAACTATTCGTTGAGATGGACGATGTTCCCCTGTATCAATTTTGGCGAATTACGGTGGACGCGCCGTCACCATTTGAGTCTGTTGCCGTAGTTCCCCGGCTCGACCGCAAGCGGAGTGAATCGCAGGGGTTCCTGAAAGAGATGCCGCTTGAATTTGACATTACGGAGCGTAACCGGAACGGTCGTACGGTTATTTCCGTCAATAACCCGGATCGGCTTCACCTTGTTGCCCTTGCGCTTGAAACAGATGCCCTGTTCAAACGTACCGTTGCGATTCAATCAGATAGATCCCGCGTTTTTTCAAAGCAGTTGTACCGTATACCTTCCGGGGGGTCATTGGCTATTGATACGGTCATCCAGATTCCCGGCAGTGAATTGCGGGACGAATCCTTTGAACTGATTATTGAGAACCGGGATGATGAGCCGTTGCCGATAGAAAAAATTACCGCGCAGTACCAGGTAGACTATCTCGTATTCAAACCAAGCGGGCATCCGCCGTATGTGCTGGTATATGGTAATGCGTTGCTCGAAAAACCCCGGTACGATCTTGCGTCGTACCGCGACGAAGTGCTTGCAACGAATCCTGCGCTCTCATCGCTTTCCAAACCGGTAATCCATGCCGTTCCTGAAGTGGATAAAAACTCGGGTAAAACAATTTTTACCGTTATTGTCATAGCCTCAGCGGCAGTGCTTTTTGCATTGTCACTCATGATTTTCATCAAAAAACCCGGGAGTCAACCGTGAGAAAACAGATGGGGATAAAGGGAATTACCTGGCTTGGCGGCTTGGGTATTTTTCTGTTACTGCTCAAAGTCAACTACGATTACGCTATTATTACGGCAGCTCTTCTGATACTGGTCTTTACGCTTCTTTTTGACCGGAATAAACTGTGGGCATGGATTCCGGCATTGTGTGTCGGCATTTTTTTTGTCCTCACCATTCGGGATATGTATTCCATCTACAACGTGTTTACCATCAAAATACGGGGTCTCATGCTGTTTCCCATGCTGGCATGGGCGCTCATGCTGATGCTCTGGTATCTGGTGGTTGAACCGTATTTTCAGCACGATATCTGGTGGCGGAAATGGGTAACAAATGCGTTGCTGTTCTGTGCCGGGCTCATTATTTTTGAGTATATAGGGTATCACGTGCTGGGTGTTCGGCTTGCTGCCGGTACCGCGTATCCCGGCTGGCCGGTTCTGGATATTTTTCATGCGCCCTGGTGGATGCAGCTGTCCTACTTCTTCAATGGAATAGCGTACATCGGTATTGTAGCGTTTGTCGAGAATATCATGAAGAGACGGCATAATCCCGACTGACTATATCCGGTCTAGAACCGCCAGGCGATTTGAAGGGTCGAGGAATCATTATTGATGAACAGTGTGCCCCGAAAGTTGCGATAGTCCAGAAATGGTCCGAACCTGAAGGAGATTTGCGAGTAATGATCCCCTCCGGGAGAGAGCAGCGTGTTATTCTCGTTGTTCTGAATGTAGTGATATGATACCGATTGTGTCTGGTTAAAATACGTATAGCAATCGATGAAGAATCCCACATCCCAGGTGCCGGAAGAACCAAACTGGAATTCATAGCCCAAAGCGTATCCGAATGTCCAGGGATTGTCGGCAAGGTTGTACATGTTTTCAATTCCGTCAATTTTATGTCTCAGGGATGCATACGAGCCGTCATCATAGGTAATGATTCCCTGCAAATACACCTGCATGAGGACTTTGCTGATTTTGAAGATCATGCCGGGCTGCAGTACCATCTCTGCGGTATACCCGTACAGGGTATCATTAACCGGTATTCCTGCGGCTTCAATGGCGGTTAGTTCTGTGCTCATAAAATCGGGGTCATACGATGTGTAGGCTCCGCTGAGCGCCACTCCGATGTAGGGGAGAACCGCTTTTCTCTTTTCAAAAGAATTATGTACATTGAACCCCGCCGTCACCGTTCCCGATTTATGCTCTTCAAGGGAGTATTCACGATCCGTTGTATCATGTTTTGAGGAATATGCGGCACTGACATATGGATGAAATCCTTTTTCCGGTTCTGCAAGAGCGGGGTTTACCGTCTGTGTTATTCCGGAAAGCGACCGGGAGGAAAGCCCGGCGGTGTCGGTTGTCAAACATCCGGAGAATGAAACCAAGACCAGAACCATTACAAAGCAGCACGCAACAGTTTTCATAGGTGATCCTTTATTGAAATCGTTATGGAGTACAGTATAGCACGGAATTCACCGTTATCGCAAAGGTTGACAGCCGGATAATGCTGCCGTATCCTGAAATGTAGCAGTACATCAGAGAGGGGGTCTTCATGCTTGAATCTCGTCCGGTTATTGTTCGTCTTGTTGCGGCATTCCTTGTTCCAGCGCTTGTCATTACTGGCGCCGGGGTCCTCGCCGCATGGATTCTCCCGTTGAATGCCATTGGTGTATCTGCAACGGTTGCTTTCTTTGTCGGAGCGTACAGTGTCTTGTCTTTTATCTGTGCGTACCTTTTGATCATTGTCAGGATACGCAAACTTGACCGGTACCTTGCAAAACAGAAATCCTCCGAGGGAGATCTTACTCTTCGTATCCCGGTAACCGGAAAGGATGAACTCGCCAATTTTGCGCGAACCCACAACGTATTCATTGCGCGTATCCACCGGATCATTTTCAAGCTCAAGAACGTTATTGAACGCAGCAATTCGCTGGGAACTGATCTGGCTTCGAGTGCGGTAGAGATGTCGGCATCAATCGAAGAAATAACGTCAACCACGCATGCCATGGCCCAACGCGAAAAGACCCTGAGCGGATTTATCCACACCTCCCGGAAGGAAGTTGGCGAAATCAGTTCAGCGGTCAGGGATATTTCCGGGATGATTCAGCATCAGGCAGCCTGTGTAAGCCAGTCTTCCGCCGCCATTGAACAAACCATTGCCTCAATTGCCAGTGTCAGCCGCCTCTCGGAGGGAAAGAAATCCCTCATTACCAATCTGGACTCTCTTTCCCATGAGGGAGAAAGTTCCATGTCACGGAGTCTGGATTTCATGACCCGGATAACCCAGTCCCTTGATGTCATCCAGGACATGATAACGGTCATCAACGCGGTTGCGTCGCAAACGAATCTTCTGGCCATGAATGCCGCGATAGAAGCAGCGCATGCCGGGGAACACGGCAAAGGGTTTGCCGTTGTGGCCGATGAAATTCGAAAACTGGCGGAAACGACCGCAAGCAATGCGCGTGATATTGGGAATAATCTGGGGGAAATCATGCAGGGAATTACGGAGTCAACGGAGCTGACCCGTAAAACCGATGGCGCAATCAAGAGTCTGACCGGCGGAATTCGTGAAGTTTCCGACAGTTTTATCGAGATCATTGCCGGTCTCAACGAGATGGCACAGGGTACCGGAGAAATTACCGGAGCGCTGACCGAACTGCAGACTATTACCGAGCGAATACGGGAAGAATCTGAACGGATTGAAGGCAGGACCGTCGAAATTGACCAGAGCATGGGGCACGTTTCGGATCTGTCTGAAGAGTCTTCGCAGGCTATGCAGGAGTTCAATACGGGTGTTGAGGAGATCCGGAAGGCAACGGAATTCATCTCCCGGGCCGGAAGCGACAATCTGGAAAATATCGGTGTTATCGACCGTGAAGTTTCACGATTTACCATTATTGATACATCGACACTGACCTCGAGCGACGGGAAGAGTCTGGTTCAATGGAACCGGAAACCGAAAGAAATTCCGGAGCGTCCGGATAATCCATCCCGGTATCCGGAAACTGATGCACGCCGGTGGTATGATCTTGAATACGCCGGGTGGAATACCGTAAAGGAAACCCTTCCGGAGTCGCGTGCGGATGGCGCCGCGGGCAAGCGCGTGGTTCTCCTCGAATCATGCGACCATCCGTATCATATTGCCTATCGTAACGGCTGCCGCAAACTGGCAGAGGCTTTCGGGGTAACGCTGGAAACCCTCAATGCCGACTATTCCCCGGACATACAGGCGAAGCAGGTTGAACAGGCGATACGGATGAAACCGGATCTCGTCATTCTCACTCCGACCAGTGTACAGGAAAGCTCGCTCTGGTTCGCCCGGATCAACCGGGCGGGAATTCCGGTTGTGGGAAGCAATACCACCCCTGACGCCGAAGGATTCCGCCATATCATTTCATGGACCGGTCCCGATGACTGGGGTCAGTTCCGCAAGCTGGCACGAACCTTTGCCGGTCTCATGAACAAGGAAGGCGGATATGCCGTTATTCGTCACAAGGAAGGAAATTCGAATTACTTTTCGAGAACCTGGTCCATTGTATCCGAGCTTTCACAATTCGCGCCCGGAATGGAATGCCTTGCCATGGACTCCGCAATCAGTTATGACGACGCCTATCATCTGACCGAAGCCTGGCTCGAAAAATTCGGAGACCGGCTCAAGGGTATCAGTTTCTCTGATCCTGCCGACGGAGCGCGTGGCATGTGCGATGCGGTCAAAAAAGCGGGCCGGTCCGACATTGTGCTGGTGTCTTCCGGAAACAGCAAGATTACCCAGGATCTCGTCGCTAACGGATGTCTCCATGCCATTACCCTGCAGTCGGCCGAAGCGGATGGTGCTCTTGCCATGGAAGTTGCAGTAGACTGGTTTAACGGCATTGACATCAAGCCGCTGTATTATCTTCCCATGGAAATAATCACTGCCGAAAATGTGGGAGAATACTATCCGCCGCAGTGGTAACACCGGCTTTTCGATCCTTTTTGGCAAAATTCCGTATCTGCGTGTATACTTGAAGCATGACACGAACAATTGAACATGATCTGGTAATCGTCCTTGCAGGAGAGGCGGGACAGGGTATACAGTCAATAGAAAGTATTCTGTCATCATTTTTGAAAAAGAGCGGGTTTCACTTTTATTCGACGTCGGAGTTCATGTCCCGGGTACGCGGAGGGACCAACTCGACCGAAATCCGTATTTCCTCCCGGCGGATCAATGCCTTCCGAAACCGTATTGATATCCTCATCCCGCTCCATTCCGGTGCGGTGGCCCACCTCGGCAACCGGGTAACCGAAGACACGCTCATTCTTGGTGACAAGTCCGCGGTCAATCATGAGGACATGGTCGATGTGCCTTTCATGCAGATCGCGAAAGAGACGGGAAACGCGCTTTTCGCGAATACGGTCGCAGCCGGATGCATCTCGGGACTTCTCAAGGTTGACGCCGAAGAAGGTGCGGCCTTCATGTACGACTATTTTTCCGGAAAGAAAGAGGACGTGCGCGAAAAAAACCGTGAAGCCTTTTTGAAGGGCTACGAAGCGGGAGCCGCGCTTGATCACATCAGTATAACCATTCCCCCCGGCGATTCACCAAAAGACGATATCATGTTGTCGGGCTCCGATGCGGTATCCCTCGGTGCGCTTGCCGCCGGCTGCGACTACATGTGCGCCTACCCCATGTCGCCGGCTACCGGTGTGTTGCAGAATATGGCGGAGTACTCGAAACGGCACGATATCATCGTGGAGCAGGTGGAAGACGAGGTCGGCGTGGTGAACATGGCGCTCGGTGCCTGGTACGCCGGCGCACGTGCCTTTGTTACCACCTCGGGCGGCGGGTTTGCCCTCATGACCGAAGGCATCAGTCTTGCCGGTATGATCGAGTCGCCCTTCGTGCTCCATCTCGCCCAGCGGCCGGGGCCGGCAACCGGACTTCCCACACGTACCGAGCAGGGAGATCTGGATCTGGTGCTGTACGGCGGTCACGGGGATTTTCCCCGCGTCATTTACGCACCGGGTACGCTCGAAGAGGGATACACCCTCACCAAAAAAGCTTTTGCGGTTGCGGAAAAATATCAGGTTCCCGCGTTCATCCTCACCGATCAGTATTTTGTGGACACGCGGTACAATGTGTCGCCGTTCGCGGTATCCGACAAGCTGCCCGAACGGCAGATAGTCGAAACCGGTTCGGACTACAAGCGGTTTGCACTCACCGGATCGGGCATCTCCCCGCGTGGTATTCCCGGGTATGGCAAGGGTCTTGTCTGTGCCGACAGCGATGAACATGACGAGTCGGGCCACATCACCGAATCCATGGATGTGCGTGTCCGTATGGTCGAGAAGCGCAAGAAGAAACATGCCGCGCTCACCGAAGAAGCCGTACCGCCGACCCTTACGGGAGCGGATACCTACAAAACACTGATCATCTGCTGGGGTTCCACGAAACCCATGGTTACCGAAGCGGTTGGCGAACTCGGAATGCCGGATGTTGCGGTGCTTCATTTTTCTCAAGTATTTCCGGTTCCCGCCGGTGCGAAGGGCTTCCTTGAAAAGGCGGATGCAATTGTGAGTGTGGAGAACAATTCCTCCGCGTCCTTTACCCGGCTGCTTACCGGAGAAACGGGTGTTCCGGTCGGGCATACCATTCTCAAATACGACGGGCTTCCGTTTTCGGTGGAAGAGCTCGCGGAGCGCCTCGCGCAACTCATACAGGGAGGGAAGTAATGGCCAATCAGTATGACTTTGAACATAAACCCGACATTGCCTGGTGTCCCGGATGCGGCGACTTCATGATCCGCAAAGCACTCCTTGGCGCGCTCGATGAACTCGATCTGGAACGCGAAAAGGTGGTGCTTGTTTCCGGAATCGGCCAGGCGGCAAAGATGCCCCAGTATGTGAATACGAGTTTCTTTAACGGACTCCACGGCCGCGGTCTCCCGCCGGCGACAGCCATAAAAGCATGCAACCCCGAACTCACCGTTATTGCGGTTGGCGGCGACGGCGACATGTATGGTGAGGGAGGGAACCATTTTCTGCATACCACCCGCCGCAATCCGGACATGACGCTCTTCGTTCACGACAACATGGTCTACGGTCTCACCAAGGGGCAGGGCGCTCCCACCTCGCGCCCGGGCATGGAAACTCCCGTACAGGTGAACGGTGTCTTCGAAAAACCGGTGAACCCCATGGCCCTCGCCATCTCCCTCGATGTCACCTTTGTCGCCCGCGTTTTTTGCGGCGATATAGACAAGACTAAAGAGATCATGAAGCGCGCCATCCGTCACAAGGGATTCGCCCTCGTCGACATATTCCAGCCCTGTGTGTCATTTAACAAGATAAACACTCTGGCCTGGTTCAAGGAGAACACGTACTATCTGGATGACAGCTGGGATCCGTCGAACCGCGCGGCGTCGTTTGAAAAGGCTCTTGAGGAAGAACCGTTCCCGCTCGGCGTTCTCTACGAAAGCGGTCACCGCAGCACGTTTGAGGAAAATCTTTCCGTGTACAAGAAGGACCGGACGCCGCTCTACCGCCGGACGCGGGATAGCTCGGCGGTGAAAGCGGAGATCAGTGCAAAGGTTTAGGAAAAGATCACCGCGATTTATTCTCCCAGCATCTGCCGTAGCACGTACGGGAGAATTCCCCCGTGGCGGTAGTAGGCTACTTCAATGTCGGTATCAACGCGTGCCGTAACGGTAAACCGGGTTTCCGTTCCGTCTTTTTTTGTAGCGATGACTGTCAGTTTCGCACGGGGTGAGATCTCTGCAAGACCGGTAATGGTGAATGTTTCAGATCCGTCGAGGCCGAGGGACGTGCTGTTTTCTCCATCAGTGAACACTAGCGGCAGGACTCCCATGCCGACCAGATTGTTGCGGTGTATGCGCTCGTACGATTCGGCAATGACAGCACGGATTCCGAGAAGGGCGGTGCCCTTTGCCGCCCAGTCGCGCGATGAGCCGGTGCCGTATTCCTTCCCGGCAATAACGACAAGCGGCGTTTCTTCACCTAGATACTCCATCGCGGCATCGTAGTTGTATCGTTCCTTGCCTTCGGGATATTTCTTTGTCCATGCACCTTCTTTTGGAGCGACCATACGGTTTTTTATTCTGATATTCCCGAAGGTTCCCCGCATCATCACTTCATGATTTCCCCGTCGGGAGCCGTATGAATTGAAATGTGTCTGGTCCACGCCCTGTGATGCAAGGTAGGTTCCCGCAGGATAGTCGGGATGTATTGCTCCGGCTGGCGAGATGTGATCGGTGGTAACCGTATCGCCAAGGAGGAGAAGACAGCGGGTATTGGTAATGTCTTCCGGTTGTGGGGCCTCCATGCGAAAGCCGTCAAAGAACGGCGGTTTGTGGATATAGGTAGATGCCGCATCCCAGCTGAACGTGGTGCTCTCCGTAACGGGAAGTTGCTTCCAGAAGGAATCACCCGTGAATACATGCGCATATTCTTCGATAAAGGAACTGCTCGTTACATGGGTTTTTACCAGGGATGCAATAGCAGCGTCATCGGGCCAGATGTCCGCAAGAAATACGGGTTTGCCGTTCGGATCGATTCCGAGCGGTTCCGTAACAAAATCAATATCGATGCGGCCGGCAAGGGCAAAGGCGACTACAAGAAGCGGCGAGGCAAGGAAGTTTGATTTCACCAGCTGATGGATCCGCGCTTCAAAGTTCCGGTTGCCCGAGAGCACCGCTGCGACATTGAGATCATGCTCCCTGATGGCGCTCTCCATTTCAGGCTTCAGCGGCCCGCTGTTGCCGATGCAGGTGGTGCAGCCAAAGGCGGCAATGTGAAACCCGAGCGCTTCAAGGTACGGCATGAGGCCGCTTGATTCCATATACCGCTTGACCACTTTGGATCCCGGTGCAAAGGAAGTTTTTACATACGCCGGAACCGTGAGACCCCGTTTTACCGCTTCCTTCGCCATGAGCGCAGCACCCATGAGCACCTGCGGGTTGCTTGTATTCGTACAGGAGGTGATGGCCGCAATAACCACGCTGCCGTCCTTGAGTGCAGCCTCTTTTCCGTTTACCGTGAGCGTCACCGTTGTGCCGCTTTGTGCCGGCAAGGAGCGGAAATATGCCTGTATACCGGAAAGGGAAACCCGATCCTGCGGTCGCGACGGTCCGGCGAGACAGGGCTCAACGGATGAAAGATCCAGTTCGACTACGCGGGTGTATTCGCGTTCTTCATCGTCCCGGTAAAAAAGACCGTTGAGCCGGGTATAGGCTTCGGTAACCGCTGCCTGTTCCTGGCGTCCGGTCATTACGAGGTAATCGATCGTCTTTTCATCAACCGGAAAGAACCCGAGGGTGGCTCCGTATTCCGGAGTCATGTTCGCGATTGTTGCCCGGTCGGGGATGGAGAGCTCTTGCATGCCCGATCCAAAGTATTCAACAAACTTTTCCACAACACCGTTTTCCCTCAGCAGTTTGGTTATGGTCAGCACGAGATCGGTTGCGGTGACTCCCGCGCGGAGCCGGCCGGTAAGGTGGACGCCGATTACTTCCGGTATGGACATATAGTATGGTTGACCGAGCATGACCGCTTCTGCTTCAATGCCGCCGACACCCCAACCCATGACACCGATTGCGTTGATCATGGGTGTGTGTGAATCGAGGCCTACCAGGGTGTCCGGATACACGAGTGTACCGGTGTCCTCTGGTTCTATTATGGTTACGCGTCCCAGATGCTCAAGATTCACCTGATGGCAAATACCCGAATTGGGCGGCACTACACGGAAATTGCTGAAGTTTTTCTGCGCCCATTTGAGCAGGGCATATCGTTCGCCGTTCCGCTCATATTCCTTTGCTACATTGCCGGTCAAGCTTTCCGCCGTTCCCGAAAAATCGAGCTGTACCGAATGGTCGGCTATGAGTTCAACAGGGACGACCGGATTTACCTGTTCCGGATCTCCGCCAAGCGTTGCAACGGCATCACGCATGGCGGCAAGGTCCACCACCGCCGGCACCCCGGTAAAATCCTGCATGAGTACCCGGGCCGGATGATACGGAATTTCCACCGGGGAGTCATAGGTTGTTTTCCAGTCAAGAAGGTTTGCAAGATCGCTTTTGGTAACAATCTGTCCGTCCATCTTTCTCAGGATATTTTCTGCCAGAATCCTGATGGAGTAGGGGAGGCGGTCAATGACATCGTCTGATGCCTGCGCTGCTTTGTATATGTCATAATACCGGAATGTGTTTCCGTTTGCCGTAAACTGCTGCAAGTAATCACGGTTATTCATGGAATCCTCCTGTTAATTCATCACTACCATGAATGGGTATGCCTAGAACGTTGAAACAGTAATATCGGCTATGGTGTATCGTGTACCTTTCATGCGAATTACTTCTGTTGAACAACGGTCAGCATACCAATCATCAAAATAGTGTAGGGGACAATCCGCTATCCATGTACAGCCGTTGTTACAAATCCTCCGAATTCCTGAAGAACTCAACATATACCTGCAAGTGT
>CAZGQQ010000048.1:0-13503 GCA_964527175.1 uncultured Treponema sp.
TGGATTCGGCATCAACATAGGTATGGAATGTGGGGTCTTCCTTGGTAAAGCGGTTGAGGGCTTTGGCCATCTGATCCGCAGACTTCTTGTCCTTGGGTTTGATGGTAAGGTCGATAACCGGATTCGGTACGAACATGGAGCTCATGGTATAGTTGAGTCCGCCGCCGCAGAAGGTATCACCGGAAGCACATTCAACACCGAAGAGTGCGACAATATCGCCGGGAACGCCTTCGTTGATGTCTTCCATGGTCGCAGAGTTCATGCGGACGAGCCGTCCTACCTTGAACTTCTTGCGGGCGCGGGTGTTGTACAGTTCGTCACCTTTCTTCAGTGATCCCTGGTAAATGCGTACGTACGTAAGCTGTCCGTATTTGCCGTCTTCAAGCTTGAAGCCGAGGGCAACGGTGGGAACATTATCACTGCAGGAGAGGACGACGGGTTCTTCGTTCTTGTCCATGTCGAGGGCGATGTTCTTTACCTCGGTAGGATCGGGAAGATAGCGGGTTACCCCGTCGAGCATGGGCTGAATACCCTTGTTCTTGTGGGCTGAGCCGAGGAATACCGGTACAAACTGTTCGGCAAGGGTTCCCTTGCGAACGGCGTCGTGGATCATTTCTTCGGTTTCGGTACCTTCAAGGAACGCTTCCGCGAGTTCGTCCGAAAAAATGGACGCGGCGTCGAGAAGTTCTTCCCGGTATTTTTCTGCATCGGCTACGAGATGGGCGGGAATTTCGGCTACACGCATTTCTGTTCCGCTCTCGCCTTCAAAGTAGATGGCTTTCATGGTTACCAGATCCACTACACCTTCGAGCTTGTCTTCAAGTCCGATGGGCAGCTGCATCATGTAGGCATTGAGCCCGAGTTTTTCACGGAGCTGCATGCGCACCTTGAGCGGATTGGCTCCGGTACGGTCGCACTTGTTTACAAAGGCGATGCGCGGAACATGGTAACGCTTGAGCTGGCGGTCTACCGTGATTGACTGGGACTGTACACCACCGACTGAACACAGAACGAGAATCGCGCCGTCAAGAACACGCAGGGAGCGTTCAACTTCAATGGTAAAGTCAACGTGACCGGGGGTATCAATAACATTGATGGTGTAGTCTTTCCACTGTACCTGGGTTGATGCCGAAGCAATGGTGATTCCGCGCTCGCGTTCGAGCTCCATGTTGTCCATTACAGCACCGACACCGTCTTTACCGCGAACTTCGTGGATCGCATGGATCTTGTTGCAGTAAAAAAGGATACGTTCGGAAAGGGTTGTTTTTCCCGAGTCAATGTGGGCGCTGATACCGATATTCCTCATTTTGGAAATATCATGAGCCATATAATTCTACCTCACTCGTTATAGGTTTTTGCGATATACGCAAACAATTTCAAACACTTGCTAGTCATTGCAGTATATCGAAAACAAGTGTCTGTTGCAATACTCGAAGCCGGCAGCTATTACCGAAGCCGTATTGACAGTGTGATTTTCCCTTCGGGACGTCCGGTTTGCAAAGGAATTGCCATTTCAAGACGCAGAAACTGTTGAATATGTACGGTTGAAGCATGCAGAACCAGTACGCTGCCAACAGTATACCTGGCCGGTGAAAACCGGTCTTTTTGGTTTATCATGCCAAAAAGGGATACTTTTGCTTCTTTGTTTTCCTGAAGGAACCGTGCGGTACATTGAAGACGGATTGTCCGGTTTTGCAATGCGGAAGATGAGTCTTCCGGTAATTCCGCCGAACCGGATACATCGAGGCGGAACCAGGGAACAAAGAGTTGTTGCATGATTCCTTTTCCGGAAAAACGGTAACCTGACGGCCTTTTTGCTGCATTGCACTGAACCATGCCGCGGGGATTTTCGATTGTGAGTCCACCTTCCAGACATTCTGTGCGGTCAACCGGCTCGGTCATCGAATCCGTAACAAGGGTATCATGAACGTATTTCAAGCGGATTTGTGCGGTTGTCTTATCTGTGCCGGGAATCCGGATATGCAGGGACGGTGCAATAAGCCACCGTTCACGAACAGCGGTATGTGATCCGTCAAATTCGATGAATCCCGAATCGCTGCGAAAATAGCTTCCTCCAAGGGTGAATTGCCGGAAAGAAACGGCCGCATCGGCGCGAATCGCACCGGTATCCACATGCAATCGGGATATATTCCGCATGATCATGATTCCCGCTGTCATTATCGGGCTTGTCATAACAAGTTCGGCAGCCGGGAAAAGCACCGGGTATTCATTTGTCGGTACAGCACCTGCAAACCATGTGGAAGGAGGGTTCTCCCGATGGTTTCTGAAACCGGCAAAGAGTGAACCTTGAATTATTGTGGTGCCGCCGGGAATGACGGGTATGGTAATCCTGCCTTGCAGCCAGGAGTCGGGAACGCCCTTTTCACAACGGTTTGAAAAAAGGGAGAAATTCCACAATGATCCCTGATACTCTCCGCCCAGGGTTTCCGTTGTGCGGGTTGTCCCCGGAGAGAGTATGCGGCTTCGTGAGGCAGCGAGCGGGTGAAACCGTGCGCTGGTTACCGGATTGACGGGATTCCTGACCCGGGAAGGCAATCCCGAAAAAGCGATTGATCCCGTTAAGACCTGAAGGCGGGGAATTGGCTTGATGAGCACGTTCCAGGTATACACTTCAGTTGTATCGGGACTGTACCCTCCATATCCGCGGAATTCGGCAGAAGCACGGAAGAATCCTGTTTGCGCTTTTCCGCGAAAGGCCGTGTTGTTCGAGGGATATTCATACTCATGAGACATTGTCAGGGAGAAAGGGCGCAATTGCAGAGCGAAAACCGAAACCGTCAAAAGGAATAAAACTGTTGTTAATGTAATTCGGGGCATGACGGTTTATTCGGCAGGATATGATTTCCTGCCCGATAAACCGTCATATGGCGACTATTTTCTTGTTTTTACTTCCGAAACATAACTGTCTGCGAAGTCGCTCAGGTTCTTGACCGTACCAAGCCAATAGTCGGCTTCTGCCTTTGACTTGTATGGACCAACCCGTACCCGGTACTTTGTATCGTCTCCGGTACCCCGGGTAAAAATTTCTGTGTTCAGATAGCGGTCGGCAAGTGTCTTGCGCGCCCGCTCTGCATTGAGTTTGCTCGAATAGGATCCGGCCTGTATCCAGTAATCGGTTACGATGACCGTTTTTGGTTTGCTTCGAACGGTCGTTCGGGGAGCAGGTGCCGTTTTCCGTACCGGTTCCTTGCGTTCCGCCGGCTTTGTCTCTGCAGAAGACGTTCGTGTTGTTTGAACGGGTTTCTCTGCAGCTGTTTGTTTTGCAGGCGTGTCGCTACCCTGAACTGGCTGTCCGGGGATGGTATCAGGTGAAAGTGACGTATCGGTTTGTACTGTTCCGCTTGAGGGGCGGGTGAGACCGGTAACATCAAGTTCGCCATAATTGGTATGTGCTTCATTTCTGTTTACAATGGTCAGGTTCAAGCCTGTTGAAGCAGGGGCAGTTGATGTGTCGAGACCCGGTTTTGTTTCAGGATCCCTGAGCCAGGACTCAGGATCAACAGTCGAGTTCTGTCTTGAATTGTTTGCAGGTGGAAGAACTGCTGCTGCCTGTTGAAGAGAGGCTCCTCCATCACTTGAGGGAGAATACAGCAGTATCGCGGCTCCGAAAATTATGAGTACAAATACGCTCACCGCGAGCACGATCCACAAGATTTTTTTCTGTTCCATAACAGCCTCAATATCCTCTACGCGAGAGTAGATTAGCGAGCTTTCGTTCAAAAGCCCTTTTGCTTCCCCGGTTGTTTACTCTCACAATATCGGCATTTTTTGTAATGTATTGAGCAAAGAGGCGCTTTTGAGCAAAAAAACGATGCAAAATTTGGCGTATGGGTAGTGAATCGCGCTGGATTGCCCGAAAAAACCGGATTATGGCTGGAGCAGATACAAAGATTACCAGGGAACAGCGCTCAAGCACTGCAGATTTGTGGAGCATTGGCGCGTTAATGACTACCCGGGTGTCGCGGTGTTCATCCAGGAAGCGAAAAATGAGCGTGTCAATGACCGGATATATGATTTTTTCATGCCGGCGGAGTAATGCCGGATCGCTGAAGACAATGGCGCCAAGAACCCGGCGGTCTATGGTTCCGTCCGGACGGGCCAATGAAAGGCCCCGCTGTTCTGCTTCCCGGGAAAACTCGTTCAGTACCGCTTCGTTCACCAGGTTGAGCGCTTTGTGTGCCGTTTCATCGGTATCCAGCACGGTAAAGCCCCGTTTTGAGAGGAAATCCTGTGCAACGTTTTTACCGGCGCACATGGGGCCGGTAAGGCCGATAACCGGATGGGGCATTAGTGGAACTCTCCCCAGCTCGGACCGGATTCAACATGTACCCGCAACGGTACGGCAAGCGTCATGACCGCTTCCATTTCCCGCTTGACCATGTCCCTCACGTGTTGTGTTTCCTTTTTGGGAGATTCGAGTATGAGTTCATCATGGACCTGCAGCAGGAGGCGTGTTTCAAGGTTTTCACAACGGAGGGCGGAATCAACCCGGAGCATGGCCGATTTGACAATATCAGCCGCGGAGCCCTGAATGGGAGTGTTTACGGCAATCCGTTCAGCTCCGGACTGTTCCATCTTGTTGCGACTGGTGATACCCCGAATATATCGCCGGCGCCCCATAAGCGTCTCGACATATCCCGTTTTTCTGGCCCGCTCTTTTGTTTCTTCAATAAAAGACGCAACTCCCGCATACGTTTCGAAATAGGTATTGATGAACTGTGCGGCTTGCCCCCGCGGGATACGCAACTCATTTGCCAGCCGGAACGCGCTCATGCCGTACATCACGCCGAAGTTGATGGTTTTGGCTACCCGCCGCATTTCGGGGGTAATGTCCGCATCGGTCACCCCGAAGATGAGTCCGGCTGTTTTACGGTGTACATCGACGCCTTCCCTGAACGCAGAGACCAGGTTTTCGTCACGGGAGAGATGGGCAAGGATGACGAGCTCAATCTGGGCATAGTCGGCGGATATCAGCTCGAAGCCGTCAGCTGCCCGGAATGCGCTTCTGATGCGTCTTCCGTTATCGTCGCGGATGGGGATATTCTGTAAATTGGGATCGCGGCTGGACAGCCGTCCGGTTGCGGTACCGGTTTGCATGAAACTCGTGTGGATGCGTCCTTCACTGTCTGCAAGTGATGGCAGGGCGTCAACATAGGTGGACTTCAGTTTTGCCAGCGCCCGGTAGTCAAGAATTCTTCCGGGAAGGATATCTTCCGAGGCCAGGTTTTCGAGTACGGAGGTGTCTGTGGAATAACCGGTTTTTGTTTTTTTCCCCGGAGAGAGTTTGCGCTCAACAAAAAGCACTTCCTGAAGCTGTTTGGGAGACGCGATATTGAACTCGTGACCTACAATCCCGTAGATTTCTTTTTCAAGCGAGTCCATATCTTTTCCCAGCTCAAGGGAAAATGATTCAAGTGCGGATTTTTCGAGTCTGATTCCGGCCATCTCCATACCGGCAAGAATGGGCAATACCGGCATTTCAAGATCGTTCAGGAGTGTTGAGAGCGAAAACTCTTCAATACGCGGACGTAATTCGGTATAAAGACGCAGTGTGATATCGGCGTCTTCGGCAGCGTACGTTGCGGCCTGCGGTACGGGAACATCGGTAAAACATCCCCCCTTGGGAACAATATCCGAAAAGGCAATTGTCTGTACCCCCAGCTGACTGGCTGCCAGTGAATCAAGTGAAAAGGAAGACCAGTCCGGATCCAGAAGCCATGCGGCAATCATGGTATCGAATATGCGGCAGGGCGGGCGCCGGTTTGGGAACTGGTTAAAGACACCCTGCCGGGCAAGCACCTCATAGTCAAATTTGCCGTTATGCATGACAAGAAGAAGCGTTTTCGCGGAAAAAAGACGGGACAATGCGCTCAGCGCCGCGCTCCGATCCATGACCGGATGCGCTTCTTCACCGATCTCGGGATCCGGTCCCATGAGCGGCACATATATGCCGGTCTTCGGTTCGAGTGAAAGCGAAAAACCGGCCAGCTTTGCGGAAAAAACATCCAGGCTGGTTGTTTCACAGTCAAACGCCGAGAAGCCCTGTGCAACGGCCCGGTCCATGATCTTGTCGAGTTCAGCGGGATCGGTGCAAATGGTGTATTCACCCGAAGATGCCGCCAATGTTGCCTGCAGAGCAGTCGCGGTAAGCGGAGGCTCTACCGGAGTTGCTGTCGACGGATCGGCAATTTTTGAGGCAGGAGCCGTTTCGGGGCCGGAGTCTCCGGCATACAGGCGGGCTATGGCGGGCAGCCCTTCACGCATGAATATGCGTCCGGCCGATTCACGGTCGAGACAGTGACAGGCATAACTGTCAAGGGAGGGGTCGAGGGGAACGTCATGACAGAGGGCAACCAGTTTGCGCGAGAAATAGGCCATGTCACGGCCTTCGATGATTTTCTTTCCCATGGCTCCGCTTAATTCATCAGCATGGGCAAAAATACCGTCAAGAGATCCGTATTGCTCCAGGAGTTTGAGCGCGGTCTTGTCGCCAACACCCCGGATGCCCGGAATATTGTCGCTTGCATCGCCGGTGAGAGACAGGTAGTCGAGCATGAGTTCCGGTGGAATTCCCCACTCTTTTCTGACTCCGTCCGGTTTGACAAGCTCCCAGCCGCCGGTTTTACCGGGTTTGAGTACCGATACAGTCTCGGTGACCAGCTGCATGAGATCCTTGTCTCCGGAGAGGATTACACAGTGACGACCCTCCTCGGTACAGCGTGTTGCCAGGGAAGCAATAATGTCATCGGCCTCAAAGCCGTTCTGTCTTACGAGCGAGACTCCCAGAGTGGCAAGTATTTCTTCTATGACGGGAATTTGCGCATGCAGATCTTCCGGTGTTTTTTGACGGGTTGCCTTGTACTGATCATACATTTCATGACGGAACGTAGGGGTATATGAGTCGAATGCCGCTACAAAACATTCCGGCTGGTACTGGGTGAGAAAGGCATGCAGGTTGCGGAAAAAACCGAAGAGGGCGGAAACATTTTTCCCCTCCCGGTTGGTCAGCGGCTTGTTGATAAACGCAAAATAGGACCGGTAAATGAGACCGTAGGCAT
Source organism: uncultured Treponema sp. (assembly GCA_964527175.1). Lineage (GTDB taxonomy): Bacteria > Spirochaetota > Spirochaetia > Treponematales > Treponemataceae > Teretinema. The sequence continues at coordinate 7,080 of CAZGQQ010000048.1, forward strand.
CAAGAACATACAGAGTTTTCTTCATGAACCGAGTATATCATATTTGAGGGAGGGAAGGCAGTATTTACTGGTTAATATCGATGAGGGATGCGGTATGGGCGTCTGAAGCATAGACACTGGACCGGTTCGCGTAGGGATTCTTGAGGGACAGTACCTTTTGCCGCAGCAATTGCATGTGGTTTTTCAACAGTTCCCGGTTTTTCTCGTTCTGGACCAGTACGTCTTTGCGGAGTTTTTCCAGATCGGTCTTGAGTCGGGGTATTTCGGGATCATTCTGCCCGGAATGCGTGGTTCGGTACATGCTTTCGAGGGGATCAATAACCTTCTGGATAGTGTATATCTCGGCTATGATCCCCTGTTCAAGCTCGGTGTGCTGGACGATTGCCTCTACATCACCGGTCGATATCATTTTTTCCTGTTTTTCAAGAACGGAAAGATAGTCGCGGAATTTTTTCCGTTGTTCATCAAGAAGTTTCTTGAACCGCTTGAGTACTGATACCCGTTCGGCTACCTGTTCGTCGGTCAGATCGGGAGTTGGCATACGCGATCAGCCTGCAATATTAATGCCGACAGGTGCGGATTTCGAATCCGAATGGGCCGCACTGCTTGAAACAATCTCATTCCATGCAGCACGCAGCTGTTCCATGAGATCCCGGACATGAATCATCTTGTCCGCTTTCTTTTCGATATTCGCCTCAAGGAGCTGCTGATTGAAGTAGGTATACAGGGACAGCAGGTTCTTGGCGATTTCTCCCCCCGCTTCCAGGTCAAGTGAGGCCATGAGTTCGGTAATGATTTCCTGGCTCTTCAGAACGTGTGCATTGCATTTTTCTATTCTGGAAGGATTTTTTTTGAAGTTGTCATCCATCAGACCGATTGCTTCTCCGATCTGCCTGATTGCTTCGTCATAGAGCATGACGATCAAGGTGCCCTGACTGGCGGTTCGTACCCGTGTTTCTCGATAAGCGCTTAATGCCTGATTATACCCCACAATGTCCCCCTGAAAAAAAGTCTTGGTACGGATATAGTATCCCCTGTCTTCCTATCGGCATTCTTTCGTTCTACTTTAGTTTAATTTGCAGAAAAATGCCAGAAGATTTCTTCCGGGCTTTCGAAAGAGTCCAAAAAAGCTCGACGGAGCCGGGCATTTTTCGTATTATATACATAAAGGTGGTACGCAAACCCATGAGCGATTCACAGAACGACAAGAACAGCAACAAACAGGATGATCCTTTCAATTTTTTCAAGGTTCCGGGTGGTTCTGGAGGTAATGGCGGCAACCGGCCACCTTTTCCCCGTATACCCTTATGGGTTATTTTGCTGGCAGTTCTTGCCGGTACGGTTATCATCAATTACATCACGGTAGTACGGACTGATCCGCTCATACCATTTTCCGAATTCAAGCAACGTATTGCGGACGGTGAAATAACCCGTGTCGATATTTCCGCAACCTATTTTATGGGGTATGTCGAGTCTGAAAGCAGTACGGCGCAACCCCAGCAGCCGGGAATAGGCCTTTTTGCCCAGCAGCGCCGTCCGGATAAAATATACCGGACCGCAGGAATCCTGACCGAGGAATTTGTACAACTGCTTGATACAGCGAACATTACGTATTCGGTTATTCCCGAACAGCGCAATGTCATTCTGGATTTTATCCTCCAGTGGATTCTTCCGTTCGGGCTTTTCTTTCTCATGTGGCGTTTTCTCATGCGGCGTATGGGTGGTGGATCCGGAGGGCTTGGTGGCAGCATCTTTTCCGCCGGGCAGGCACGATCTGCCGCGGTTGAAGAGGGCAAGGTCACTGCACGTTTCAGTGATGTCGCCGGAGTAGATGAAGCCAAGGAAGAACTTGTTGAAGTGGTCGATTTTCTCAAGTTCCCGAAGAAGTACACGGATATCGGCGGTAAAATACCCCGCGGTGTGCTCCTCGTCGGTCCTCCCGGAACCGGAAAAACCCTGCTTGCCCGTGCGGTGGCCGGAGAGGCCGGGGTTCCTTTTTTCAGGATCAGCGGTTCCGACTTTGTGGAAATGTTTGTTGGGGTGGGTGCTTCCCGGGTTCGGGATCTTTTCAAGCAGGCACGGGAAAAAGCTCCCTGTATCATTTTTATTGACGAGCTTGATGCCATTGGCAAATCGCGTCTCACCTCGATGTCCACAAATGATGAGCGCGAGCAGACCTTGAATCAGCTTCTGGTCGAGATGGACGGGTTTGACACCTCTACCGGCCTCATACTGCTTGCGGCAACAAACCGTCCCGATGTTCTTGATCCGGCGCTGCTCCGTCCTGGACGATTTGACCGGCAGGTAGTGGTTGACCGGCCTGACGTGAAGGGGCGGGAACAGATACTGAGAATTCATGCAAAGAATGTGAAACTTTCCAGGGAAGTTGATCTGACGGCGATTGCGCGCACAACCAGCGGCTCCTCGGGTGCCGATCTTGCGAATATCATAAACGAAGCAGCGCTTCTGGCAGTCCGGGCCGGACGAAAGGAAGTCGTCATGGCAGATCTTCAGGAAGCGGTTGAAAAGGCAATAGCCGGTCTTCAGAAGAAAAGCCGTGTAATAAAGGAAGATGAACGCAAAATTGTAGCCTATCATGAAACAGGGCATGCGCTCACCGCGGCATTTACAAAAGGAGCGGACAAGGTTCACAAGGTATCCATCATTCCGCGCGGAATTGCCGCGTTGGGATATACCCTTCAGGTTCCGGAAGAAGACCGCTATCTCAGAACCCGGGACGAGTTGCTCGGGCAGGTTGATGTTCTTCTCGGCGGCCGTGCTGCGGAAGAAATCCAGTTCGCACAGGTTTCAACCGGTGCGTCGAACGATCTTTCCCGTGCAACGGACATTGTGCGCCGCATGATTACCGATTACGGGATGAGCGAGCGGTTCAAAAACGTTGCACTGAGTCAGCATGGTGCCGGGTACGGCGGTCCGGGAGATCCCAAACTGGTACGTGATTACGCCGAATCAACACAACAATACATAGATGAGGAAATTGCCCGGATCATTGATTCCCGGTATACAGATGTGCTGAAACTTCTTTCCGGCAAGCAGGAATTGCTTCAATATATAGCCGCACGGCTTCTGGAAAAAGAAATTATTGAGCATGACGAGTTCAATGAGATACTTTCGGCAGAGGGAACACTCACCACGGGGAAAGACAATTGACGGAATACGGCCTTTCTGGTTTACTGGTAGCATGAAAACAATCCGGTTTCGTGTGAAAATCCTGGCGCTCGCGTTGTGCGCGGCGGGGTTTCTTCCTGTTGCTGCCCAGTCGATAACAACCGCGGATAACTTTTTTACCGGTGTATCGGATACGTATGCAGCAATAAAGGATTATTCAGCAAATATAACCATCACTACCACCAGCGGCAGGTCTACGGATACAATGACCGGTCGCACGGTGTTTAAAAAGCCGCAACTGCTCAGAATAGATTTTACCCGCCCTGCCGAACAGACTATTGTGTTTACCGGACGGGACTTGACCATCTATCTTCCAACCCACAATGTAACCCTTTTTCAGTCAGTTGAATCTGATTCGGGGGCAGGCGGAGCTTCTTTGGCAACGCCGCAGGGTCTTGCTCTCATGAAACGGTATTATTCCATATCGTATGAGACTGGTCCCGAGCCGGTGCCGCTTGAAGAGGGCTCTTCCGAAATGGTGGTGGTTCTTTCGCTTGCGCGCCGTACCACGACAGAAATGTTTCGGAGAATCCGACTCATGATCAATCCCGGAACAAAGCTTGTTCGACGCATTGAGGCAACCACGGTGACCGGAGATGTCCTGGTTTTTGATTTTACCGGGTATGCATTGAATCAGGGTGTTCTGGATACGTACTTTGTCTATGATCCGCCGTCCTCGGCAAATACATTTAATAATTTCCTTTTTTCGGAGTAAAAACGTATGGAAGCGCTGGGAAAAAAACTGAAGGAAGCTCGTCTTTCGAGAAATCTGGATCTTGACCAGATTTCTCGTGAAACCAATATTACCCGACGATATCTTGAAGCCCTTGAAGATGAAGACTTCACGATATTCCCCGGAGAACCCTATCTTCTGGGTTTTTTGCGGAATTATGCTGAATATCTCGGATTGAACAGTGCCGAACTGCTCTCATTGTACAAGAATCTTCGCATACAGGAATCTCCCGTACCGCTTCATGATCTCATGCCGCGCAGGACGTTCGCTGATCGTATTTTCGCAAGCGGACTGATGTATCGGGTCCTTGCCGTGGCCGGGATCCTTATTGTTCTCGGGGGTCTGGTTCTTGGCGGTATTGCGCTCGTTCGCAGTATTTACTCCTTTGCCAGTGGCGGTGAAACCACGGTTGAAACCCGCCAGCCGGTTACCCACGATGTTGCCCGGGACGGCTTTCGCGATCGGGTATATGCCGGAGACTCTCTCACCATCCATACCGATTCAGGAATTTTCAGGGTTGGTATTGAAGAAACAGCTCCGTCCCTTCAGCTTGAAACACCTACCGGACCGCGTATAGTTGATCTTGGACAGGATTTAACAATTGATCTTTCCGGTGATGACATTCCCGATATCAGAGTATTTGTTGCAGATCTGTTCAAGAATGATCCTGCCCGTGGAGCCGACATTCACGTGACAACCGGAGCGGAACTTGCCGGGGCAGCCGCTGAAGGCGGACCTGAACAGGCAGAAGAGACGGGAACCGGAGATGTCGAGGTTGCTTCCGGCAGCGAGTCTTCTCCGTCCAACGGTTCACAGGTTCTCTTTGAGGGCGGTTCTGCGTATCCGGTTACCATGACCGCTACATTCCGGGGCTATTGCCTGTTCCGCCACGAAGCAGACCGGACAAACCGCGAGGAACGGTATTATCAAAAATCCGAACAGTTGACCATTCAGGCAAAGAACGGTATCAGAATATGGGCTTCCAACGGAAACTCGGTCAAGATACAAATGATAGCCGGTGGAAAAACGGTTGACCTGCCACTGAGCCGTCCCGGTGAAGTAATCGTGCGGGATCTCAAGTGGATACGCGATGATGAAACCGGCCGCTTCAAATTCATGGTGCTGGACATCGACTGAGCATGCTCTTTTTTCTGGATCAGTATGGATGTGCGAAAAATCAGGTTGACGGCGAACTGCTGATCGGTATCTTGCGCGAGAAGGGTTGGGTCAGAACCGATGAACCCGAGCGCGCAGACCTCATCATTATCAATTCCTGCGGGTTCATTGAATCCGCTAAAAAAGAATCCCTCGACGCCGTCATGACCGCACGCTCGGCCTATCCGCAGGCGAAAGTCCTGCTTGCCGGCTGTCTTTCCGAACGCTATGCCGACGATCTCGCCGAATCACTTCCCGAAGCGGACGCCCTGTTTGGAAACGGGGACCTTTCGCGTTTTCCTGAATTGCTTGACTCCCTGTTTCCCGCCGGCGAGAAATCGCCCGTTCACGGTGATGGCACCATCGCCGGTCGCGCGGAAACCGGCGGGATCACCGTCCTCCGGCCGCAAATTTGCGGAGTCCCCGAAGGCATGCGCCCGGAGCTTTTGTCGTTTCCGGGCTCGGCGTACGTCAAGATTACCGAAGGCTGCGATAACTGCTGTACCTTTTGCGCTATTCCGCTTATCCGGGGCCCGCTCCGAAGCCGTCCTATAGAACGAATTGTCTCCGAAATTGCCGGTCTCGCCGAACGCGGCGTGTGGGAAATAAACCTGATCGGACAGGACCTCGGTTCCTATGGCAAGGATTTCGACGAAACGGCAGCGGGCAGCGAGCACCCCGCCGGGAGTAAAACCCCCACCGCGGCCAGCGAGCACCCCGCCGGGAGTAATCCCGCCGCGGGAGATCAACACCCCGCCGACGGAACGCTTTCACCGCTCGCGGAACTCTTGACCGCCATCGGCCGTTTGCCCGGCGACTTCCGCATCAGGCTCCTGTACATTCATCCCGACAACTTTCCCCGCGACATCCTGCCCGTCATGGCGGCGAATACGCGGTTTTTCCCCTATTTCGACATTCCCTTCCAGGCGGGAGAGGAAACCATTCTCCGCAGCATGAACCGCCGCGGGAATCCCGATGCGTATCTGCGTCTGGTCGCGGATATCCGCAGCGCCTTTACCGAAAGTCCGTACGGCATGGCGGTGCTCCGTACCACCTTCCTGGTCGGATTTCCCCGGGAAACCGACGAAACCTTTGAAAAGACGGCCCGGTTCCTTGCTTCCCTCAGAAGCGTGTGGTCCGGCGCCTTTATCTGGTCGCGCGAGGAGGGAACCGCCGCCGCGGACTATCCCCGTGCGCCGGCGAAGAAAATCGCCCAAAAACGCCTCGATACCTTGCTTGAGATTCAGCGCCGTATGACGCCGGAGGAGCTCGCCTTCTTTGTCGGAAAGCGCGTCGAGGTGCTCGTGGAAGAACTCATCCCCCTTTCGGACGAGGAAGTCGCGGAAA
>CAZGQQ010000049.1:0-13451 GCA_964527175.1 uncultured Treponema sp.
TTGTCAACAAACTCTTTTTGCTCATCGTCCATGGAAAACTTTACTGCCTGTACATTGATATTCATATGATGACCTCCCGAAAAGATGTACGGTGCTGCGTAATGCAGATCCTACCTGTAATGATACTATGAAACAGCCTATCTTTCAAATGATGAACCGATTGACAATTCCGAGCGGTATTTCGCGACCGTTCTGCGGGCTATGTGAATTCCGCGCGTTTCAAGCTGTTCTACAATCTTTTGATCGGAAAGGGGGTTTTCCGCATTCCCTATTATCTCCCGGATCACTTCCTTTACCCCCTGCTTGGAGAACCGTCCTGCGGTATAGGCCGGTGCAGCCGCCTGGCCGGGAACAATCGGTGCCGTGCGGCGGGGAGATCCAACGCGGTTACTGAAGAAATACCGAATTTCAAAAGTACCCCACTCACACTGCAGATACTTGCCGTTGGCCGCACGGGAGACCGTAGCTTCGTGCATACCAATCTCTTCCGCGACATCCTTCATGCGAAGCGGCAGCAGATGCGCCGGACCGTACATGAAAAACTCGCGCTGGAAAACAACAAGGGTGCGTACCAGCTTCAGAATGGTCAAATTCCTCCGTTCAATGGTGCCGAGAAACCAGCGGGCTTCCTTGAGCGCTTCCCGCGCAAAGTCCCGTGCAGAGTCATCGTCCTTGTGCTCAATTTCCATAAAAAAGGGAGAAATGCCGAGAACGGGCACCTCCTCTTCGTTAATGACAACAGAATATCCCTCGTCGGTTTTCTGTACAAATACATCCGGTACAATGAACGACCCGGGAGAACTGTCAAAAATGCGCCCCGGAAACGGATCGAGCATACGGATTATTTCAAACACGTCCTCTGCTTCGTCCGCATCAAGGGTAAATCCGGCATCCGCCTCTTTCGCCAGTGCCTTGACAAGGGTATCCGGACGACCTTTTTCAAGCAGATGAAAATGCTTTTCAAGTATGCGTATTGTTATTTCAAGGATCGGATCAGTCTTACCGGAAGAATACCGGTCCCGCAAAAGCGTTGCCTGAACAACAAGGCTTTCATGAAAATCCCGCACGGCACAACCCTCCGGTTCAAGGCGGCGTACCGTATCAAGGGCCTTTGCAAGCACCTCCGGTGCCTCCCCGCCGGGGAGCTCCTGCGGAGGAACCCGGTGAAAACCGTCAGGATCAAGATTCTGGATGATCAATTCGGCAAGATTCCGTATACGCGGCTCCAGCACGAGCTCACCAAGCTGTTCAAGCAGGTGTTCCTGAAGTGTTGCCCCTCTTGTCAGGGTGCCTTCCATGAAATCACGGTGGGCGTCGCTTTCATCATCGCTGCTTCTCACCGTTGATACCGAAATTCCTCCCGAGGGCTCCCGCCGTGACCAGGGAACTGATTCAAAGGGATCGGAGACAATTTCCAGTGCAGGGTTCTTTTCCACTTCTTCGAGAATTCGCTCGCGCAAGTCGGCAAACGGCATGGCCATGAGCTTGATTGACTGAACAAGCTGGGGACTCAGGGAGAGGCGCTGTTGCTGTGAAAGTATCAGTTTTTGCCCTTGCATAACCACCTTCAAGATACGGTACCAGCGGGTGTAGGTCAAGATTGTGAACCCCGCCGGAGTACGCTGGCGAGCCCGCACCAATACCACGGGGCTCTTGTTCCCCGGAGCATATTTCGCTACTATGCTGATCATGAATTACACTGAAACATTACACACACATGCACTTGCCGTACCGGAAGTTCTTCTTCCGAAGCAGTCAATAGATCTGACCAAATGGGCCGTGGTTGCCTGCGATCAATATACTCAGGACCGGGAGTACTGGAGCCGGGTTGAATCCCTGACAGCGGGAAGTCCGTCTACCGTATCACTTATTTTTCCCGAAGTATATCTGGAAGATTCCGGGCGTTCCGAACGGATTGCGGCAATCCATGCATCCATGAAGGACTATCTCGATCCTGCAGGTGCCGATGTATTTGCCCAACCGGTACGGGGTTGCATCTATCTTGAACGGACAACGGCCTACGGACGGATGCGCAAGGGTCTCGTTGTTGCAATAGATCTTGAAGCGTATGACTGGAAACCTGATACAACCGCCCCGATTCGCGCAACAGAGGCGACCATTGTGGACCGGATTCCGCCCCGCATGGAAATCCGGCGCGGAGCGCCCCTGGAACTTCCCCACATCATGCTGCTCGTCAATGATCCGGACAAAACACTCGTTGAAGAAGCCGGACTCCGTGTCAGGGATGAGAAACCCTGCTATGACACCCGTCTTGAGCCGGCGGCAGGACATATCCGCGGCTGGGCAGTGTCATCCGATGCGGACCTCGCATCGCTTGCTGCAGCGGTCGAACGTATCGGAAAAGCAAATACCGGATCCGACGGATCAACCTTTCTCTTTGCAGTAGGAGACGGAAACCATTCCCTTGCCACAGCAAAAGCCGTGTGGGAAGAATATCGTGATGCACATGCCCTTGCCGGTGATACAGCAAAAAACCACCCGGCGCGCTATGCACTGGTTGAAATTGTCAATATCCATGATGAGGGTCTAACCTTTGAACCAATTCACCGGGTGCTGTTTGGTGCAGACCCGCAGGAACTGGTATCATTTATCCGGGAAAGACTGGGCGGAACCGCAACAGAAGTATCGGAACCGGGAGCGCTTGAAGCACTGGTAGGGGAAGCACATACAACACGATTCGGATTTATCTCACCCGGAAATAAAACCGTTCTTGAAAGTCCTGACCCGGCTCTCGCCGTTAGCCGCCTTCAGCCGGTTCTTGACGAATTTGCCGGGACACATCCGGCTGTCTCCATGGATTACATCCATGGCTCCGATGAAGTCTTCCGCCTGGGGCAAAAAGACGGTACGGTGGCCATACTGCTGCCTCCGGTTGAAAAGAACAGTTTTTTCTCAACCATTGCACAGACCGGCCCTCTGCCCCGCAAGAGTTTCTCCATGGGAGAAGCTAGCGAAAAACGGTACTATCTGGAATGCCGGAAACTGTTTGACTAGAACTCTTGCAATTCGGATATCAATATCCGACACTTATCCGTATGAATCCTGAAACCGGCACCAGAGTGTATGAGCCGGCCGGTGACCGCCTTGAACCCTTGCGCAAACATGCAATACCGGCCGCTCTCGCGTGTTTTATTCTGGCAGTACTCACATCCGTACTGTGTTTGAGAAACGGCTGTACCATTGTTTTCCAGAACGTATTTTACCTTCCAATCCTCATTGTCGCCCTGTATTACCCGCGATGGGGCATGGCCCTCGCGTTCTTCTCGTCGGCGGTCTATCTTTCGCTGTTTTTCTTCATCGGACCGGGAGCAACCCATTGGGTTCCCGCACTTGTCAGGGTTCTGTTCTATCTTGTTGTATCTGCCGGAACCGTCCATGTTTCCCTGCGCCGTCTGCATGCAGAGACTACGCTCAGACACCATCTTGAACACCTCGAAGAATTGGTAGCAGATCAAACCCGATACATCTCGGAAAAACTGGAGCGATCCCATCAGCTTGGCGAGGCGTATCGAAAAGGAAACGAGTACTACGAAATGCTCTTTGCACAACTTGATGCTCCCATGGTAATCTGGAACACCGACCTGTATATAACCGATGTGAATTCCGCGTTTTGCTCATTTGCACACCGCGAAAGTTCCGAATTGAAAGGACGGAAAATAACCGGTATACTACCATTTGAACGGGACGATTTCCGCAATTATCCCGTTCAGCTTGAACTGCCCGCTGCGGCTTCCGAACGGCAGGGACGACGAAGCGTCTGGATTGTGTCCCGCATTCTTGAACCGGACACCGGAAGAGTCCGTGCATACATCGGCGTTGGAATGGATCTTCCGGCGGGCGATACCCTGATACTATGAGGTACTGCTGATAATGGCAATCACTGATTTGGGCAAGAAGGTGTTCTTTTTATATCCACCCAGCGTCATTCGGGATGAAATGATCGGGCGGCTTCTCGACCAGGAATTTGAAGTATACATGCTCAAAGACATCAAGATGGTTGACATGATGCTCAAGAATCATCCCGACTCTCTGGTATTCGTCAATATCGATACCGGACTTTCCGAGCCGGAATGGGAACAGTGGATACGGAAAACAATGGAAACGCCGGAAACCGCCGGTATTGGCATCGGCATCGTCACCTACAATACCGATGATGCCTTGCAGAGAAAATATCTCATGAATATCGGAATTCCCTGCGGATTCATCAAGCTCAAACTCGGCCTCGATGAAAGCACCCGCATCCTTCTTGCAACCCTCAAGGCAAACGAAGCAAAGGGCCGGAGAAAGTATGTCCGGGCGAATTGCGCGAACGACAGTCTCTCCGCCGTGAACCTCCGGGAAGGTCCCATCCGTACGTCGGGAACCCTGCTTGATATCAGCATTGTGGGGTTTTCCTGCATACTCGATCCCGATCCGTCATTTCAGAAGAATTCAAAGCTCCACGATGTTCAGCTCAAGCTGCGCGCGAGCCTTATCCGTACGAAGGTCGTCGTTTTCGGCATGCGGGAGCATGAGGGCAGGACTGTGTATGTCATGCTTTTTACCGAGCCGCATACACAGGCCTCCCGGGAGAAAATCAGGAATTTTATCCAGATTACCCTTCAGAGCGAAATAGAACTCGAGATGAACTCGGCAAAGACAGTCAAACAGGACGACGAATCCTAACGGGACAACGCCTGTTCGATATCCGCCAGAATATCATCAATATGTTCTATGCCGATTGAAAGCCGTATCAATTCAGGCTGGAGTCCGCTTGCGCGCTGCTCAGCTTCAGTCATCTGGGAATGGGTCGTGCTTGCCGGATGCGTTGCCAGACTCTTCGCGTCTCCCACATTGGACACATGGGAAAACAATTTCAGACGTTCTATGAACTCCCGTCCCCGTTCAGTTGCGGTTTTTCCGTTCCCCGCCCTGATACCGAATACCACCATGCCGCCCGAGCCGTTTTTCAGCTGTTTGCTCGCAACACGATACGCCGGGTCCTTTTCGAGTCCGGGATACCGAACCCAGTCAACATCCGGATGTTTCTCGAGGAACCGGGCAACCGCAAGGCCATTCCCGCTGTGCCGTTCCATTCTCAGATGAAGCGTTTCGCAGCCGATGAGGAAAATCCAGGCATTATCCGGTGACAGACAGGCACCCAGATTACGCAGAGGAACCGTCCGGAACCGGAGGGCAAATGCAATGGGGGCAAGTTCGGCCGGCAGATCAGATGCCCACCGGAGGCCATGATAATTTGCATCAGGTTCCGTAAAGAGCGGTACGTTTGAGTTCTTCCAGTCGAACCGGCCGGAATCAATTACCGCACCGCCCATGGCTGCCCCGTGACCGCCGATCCATTTGCTCAGTGAATGAATGACGATATCCGCCCCGTCTTCGATGGGCCGGTAAAGAGCCGGAGGGGTAAAGGTTGAGTCAACCACGAGCGGAATGTGATGCTCATGAGCGATGTCCGCAAGCGCACGGATATCGGGCATATCAAGAGCCGGATTTCCCATGGTTTCCACGTAGAGAAAGCGGGTCTTATCGGTAATGTGCTCCCGGAATGATTCAGGATGTGCCGCATCGGCAAATTTGACGGTTATTCCCTGATCGTGAAGCAGCACCTTGAACATGGTAACGGTGCCTCCGTAGAGATTTGAAGCGGAAACAAACTCATCTCCCGCACGGGCAAGGGTAAGCGCCGTATAGTGCACGGCAGAGGTTCCCGAGCTGGTAACGACCGCAGCGGCTCCTCCCTCGAGGGCTGCAAGCCGGGTTTCGAGAATCTGGCTTGTAGGATCACCGAGACGGGTGTAGATAAATCCGAGGTCCTTGAGTGCAAAGAGATTCGACGCGTGTTCCGCCGAATCAAAGGTATACGCGGTGGTACGCCATACCGGCAGCCCCCGCGATCTGGTTACCGGGTCGGGTGTCTGCCCGCCGTGAACAGCGATAGTGTCAAACTTTCTTGTGTCCATTAGTTCCTTCCTTATTCTTCCCACAGCCAGGTTGAAAGATACCGCTCACCGGTATCAGGCAAAAGGGCTACTATAAGTTTACCCGCATTCTCTTCTTTTTCCGCCAATGCAAGCGCTGCATCCAGCGCCGAACCGGATGAAATACCGATAAGTAGACCTTCTTCCCTGGCAGCCCGCCGCGCAGCCGCGCCGGCTTTTACATCGTCGGTCAGGTATATCTCGTCAATGACGGAACGGTCAAGTATATCCGGAATGAATCCGGCGCCGATGCCCTGTATCTTGTGCGGACCAGCGGTTCCCCCGGAAAGCACCGGTGATCCTGACGGTTCAACCGCAACAATTCGTACAGAAGGCTTTCTGGATTTGAGATAGCCACCGGCACCGGTTATGGTTCCACCCGTTCCGATTCCGCTTACAAAGATATCGATCTTTCCATCGGTATCCTCCCAAATCTCCGGTCCGGTTGTCTTGCGATGCATGTCGGCATTAGCCCGGTTCATGAACTGCTGGGGCATAAAAGCACCGGGATTGGCAGCGACGAGCTCTTCTGCACGGGCGATGGCACCCTTCATTCCGAGGGCTCCGTCGGTGAGAACAATCTGCGCACCATACGCGGCAAGCAGTTTGCGCCGTTCCATGCTCATGGTTTCCGGCATGGTGAGAATGACCCGGTACCCCTTGACCGCGGCAACAGCCGCAAGGGCAATACCGGTGTTCCCGCTTGTCGGTTCAACAATGAGGGAATTCGGTGTAAGGAGTCCATCCTGTTCTGCCTGTTCAATCATGGCAAGACCCACCCGGTCTTTTACGCTGGAGAAGGGATTGCTGCTTTCCATTTTTACCCAAACATCCGCTTTGCCGGTATTCATACGGTTAATCCGTACCAAGGGGGTATTGCCGATCAATTCGGTAACATTGTGTACCCGTGCCATGTGCACCTCCCGGTGACCAGTTTCCTGCATCACCTATTCCTAGTATTCTTATAGGTTATATAGTATTAGAATACGAAGAACCTGTCAATATATTTTCCTCAAATGTAGTACATGGGCACGGCATCCACATCTCGGGTTCCCACAATTGAAGCCAGGGATATGGAGTCGACAATGGATGCGACCCGTTCATTCAGGCAGGAATACACAACCGAGCGGATACAACGCTGCAGCCTGTTCTCCTCTTCTCCCGGTCGGGGATTATCCACCACAAGCATATCCCCCTCCAGCGTTCGAAGCACATCGCCGATAACAACATCCGCAGGATTCCGGGCCAGGGTGTATCCGCCGGAAGCCCCCTTTATTGACCGGATGTATCCTGCACGCTTGAGAATGACCGCGACCTGTTCAAGATACCGCGCCGAAACATTCTGCCGTTCAGCAATCTGGGCAAGCGGTATATGACTTTCATCCATGTGTTCTGCAAGATCTATAAGAAGACGAACGCCATACCGTCCACGGGTGGAAATCTTCATAACGCGGCCTCCGTTTCTTCCATGGTTTGAAATGCGTCCGTTATATCTGCCAAGGTAATTGAATCAATACATTCTTCAATGCTCTTGTACAATTTACCCCAGGTATACCGGGTTTTACACACGGCTTCGGAGGCGCACGTTTCATGTTCAAGACAGGCGACCGGAGCAAGCGGACCCTCAACCGTCCGGAGGATGTCGCCAACAGTTATCTCTGCCGCGGCCCGGCCAAGATGATAGCCACCCTGGGCTCCGCGCACACCGGCCAGTATGCCGGCCTTCTTGAGGGGGATAAACAGCTGTTCCAGATACCCGTCTGATATACCCGTTTTTTCCGATATTTCGCGTGTACTTACCAGCGAGTCCTCCGGCAAAAGAGCAAGAAAAAGCATCGCTTCGAGAGAATACCGTCCGCGGGTAGAAATTCTCATGTCATCTCCTAGTTTTTTCGTTGTCTTAATAAACATATAGACACTTACTGCTGTGGTCAAGGATTTTTTCAGACCTTGCCTCTGAATGAGGTATACACTATTCTTGAACCGGAGGCTTTCATGACCACAACGACATTTTCGATACCCGCAAGAAGGGTTTTCGGTGCGATTTTTGTATTTCTGGCTTTTTTCATTACCGTTATACCTGCTGCCGCATCTGCAAACGCTGAAGTAGTACTCGACGAGAGCTACTATACCAACGCATACGGCTATACAGACCAGGACAGTTTTCTTGGACGGGGAATCAATCTCGGAAATGTTTTCGAGGCACCTAAATCGGTACGGTATCCGCTCGGCGAAGGAGAATGGAGCGGCGGACACCAGATAACACAGACTGATTTGCATCGTATCCGTTCCATGGGATTCAAGAATGTTCGTATCCCCGCGAGATGGTCGGACCATGCACTCAAAGAAGCACCATACACCATTGATCCGGCTTTTCTTTCCCGCGTACGGGACGTTGTGGATCAGGCGATGAAAGAAGGGTTTATTGTTGTACTTAACACCCATCACTACAACGAAATGATGTATGATCCCCGTTCCGCGCTTGATGCACACCGGGCACGGCTCAATGGAATATGGACACAACTGTGCAGTGCGTTCCCGGTTTCAGAGTATCCCGCCGACAAGCTGGTGTTTGAACTCCTTAACGAACCGCATTCAAGTGTCAATTATGACGATTGGAACGAAATGATTCATGAGCTGGTTGAAATCATCTGGACTGATAATGCCGCGTTGCAGAACGGCCGCAAAATCATGATTGGAACCGCAAATTGGGGCGGTGTTCCCGGACTCAAAAAGCTTGAACTGCCGAAAGCGTGCACCAGGGATACAACCATAATAACAGTACACTATTATGAACCCTTCAAATTCACCCATCAGGGTGCCGAATGGTCCGATGGTGCAAAGGCCTGGATCGGTACTACCTGGACTGGTTCCAGGAGCGAACAGGCACCTCTTGTCAGACTTCTGGACAGCATTGTGGAATGGAATACCGAAGGATTTGAAGTATATGTGGGAGAATTCGGCGCCTATTCAAAACACATCAAACCGGAATACCAAAAGGCATGGACGGCATTTATCGCACGGGAAGCCGAAAAACGGCAGATGAGCTGGGCATATTGGGAATATTTCTCCGGATTTGGTGCCTGGGATCCCAAAATTCAGCAATGGCGTCCGCATGTCATTGATGCCCTGATACCGATAGCAGATCAACCGCCACGGTAACACAGCCGAACCGGCAGCGGCAGCTGCCGGAAACAGCAATTTTTCTTCTATTCAAGCACCAAAATGCGTGATATTTTAGGTATAGCACATTGTATATGTCCAGGAGGCGACCATGGCCAGGGGTGATCAGGTTAACAGCATCAACAGACGGCTTATCATTGTAACTGCAGTCATTCTGCTTTTCGGCGGGGCATCGTTCACCGCTGCCTATATTCTCAAGGGACGTATGCTCATAGGTGTAATCTGCATGATTTGCGGTATTCTGGGCGGTTTCGTGAGTCTGGAACAGCGCCTGGGCCGGCTCCCGCCGGAAGCCCTTGGTCTTCTCTCCGAGTCCTGGTTTCAGGTACTGCTCCGCCCGCTGTACGGTGGCATCTTTGCAATAATAGCCTACATCGTTCTTCTTGCCGGACTGGTAACAAGCGCATTGTTCCCGGCATTCGTGTACCCGGCACTACCGGCAAGCGGAATAAACCCGCACTATTTTATTCTATTCCTTACCGACACTGTTCCGGCTACCGGTCCCGATTTTGCGAAACTCCTGTTCTGGAGCTTCGCGGCAGGCTTTACTGAACGGCTTATCCCGCAAATCGGACAGGGCGGTATCTGAAAAAGCTGCATCGAACAGTGTTGATAATGCTACCAAAATTGTTGGTTCCCAGGAGGCTGTAATGACACCACGGTTAGGCTTGCTTCGTATCCGTCCCGGAAAAGATACCGTTATTTTGGGATCACTCATTCTGGTTTGTCTGGTTTTTCGGTTATGGACCGTCATGATGATCCATACAGGTATCGACGAGCGCGATTATTGGTACTCGGCCAAGGCCATCAGTCAGGGTGCGGCGGTCGAGTATCCCTATATCAACCACCGGACAATCAGGTGGGGCGTCATTGTTCCGGTCGCAGTACAACAACTGTTAACGGGAATCCATCCCAACAGTTATTACGTCATGCCGATACTCAACGCACTGGTCCAAACCGCACTCCTCTATCTCCTCGGCCGCACACTCTTTTCACGGCGAACAGCGGTTCTCGCGACCCTCGCGCTCATTTTTTTCCCCTACCAGATCCGGGCGGCGTCCCAGGTTCGTCCCGAAATATTCAGTATTACCTACATACTTGCAATGGTTTATTTTTTCACGGGATACCTGTTCAAAGGACCGGAATCAAAGCGCTTGAAAAATCTCGCGCTTGCTTCCGTCATGCTTTTTCTTGCGTATCAGGCGAAAATCACCAATCTTTTCTTCCTGCCGGGGATGTTCGTCCTCATTCTTCTGTACAGTTCCGGAAAAAGAATCCGTGACTGTCTGCTTTTTGGCGGAATACCGCTTGCCGGGTTTATACTGGAGACCGTGTTGTACGGCATCTTTGCCGGATATCCGCTCGGACATCTCCAGATCATCGCCGCAAACCATCTCAAGGGTATGGAAAGTCTTTCGTCGTTTATGGAAATCTTTGACCGGTACCGGAGCCCGTACCTCCAGGCATACTGGCAACTACCGTTCGCCCTGTTCGCGTTTCTTGCAGGATACAGCATCTTGAAAAAAAACCGGGAAACCCGTTTGATGGCCCTCATTGTACCGGCCCTTTCCTTCTTTTTCTTCATAACGGTAACCATCAGCAGTATTCATCCGCTCCGTATGGCCGAGCCCTTCATAAATCGCTATTTTTCCGCCGTATTGCCCTTTGTGTTTCTGCTCATCGGTCATTACGCCGATCTCGCGCTGAATCGTCTCCACTTTCCGCGAATACGGACACAGCAGGCCGCGGGAATCCTGTTCGCGGGAACAGTCGCCTTTGCCAGTGTCTTTTCCCTGCCGCAGGTGCCGTCTGTTCTGAAAACGTACATCCTGCCGCCCTTTTCTCCGGAGCATCCCTTTGCCCTGAATTGCCAATATCGGGAAATCATCAATACAGCATGGGAATCCGGCAGCCCTATTGTTTCCACGCCCGGTAACGCGGGAAACAACGCGTTGGGAACAGCGTCCTGGTATTACATCGACACTGATAATTACCGGAACGCCCGGGCGCCAAAGGCGCAAATGATTACCGCAGGAGATCAGTCTTTCCCCGTGAATTCTCTTGACGGCAGAAGATCGAATCCGGATGGCTTTGTGCTCGCCGCGGTCCGCAAACCGTTCCGTGTACAGCACATTCCGTCGGCAGCATTCAACCAGCTGGAAGGTGACGCCTTTCCCGATCAACACTAAAGGACATCGACATGAAACTGATTATTCAGATACCCTGTTTTAACGAAGAAGAAACTCTCCCCGTAACACTCCGGGATCTTCCCCGCACGATCACCGGTATTGATACCATTGAATACCTCATAATCAATGACGGAAGCACCGACAACACCGTCAGGATCGCCCGCGAAAACGGCGTACACCACGTGGTATCCTTCAAACAGAACCGGGGACTCGCACGGGGCTTCATGGCGGGAATTGACTCATGCCTTCGCCTTGGCGCTGACATCATCGTCAATACCGATGCGGACAATCAATACTGCGGAGCTGATATCGAAAAACTGGTCCGTCCCATTCTGGACAATACCGCCGATATCGTTATCGGTGAGAGGCCAATCGATAAAACCGATCATTTCTCGCCGCTTAAGAAGAAACTGCAGCGGATTGGAAGCTCGGTCGTCCGCATCGCGAGCGGCACCCGCATTCCGGACGCTCCAAGCGGATTCCGGGCCTACTCACGGGAAGCGGCACTCCAGATCAATGTGGTCAATGAGTATACCTACACACTGGAAACGATCATCCAGGCGGGGAACAACCGCATGGCCATAACCTCGGTTCCCATCCGAACCAATCCGGAACTCCGCAAAAGCAGACTCTTTGCAAGCATGACCGGGTATATCAGGAAATCATCCGTTACCATTATACGCGCATTCATGATGTACCGGCCGCTACAGTTTTTCTGCACCATCGGATCCGTTCTCTTCATTGCCGGTTTCGCGCTCGGTGTCCGCTTCCTCTATTATTTCTTTACAACCACCGGCGAGGGCCACATACAGTCGCTCATTCTCGCAGCTGTCCTCCTGATGCTCGGATTTCAGACATTCATCGTGGGTCTCCAGGCCGACGTAATTGCCGCCAACCGGAAGATTCTGGAGGATGTACAGAAGCGCATGCGGGAGCTCTCATCGGAACAGCACCCTGCGCCACGGAAAACAACAACCAGGACCGGGAAATCAGCACCAAAGAAAACTGCCCCAAAAAGCAGGGGCAAAACCAAAGACGGTACTCCGAGATCATGAACACACAGACCGGCCGTATGGCAACTATCTTCCACCGCTTGTGCAACCGTGAAACCGTGTCGTACGTTATCTTTGGGGCGCTGACCTCGATCGTAAATATCGGAGTATTCGAGTTCTTCTTCCTCACCGGATCGGATTACCGCACGGCAAATCTGATCGCGCTCATAACAGCGAAATTGTTTGCGTATGTGGTAAACAAATTATTTGTTTTCCGGACGAAAACCGGATCAGTGGGCGCTCTTTTACGCGAATTCGGCCTGTTTACGCTCGCACGCGGCAGTACCATGATTGTTGACTGGATCGGCCTGATTCTGCTGGTCAGCATGCTCGGCCTTTCAGAACATGTGGGCAAGCTCGTCGTAACGGTGATCGTGGTCATTCTCAATTATGTATTCGGCAAATTCCTTGTATTCAGGAAAACATCTGCCGGTGATCAGGGAATGGACTCCGCAGAACACCGGTAATTGTTTTCAACAATTTTGGTAGCAGTCCCCGGAATTACCGCCCGATTACATACCGCTGATTCAGGGAATCCGCGTGAAGTATCAATGGCTCGCTGCCGCCTTCCAGCACCCGGATAACGTTCTCCATGCGGTCACCATCCGGCAAGTACGCCCGTATTTTGTTTTCCGCGGCGCGGAGATACTCGCGGTCAAGCACGGTTCCCTCCTTGTGCGGATACAGCGCGAGATACAGAATGTCAAACTCGACGAGGTCGTTGAAAAAATGTGTACCGAGGGAAACGTCGGGAACGAGGTCGTCGCGCATTTCCACAATTTCACAGACACAGGCCGCCCGGCTTATTTCCGCGAAGGTTACCGGAATGCCGAGTGAAACCGAGGTAGTGCCCCAGCGGCCGGGCCCGGCGAGAATGACTTTTTTCTCCGGGTTCATCTGCCGCATGATGGCGCCGATGCTCCGCGCCACCCGGTGTTTCTCCGGCGGTGGAAGGGCGTCATAGGCATCCGCAGGAATATAGATGAGTACATCGGCAACGATTGTCCGGCTCCGGCCGATAACCGTCC
>CAZGQQ010000050.1:0-13268 GCA_964527175.1 uncultured Treponema sp.
GCTCGGCCGCCGCGGGGGGCGCTGCTTCGCTCATCACGGGGGGCGCCGGCTCGGCTGCCGCGGGGTGCGCTGCTTCGACCGCCGCGGGATTTCCTGTTTGCTATATTTTCATAAAACGGCGTATGTTCCACACCTTTCTCATCGGGCGGAGTACGGTTCTGCTTTGCCATGTGCTTATCCTTTATTTTTCCAGCGCTGTACGGTAGCGTACAGATCCATAAGTTCACTGCGTAGTGTACGCAGTTGTTCGCGGGTGCTCGGTGTGCCTGAACCTTCCGCGAGTTCGGTTACAAGACGTTCTCCGGCACCTTCCAGAGTATATTTTTCCTCCTGGACCAGATACTTGACCCGGAGAACAAGCTCGATATCCCGCCGTGAATAGAACCGGCGGCCCTGATCATCCTTGCGTGGACGTATAAAGGGAATAACATCCTCCCAGTAGCGGAGGATATGTGCCTTGATGCCGGTTTCCTTTTCAACCTCGCCGATCGAAAATTCTGCCATAGTGCACCCTCAGCGTTCCCGCTGTTCCCATTTTCGTCTGCTTCCCTTGACTTCGAGTACCACCGGTATTTCCGCATAACCCAGATCCGCCCGTATACGGTTACGGATGTATGAAAGGTAACTGTCCGTAACTGCCTCCGGCCGGGTTGCGAAAACCAGAAATTTGACCGGATTGGTTTGCGTCTGTACCATGTACCTGAGCTTGAACTTGTTGGCCCGTCCCTGAGGAGGAGGGGCTGCCGTAATCCAGTCGTTCAAGGCAAGATTGAGCGCAGACGTTTCTACCTTGTGTGAAAGCTGCTCATACAAGCGAACTGCCGTCTTGAGCAGTTCGGCTATACCCGATCCCTGCAGGGCGGAAAGAGCACACACCGGAGCGTATTCCATCTGTCCGAACAGTATCCGCTGTTTTTTGACAACGGAAGCGAACGTCTTCTTATCCTGATCCATGGTGTCCCACTTGTTGAGCACAAAGACAACACCAAGTCCTTCAGAAGCTGCATGGGCTATAATTTTCTTGTCCTGTTCTGCGAGGCCTTCCTGTGCGTCTATCATGTGAAACACAATGTCCGCATGCTTGAGCGTCTTGATCGCCCTGTTTACCGAATAATATTCAATATCCTCATGGATTCGTGCCTTTCTCCGGATTCCGGCGGTATCGAGGACCTCAAAATCTGTACCCTTCCAGGTAAATCGTCCTTCAACAACATCACGGGTTGTCCCGGCAATATCTGAAACAATTGAGGCATTTGTTCCGGTGAGACGATTAGCCAACGTAGACTTTCCGGTATTCGGCTTGCCAACAATCGCAACACGTATTCGCTTTTCGGGCTCACCCTCCTCAACCTTTGAAAAATCGAGTGTTCGGGTAAGCGCTTCGGCGAGCTCACTAATATTGTCTCCGTGTTCGGCACTGATAAACAAGAGGTCCCGGAAACCGTATTTGAGGTAATTCCAGGATTCCGATTCTCTCCTTCCGCCTTCTGTCTTGTTGACTGCTACGACCAGTTTCTTGCTGTACGGACGAAGCAGCTCAATAAACTCTTCATCTTCCGGTGTTGCAGGACCGGCTTCAAGCAAAAGGAGAATCCGGTCTGCCTTTTTGAGGGATCCCAGGGTTTTCTCAACAACGAGTCCATCCATGACCGCGCCATCTGATCCGGTTTCACGATCAAGCTTGAACCCGCCAGTGTCCATAAGCCTGACCGGCTTGCCGTTCACAAAAGCGGTATCCTCAATTGGATCGCGGGTAACCCCGGGCGTTGGATCGGTAATGGCACGCCGTTTGTGGAGAAACCGGTTGAACAACGTGGACTTTCCCACATTCGGACGACCAACAACCACTATAAGCGGAAGATTCCTGTATGTTTTGGTTTCATCAAATTCACGACCGATTTCACCGGTTTCAAGTATATCAGACATAGTTTTTTATTCGTTCCTCTACCAACATTCGTATTTCACGGGCAGCCGAAAGGCCCATGGCGGTTTGGGCAAGTTCAACCGCATCCCGCAGCGATACCCTCCGGATCATTTCTTTTACCGGTGCAATATTCGGCACCGCCATACTGAAGCTCCGCAGTCCCATACCAAGCAGTAAAACAACTGCAGCCGGGTCTCCGGCCATTTCTCCGCACATTGAAACCTCCGTGCGGGTATTCCGTCCTGCCTGAATCGTCTGGAGTATCATACGCAGTACTGCCGGATTAAACGGATCAAAAAGATGGGCGACTCGCGCGTTCTCCCGGTCAACAGCCAGCGTGTATTGCACAAGATCATTGGTTCCGATGGACATAAAGTCACACTTCTGTGCAAGCAGGTCGGCGCAAACCGCAGCCGCAGGTATCTCTATCATTATACCGGTTTTTATCCGCGAGTTATATACAACACCGGCACGTTTGCATTCCATTTTTGCTTCTTCAAGCACATCCAGAACCGCATCAAGTTCTTCAACACTCGATATCATGGGAAACATGATCCTGAGATCACCGTGACTTCCGGCCCGTAAAAGTGCGCGCAGCTGTTCCTTGAACAATTCCCGGCGATCAAGACAGTACCGGACAGCACGCCAGCCGAGAAGCGGGTTTGCTTCACCCTGATCTTTTTGTTCTGAAAGCATCTTGTCCGCACCGGAATCAAGCGTCCTGATTATTACCGGCGACCCGTCCATGGCTTCAACCGCTGCCGTATATGCACGGTATTGCGTTTCTTCGTCGGGGATATCCCTCTGGGCAAGATACAGAAATTCCGAACGGAATAACCCAATACCGGCAGCCCCTTCTTCTTTTGCCGTTACGGCTTCTTCCGAAAGGGCAATATTTGCCCGGAGGGTTACCGGTGTTCCATCGCTTGTTTCCGACGGTTCGCGGACAAGCCGAAGGTGCTCTTCATCGGTATCCTTTCGCCCGGCACCCTCAAGAGTCAAACGGGCACGGTACGAGGCGGCAATATCACTTGGAGGAGCGACGATAACGAGTCCGTCTCCTCCGTCAAGAATAACTTCATCGCCATCCGCGACTGCGTCGAGAATCCCCCGAACACCCATAACGGCCGGAATGCGCCAGGCACGTGCCAAAATGGCAACATGACTTGTTGCGCCTCCTTCCTCAAGAACAATACCCAGGATGCCGGCATCACGGAGCGTAATGGCTTCGGACGGCATGATATTCCTGGCTACCAGGATGGTTCCGGGCGGTACAAAGCGGCTGGTACTTCCCGTTCCACGGGGACCGCCCGTTTCCGGCGAGGGGTCACGCAGGAGATGTCGCATAACCCGGTCAAACGCATCTTCAATATCCACCGCCCGTTCCGCAAGATATGAATCGCCCGTAGAGCGGAGTATATTTACGTTTTCCTGTACGGCTTCATGGAGAACTGTTTCAACATTGACCAGTTTTTCTTCAAGCAGGCTTTTTATACGGGGTATGAAATCCGGATCATTGAGCATCATCACATGTGCTTCAATAATTTCGGTTTGTTCACGGGTACGATCCTGCATAAGCAGGGAGAGCTCCGATCGTGAACGCTCAAGGGCAGATTGAAGCCGCTCCCACTGGAGTGATACCTCTCCGGGATGTATCTCATAACGGGGAATTTCGGCTGGCTCTCCGTCGGCAAGACAAAACACGGGACCCATAACCAAACCCCGGGACGCCGACAATCCTTCGAGCGTTATCACATATCCACTATACTCCAAAAAATGAGCCTTGCATACAGATTGAAATCGGCGTATCATGGTTCCATGGCAAACAAGCGTACCCGAAAATCTGCATCTCTGGGCTGTCTTTTCTGGATAGCATTCATACTGCTTGTGCTCGTACTATTCTTTTTCAACCGTAAAAATATCAGCATGGTTCTCGAAAAAACCGGCGCCATGAACCTGATTTCCGGAGCTGTCTCTCCGGACAAAGAACCGGCGGTACCTGAGGCCCCAACAATTCCGACCATCACCACCACGGACGATGTAAAACCCGAAGCCGAACTGCTGACACCGGAAAAACCTGAACCACAAGAACCGGTGAAGACACAACCGGTTGCTCCCAAAAAACCGGCGGTTACCGAAACCACCCAGAATACGGCTCCTGCCGAGAAACCGGTAACCAAGCCGCCCCGTGAGAAGCCGCCGGTTCAGACAAGAACTGCCCCGCTTTTCTTTGTCACCATCGACGCCGACGGTCGGGTGCTCCGGCAGGAAGTGAAGCGTGAGGTTCCCCGAACCGACTCTCCGCTTTCCGAAACACTGTCCGCACTGTTTGCCGGCACGAACAGTACCGAACGCGCAAAGAAACTGCGCACGCTCATTCCGGAAGGAACCCGGCTTCTGTCCGCATCGGTCAAGGACGGAGTCGCAACCATAAATGTCAGTGAAGAGTTCCAGTTCAATCAGTATGGAATAGAGGGGTACCTGGGACAACTTGCCCAGATAGTGTTTACCGCGACCGCGTTTCCCACCGTTTCATCGGTACAAATCCTTATAGAAGGACAGCGGCGCGAGTATCTCGGCGCAGAGGGTGTCTGGATAGGCACCCCCCTCTCCCGGGACAAGTTCTAGGCTACTCGCCGTCCCAGCCGGCAAGCCGTGCCATAACCCACCAGAACGCATACGCCTTGCGGTTTGCCGTTATGTGTTGTGTGTTGTGCTGTCCATACTCCACACTTCCACCGGGAGCTGTTCTGTTTTCATACCAGTCAACACCCAAAGTATGAGCATCTTCCCAGTCCGCATAGAAGTTGCCGCCGTATGACGCGGAGTCCCCATCATCACCGGTATCTTCATAATAAGTCCCGTCCATGGTTGTTGTATCGATGGAATAGTAATCGATACAGTAGTATCCATTGGCCCGGCAAAATTCAGTAATGATCGCGGCCTGGTTTTTAGGCTGGCCGGTACCAACATTGCTTCCACTGTTCGCATGTCCGGTCATGAACACAAAATGAACCGGATTCGCCCGTGCGCGCCCCGAACCAACCTTGCTTCCGCCAACTCCGTACTCATCAATGAGAGTCTGCATCGAATTACAGTAGGCTGTAGCGTCGTGCCCGGCAATATCGCACCAGGACCACATGAAGACGGTTACTTCGGCATTTGCCGCCTGTTCCAGCCAGGTTCGGGATTCGGCAACCCAGCCGGGCCAGTCACTATCTGCATTGGAAAGATCCGGAACACTGAAACCTCCGGGAGTATCACGAAAGTACAGGACGCCGGGATCATCAGATTCACTCACACCGAATCGGGTACTGTCTCCGGCTTTGTAACCCGGAAGTCCAAAAACGCCGTACGAAACATGAGTTCCATGACTGGTATGAAAATATGCCACTTCGAAGGTTGAACGAATTGTCGTCAGTACGGAATCGGGAATGGTTCTGAGAACCGCCTCATGCGCCACCGAAGCTCCGGCGATAGTACCGCCGTATCCGGAACCTCCCGAAGAACCACAGGAAAGTGCTGTGATCATGACACAAGCGGCTACCGCGGGTGCCACCAGTCGACTGATACTGTTTTTACCAATCATGGAAAACCTCCTGAACCCTGTTCGGCTTAACTATAGCTTAACCGAGGGGAGATTTCAGGTACTTTCTGAAATTCTGGTCCGTTCAACCGCAACAGCAGTTCGCGTTAGCCGGTCTACCGTAACGATAATACCGCACAGCGCACCCGGACCTTCGGGCAATTCCATCCGGTACAGCACCTGGGTAATATTCCTCTTTACGGCAAATTCGGGGTCCACGCCGATAACGGACCGGATAGGGCCGGTCATGCCGAGATCGGTGATATAGGCGGTGCCGCCGGGAAGAATACGCTCGTCAGCTGTCTGTACATGAGTATGCGTTCCAACAACCGCAGAAATACGGCCGGAAAGATACAGGGCAAGAGCTTCTTTCTCGCGGGTAGATTCCGCATGAAAATCCACCAGAATGACCAGGGGCTCCGGTTCGCTGTTCCAGGCAGTTATGGCAGCGTCTGCAGCACGGAACGGACAATCGAGCGGAGTCATGTCTTCACGCCCCTGCACATTGAGTACGGCAAAGCGCATACCGTTCTTTTCAAAAATAGCCGAACCCCGTCCGGGGGGCGTATTATCATATTCTTCAATAGAGGGAGGAAAGTTTGCAGGTCGAAGCAGTTGCGGCAGTGTATCGAGTGCGGTCCAGAAATCCCGTTTCTCAAAACTGTGATTTCCGCCGGTTATTGCATCGGCACCGGCAGCAATAAGACGGGCAGCATCCTCTCCCGAAATACCTGTGCCCCCGGACGCGTTCTCTCCATTAATTACACAAAAGTCTATATGTTCCCGTTCCAACAGCGAAGGAAGCAGGGTTTCGGCACAACGCATGCCCACGGGGCCAAACACATCCCCTCCGAGAAAAATGCGTATCTGTTCATTACTCATTTGAATAGGCCGCCGTTTGTATGCTTTGAATTATTCCATCCCGCCAGGGAACACACCGTTCCTCAAGAGCAGATATTGTACCATCGATATTATACGGTATTCGTATTACTTCAAAACTGACCGCTGACTCAGAAAGCCGGACAAGGCCAAAGGATGCACGATTATCACCATCCAGTGATTTTCCGAGGCTTCCCGGATTCAGAATACGAACGCCCTGAATCGTTTCGTCACGGGGAATATGTGTATGCCCGCTGATATACAACACATTGTTTTTAAAAAAATTGTCCTGTATGCCGCTTCCGGCATCGTCAGCATCCGGAGAGCCATGGCTCATGATAATATCCCAACCGAATGCACTGAAACGGTGCCAGGAAGGCAGTGACTGGAGCCAGGAAAGATTCTCTTTGGTGAGCTGGTCATGGGTCCATCGGGTATGATCCATTCCCTCCAGCGACGGGAAATAGGGATTCTCTCTCAAAAGGGCGTCATCAAAAACATACCTGTCATGATTTCCCCGAAGAAAGACCGAACCGGTCTCGGCAGAAAGACGTTCAACAGTTTCGCGGGGGTGAGGACCAAGATTGACATAGTCTCCAAGATAAAAACGGGGAGAATCCGCGAGAGCGTGCTCCTCAAGATAGCCGTAGAAAGCGTTGAGCGCGAAAAGATTGGCATGTATATCCGATGCGAGCACGAATGTCATCTGATACGGAGTATACTCTGGATTTGGATAGTTTTCAATTCACGGCCAGCTTTCCTCTCAGCGCGCCCAGCCTTGCCCACAGCGCCCGACCCCGCTATAGTATTGTCATGATGCATGTTTTCAAGCCGGTGTTTCGACCTCTTGTATGGGTACTCGTTTCCCTTGCTGTTTTTTCCGGTTGTACGGCGAAAAACAAGAGCCCGGTTCCGGAGTCGCCCGGTATTCGCCTTCTCTCGCTTTCCCCGGCAGCAACAACCATCCTCACATCACTTTCCCTGCACGACCAGCTTGTCGGAATTGACCGCTGGTCCGTTTTTTCAGCACAACTTCCGGACGGGCTACCGTCCTTTGACATGATCAACCCTGATGCAGAACGAATCATGGCACTTGAACCCGACATACTCTTTGTCTCATCAATGACCCGTGACGCAACCGGCACTGATCCCTTTGCACCGTTCTCAACCAGCGGTGTAAGGGTCATATACATCCCCGTTAGCTCCACACTGGAGGACATCATGAATGATGTCCGTTTGATAGCTCGTGTATGCGGACGAGAAGCAGCCGGCGAAGCGGTAGTTCAGACAATGATTGATGACATTGAACGAATATCCGGAAAAACCGGGAGCATACCGGAACAGGAGAGGATATCGGTATATATGGAAATAGGGTCTTCGCCCGCGCTGTACAGTTTCGGCCGGGGAGTATATCTCGATGAACTTATTACCGCAGCCGGAGGAAACAATATTTTCTCGGATCGGACCGGCTGGCTCGCCGTAAACGCGGAACAGATACTCGAAAAGAAACCGCAGGTAATTCTTACAAACGTTCCGGAAGCAGAAGCCGTACCGCATATGTATTCGCGGCAGGGATGGAATTCCCTGCCGGCCGTACTGGAACGGCGCGGGTATGCAATCGATCACGAAGACAGCTCCCAACCCGCGCCGCCGGTAACCCGAGCCCTGGAAGAAATTGCAGTCTGTCTGTATCCGGTATTGTTTTCCGGAGACAGCAAATGAGAAAAAACCGATTGTTTCTCTCCGGCTGCATCCTGTTTTCACTTCTTGTCATTCTTTCTGCCGTGGGAATCGGTTCGGTTAGCGTTTCGCTGCGGGAAACGATTCAGATTATCGTGTCACGCCTCTCCGGGATATCGGTAGACACCGGTATCCCTGCCTACCGCGTCGCCATTATTGCAGATTTGCGCCTGCCCAGAGTCCTTCTCGCCTTTATCGCAGGCGCGGCACTTTCTGTGAGCGGCGCAGTCATGCAGTCCGTACTCAAGAACCCCCTTGCGTCATCATTTACCCTCGGTGTTTCTTCCGGAGCTTCCCTTGGTGCGGGAACGGTCATCCTGTTCGGACTTACCGGTGCCGTTCACGGCCTCGTCACCGTTCCGGTAGCCGGTTTTGCAGCAAGCATTCTTACCATGCTCTTTCTCCTCAGATTCTCCCGGGCAATAGACCCGTCCCTGGGCAACAACACCATCATTCTTTCCGGGATGGTTCTTTCACTTTTCCTGAATGCCGTGCTTACGCTTTTCTCGGTATTATCCGCCGACGGACTCAAAAATATCCTTTCATGGCAGCTGGGCAGTTTAGCACTCAGGGGAACCGCACCGGTCATCATTCTTTTCCCGGTGACCGTATCGGGCGCCCTTCTCGTATTCAGTTACCGCCGGGAACTTGACATACTCACCTTCGGCAGTGATGACGCAGCGTCTCTTGGCGTACCAGTCAGGAAAACCAAAAACATTCTGATACTTCTGGCATCCATACTTACCGGCTGTACTGTCGCCTTTACCGGAGTGATAGGATTCGTAGATCTTGCCATTCCCCATATTGTACGCCGGATTCTGGGCCCCTCCCACCGGACGCTCATACCATTTTCATTCTTACTGGGCGGTTCATTCATGGTTCTTGCCGATCTTTTGTGCCGTACCGTGTATCCCCCGGCAGAACTGCCAATCGGAGCAGTAACAGCGCTTCTGGGCGCGCCGGTATTTGCACACATCTACCTCAGCTCTCGAAGGGTCAACACATGAGCTCCCCGGTAATCATTGCTGCTTCAGGAGTCTCCGCCGGCTATGGCAGGAACCCTCCGGTTCTTCACGATATTTCTTTCTCGCTCCGCCATGGAGAACGGCTCGCGATTATTGGCCCGAACGGATGTGGAAAGACAACACTCCTTCGTGTTCTTGCCGGCATTATCCCGTACCGGGGTACTGTACACATCCGGCCTGCCGATCCGGATCATCCTCGTGCAGGAACACTGATTGAACGATCCTCGTTAACACCGCGCCAGGCTGCGCGGGAAACGGCACTGCTGGTACAGCTTTCTCCACCATCATTCCCATTCACGGTCCATGATGCCGTTTTGCTCGGACGATATGCCCGGCAGGGGACTGGATGGAAGCGGTCTTCGTCGAAGGAAGACAAAAACAAGGTCCGGAAAGCTCTTGCCGATTGCGGCATTCTGGATCTTGCCGGCCAGCCGCTCACCAGCCTTTCCGGCGGGCAGATACAACGGGTCTATCTTGCCCGCGCCCTTGCTCAGGATCCTGCTGTGCTTCTTCTTGATGAGCCGACCAATCACCTCGACCTCCAGTATCAGCTGGACATCCTGGACCGGATACGTTCCGGCGTATCACGCGGACAACCGTGCGCTGCCATCGGTGTTTTCCACGATCTCTTTTTTGCCCGACGTTTTGCAGATACCCTGTTACTCATGGACAACGGCAGTATTGTTGACCGGGGAACACCCGATGCCGTGCTGGCGGGAGAGACCGTTAACCGGGTGTATCACATGAATGTCGGAGATACGCTTCGCGAGCTTTCCCAATTGTGATAAATCTGCTATGCTTCTGACATGGTACACCGAATAAAGAGTGATATTCCGGAAATTCACGAATCGGTTTTCGTGGCCAGTACGGCTGAAGTTGCGGGGAGAGTAATTCTTGAAGAAAGCTCTTCCGTATGGTTTTCCGCTTCCATACGCGGAGACATCGCCCCTATCAACATCGGTAAGAATACGAATATACAGGATGGGGCCGTTGTCCACTGTGATGAAGAAACGCCCTGCGTTATCGGCTCGGGTGTAACAGTGGGGCACTGTGCGGTAATTCATTCCGCCTCGATAGGAGACAACACCCTTATCGGAATTGGCGCCGTAATTCTGCGGGGTGCGGTAATCGGTGAGAATTCCATTGTAGGGGCGGGCTCGCTCGTAACCGGCAGCAAGAAATTTCCTGCCGGATCAATGATTTACGGTAATCCGGCAAAAGTGATCAGAAAGCTTTCCCCGGAAGAAATCGAGAAGAACCGGGAAACAGCACGAAAGTATACCGAATCGGCCCGAACTGCCAAAAACGATTATCAGGACGCCGAAACGGTTTAGCATAACGCATGACAACCCATCCCGAAACAGCAGCAGACATTGCAGCGGAACTCGTCAGAAACGTGGTTTCAACAGGAGTCATCTCTGCTCCCGTGAAAAGTGCATCCGGGGAAGACTCTGGCACCCTGGTACAACCGGACGAAGCCTCCGAAATACTTGCTGCGCGCGCAAAGAAAATCAGGATACGCCATCTGGCAGGAAGTCCTGAACCGAAATTCCAGACCGAGTTCTTCATTGCACAAAAAACGATCCACCGCAACCTTTCTGAACAGCAAACGGCAACCCTCATTGAGGCCTGCTTTTCGGGTATGTTCAGCCGGGGTTATTTTTCCACGGCAGACGGAGACCGATCAGTCATGCTCAGTAAAAAGGGACTGTTCACGGTTGTTTTCAAGGCTAGACCGGGCAACGCGCAGGGCGGAACGCCTACCGGACAGACATGCTGTGGCATTACCGGATCGCCACCGACGGAAACCACCCCGACGCATGACCGGGTCAAACAGCGTATCCTTCCGGAAGGAACGCCCGTTCCCTTTTTGATTGATCTCGGCGTCATGAACGCAGAAGGTATCGTCCACAAATCAAAATATCCCAAATACCGGCAAATCAACCGCTTTCTTGAATTCATTGCAGATATTCTGCCGCAGCTCAGGGAGCTCTCCCGCAACAAGGGCACTGTTCCGCTGCGTATTGTAGATTTTGGGTGCGGCAAATCATATCTGACTTTTGCCCTGTATCATTACCTTGCTCATGTCGAACACATGCCGGTTTCCATTACCGGTCTTGATCTCAAAAAGGATGTCATTGATCACTGCAGCGTTCTTGCCCGTACCTATCAGTATGATAATCTGTCTTTCGCCGTGGGAGACATTGCCGGATATACGGATTCAGAACCGATCGACATGGTTGTGTCCCTGCATGCCTGTGATACTGCCACAGATCTTGCTCTTGCCCGGGCAGTTCAATGGAAAGCACCGGTAATCTTTGCAGTACCCTGCTGTCAGCATGAGCTGAACTCCCAGCTTTCATCCAGTACGGTACGAAAGGGAACCGCTAAAACTCTTGCTCCGCTGCTTCGCCACGGACTCATCCGCGAACGTTTTGCCGCACTTCTCACCGACACCCTCCGTGCAGAGCTGCTGGAAAGCGCGGGATATCAGGTTCAGCTCGTCGAGTTTATCGATATGAGCCACACCCCAAAGAATATTCTCATCCGGGCAACCCGTAAAAATACGACGACCCCCGATGCGAACCGATCAATGGTTCCGTCACAGTCGTACAACGAACTCGTGTCGCTCTTTGGTATAACACCAACACTTGAGCGCGAACTCTTCCCGGATAATTCCGGCAGAGACTCCTCCGGTAAGGACTGATATGGCCAAAATCCTTTCCGCCATGAGTGGCGGTGTAGACAGTACCGTTGCAACCAGAATTCTGCTCGACGAAGGGCATGATGTGGTTGGAGCAACCCTTGATCTGTTTTGTCACCCGGGAAACGACGATCACGTTCGTAACGCCAGGAATGCCTGTGATCTTTTGGGCATAGAACACCGGGTATATAATGCACGTACTGCATTTTATGAGCGGGTCATTTCTCCGTTTGTTGAAACATATCTTGCCGGGGAAACACCGAATCCCTGCGTGGTATGCAACCGTCGTATCAAGTTTGGACTGCTGGTCGAGTATGCCATTGAAGAAGGTTTCGACGCAGTGGCAACCGGCCACTATGCGCGCATTGATGAGGACCCCGCTACCGGCAGAGTTCTCCTCCGCAAAGGCTCGGACCCGGTCAAGGACCAAAGCTACGTTTTATACGGGCTGACACAACACCAGCTGGCACATGCGCGATTTCCTCTTGGTTCAATGGGAAAAGATGCGGTACGGCGCATTGCAAACGATAACAGGTTCAGCAGCGCACAGGCAAAAGAAAGCCAGGATATATGTTTTATTCCTGATGGAGACTATCAGGGGTTCATTGAACGATTGGTTCCGGGAAAGGTACAGCCGGGGAAGTATCTCTCCGTGGATGGAGCAGAGCTGGGAACGCATCAGGGTGTAACCCGATACACCATTGGCCAGAGGCGCGGCATCGGCGTCGGATTCGGGAAGCCCATGTACGTTGTTGCCAAGGACGCGCCGGGCAATACGGTAACCCTTGGCGAAAATGACGACCTTCTCTCTGACGGCCTCATTGCAGACGAAGTTAATTTCATCGCTATAGACCCGCCGGCGAAACCTGTTCCCGTATGGGCGAAAATACGCTACAACCAGAAAGAGCAACCCGCCCTGCTGAGTGCTTCCGCTGACGGTTCCGTATTGGTAACCTTTGAAAAACCACAGCGTGCCATTGCTCCCGGACAAAGCGTTGTATTCTACCGGGACGATCTGGTTATCGGCGGGGGCATTATCAGAAGGAGTCTTCCTCCCGGCTATTCACGCACCGAAAGCTGATCAAACACGACTTCCTGATTTGCCGCCATTTCGCGAAGTTCGTTCGCCGTTGTTGAAAGATGCGATCCCTGAAGACTCAGTTCGGATATCGATACCGAGATTTCATCAAGACGGTTAACACTCGTATCGCTCATACGGTCAATAACATCCATGTTTTCTTTCACGACACGCCCGGTTGCCAGTATCCCCTCAACGGCCTGCTCAATCTTTGCAATGGCGGCATTTGCTTCTTCAACAACTGACGAAATTGAATCAAAGGCCCGGCGGGTATCCTGTGCCCGGCCCAATGTTTCGGTAACATGTTCCGAACCGGTGGTACTTTCCGAAAG
>CAZGQQ010000051.1:0-13172 GCA_964527175.1 uncultured Treponema sp.
TGGCCCGGGATATTCCCGGAGGGCCTAATCCGGATCGGGTACGAGCCCAGATTGATACACTTCGCGCGGTGATTGCCACCTTGCGGAAAAACTGAAAAAAAAAGTATCAGAATCTGGCCAACAGACGCCCGTTTCTCCTACATACATAACACCCCCGTCTTCCGGTAGCGCGCATCGCGGGACGGGGAACGTGTTATTGGTATGGAGGAAAATCATGAACGCTCTCAATTCAATTTTGATCGAAGGAAATGTTGTCCGTGATGCCATGGTAAAGGAAACACCACGCGGTACGCAGGTGTGTACTTTTTCCATCGCGTCAAACCGGTTTTATCGTCTGGATGATGAATTCGAACAGGAGACTTCGTTTTTTGAGGTAGAAACTTGGGCAAAACTTGCGGAAACCTGCGGCAAGAATTGCCTGAAGGGCAGGGGTATCCGTGTTGTGGGCCGGCTCAAACAGGATCGATGGACGAGCCCTGAGGGAAAGAACTTCAGCAAAGTGAAGGTTGTTGCCGACCATGTGGAGTTCAAACCGCAGTTCAAGAACAAGACAAACCTGCAGCCGGATCTTGAAGAAGCAACCGATGCAGAGGATGCCGGATTACCGGTGGAGATACTGGCAGAAGAAGCTGCCGGGAAGGAGCAGCGCGTTCCCGCATTCTGAGTATCGTTCTTCCGCATTGAGGGTATTGAATTCTTCATGAGGATTCAGTACCCTTTTTGTTTGAGGGAGGAATATCATGGCCGATCAGGGACTGTCACCAACATTACGAAAAACGGTCTTGCGCTTTCAGCAGGAAGAAGTTACCAATGAAGCAATTTACCGCAAACTTTCCCGCCGTCTCCCGGACACAGAGAATGCGAACATTGTCGGGCGTATCGCCGATGAGGAAAAGAAACATGCTGAACGCTGGCAGGCGGTAACCGGTGTGGTCCTCAAACCTTCACGGATCAGGGTGTGGATTTTTTTCATGATTGCCCGTTTTCTCGGTCTGACATTTGCCATAAAGAAGCTGGAGAACGGAGAAAGCGAGGCCCAGGACGGGTATGGAACCATTCTTTCAGAGTTTCCTGATGTAAAGAAAATTATTGAAGAGGAGAAGGAACACGAAAATCTCCTGATCAATCTCGTTGACGAAGAGCGACTGAAATATGCCGGGTCCATTGTACTCGGACTCAATGATGCTCTGGTTGAACTTACCGGCGCGCTTGCCGGTTTTACGTTTGCGTTTCAGAATACCCGCCTTGTAGCCATGACCGGTCTCATTACCGGTATTTCTGCGGCATTCTCAATGGCTTCATCAGAATACCTGTCACAACGTTCAGATGGTGACGGCAGTGTTTCACCGGGCAAGTCTGCCATGTATACCGGTGTTGCCTACATCTTCACCGTTATCATGCTGGTTCTGCCTTTTTTCCTGGTCAGTCATTTCATGGTGGCGCTTGCCCTGACTCTTGTTATCGTCATCCTTATCATTCTCGGTTTTAACTATTATCTGTGCACGGCGAAGGAGCTGTCCTTTAAAAAGCACTTCTCCGAAATGCTGCTGCTCAGTCTCGGGGTTACCCTGCTGTCGTTCGGAGTAGGTATCGCGGTGAAGCACTTCTTCGGCATCGAGATTTAAGGCATGATACTCGGAATTCCGCTGTTCTTTCTCTTTTGCGTATATGGGGTGGTAAATACGTACTTGCCGGTGTTTTTGTCATCGCTGGGATATTCTGTTCCCGAGATCGGCATTCTTATGGGATGTTTTGAGGCGGCCGGTCTTTCAATTCCGGTTCTGGTAAGTTCCCGTGTTGATAAAAAGGGAACCCATGGACGAACCGTCATTCTGTTGTCTATTCTGATCATACTGGTTCTCCCTCCGTTGGTCCTCATACGGCATTTTCTGGTTACCGCCATTTTTCTTGGTTTTTTGGCAGTTGGATTCAAAGGATCAGTTCCCCTGATCGATGCCCTGATTTCACGGAA
Organism: uncultured Treponema sp.; assembly: GCA_964527175.1. Lineage (GTDB taxonomy): Bacteria > Spirochaetota > Spirochaetia > Treponematales > Treponemataceae > Teretinema. Next base: position 1,973 of record CAZGQQ010000051.1, read on the forward strand.
CCTTGGCGACGATACAACAAATTATGGCAAAATCCGGGTTATCGGCAGTGTCGGTTTTGTCTTTGTTACCTTGTTGCTGCAATTCACTCCGATGGTGAATCCGGATTCGGCAACTTCTATCGCTTCGGCAATCATTGTACCGGCACTGCTTGTTATTGCCGCCATGCTCTTGATACCCGGTTTGTTGGTTCGGCAACCGGCTGCAGCCCTGCCGGAAGAAGAGACCGGTTTTCTGAAGAAATATCGTGAACGGATGCGGAACTTTTCACCGGCATTCTGGTTCGGTATTTTTCTCATATTTCTCGGATTTTTCGGACTCACTCCGTCGCAGCGTTTTTTTTCGCTCTATGTCCGCGACTTTCTCGGCATGGAGTCCTATGCCGGATTGTGGGCGCTCTCGGCGGCAGCGGAAATCCCGTTCATGTTCCTGTCAGGATTTTTTATCAGGAAGTATGGAACTGAAAAACTGCTGGTTGTATCATTGGCGGCCATAACATTGCGGAATTTGGTCTATGCTGCGTTCCCCACATTTGGCGGCGCTGTTGCCGGACAACTCTTTCATTCGGTCTGTTTTGGACTTTTTCACCCCGCTGCTGTTGTTTTTATCAGCGAGCGTGTTCCCCGCCGGTATCTTGCCGTCGGTCTTACCCTGTATACCTCATTTTCCATGGGGCTTGCCTCGGTTATCGGGAATGTAATTGGCGGTTTTGTGATTGACGGATTCGGTTATCGTACCCTTTTTGTATTTTTCAGTTTCTTTCCGCTTGTCGGAATTGCTGCGTTCATACGCATGCGAAACATACTGTTCAGGAAAATGGTCTCAAATTGACACGCGGGCCCTCGTAGCGTATTATCGATCCCATGTTGGGAACAATCGTTAATTGTGCTGCGGTCATTGTGGGTTCAGCCCTGGGTATTCTGTTTGCAAAACGGGTTATCCGTGAAATTTCGTCGGTTATTACATCCGGCGCCGGGATTTTTACCCTGATAATAGGATTTTCACTGGCATTTCAGGCGGATAACATCATCTATCTTGCACTTTCCCTCATTATTGGCGGAATAACCGGTACGCTGCTTGATATTGACGGCAAGATACTGGCCATCGGACATTTTCTGGAGCGGCGTTTTGGATCGCAACACCGGAGCGATACGGGAGAAATAAAAGATTCACGGTTCGCTTATGCATTTCTCAATGCATCCGTGCTTTTCTCTGTTGGTGCCATGGCCATAGTCGGTTCATTCAAAGCTGGAACCGAAGGTGATTACACCCTTTTATATACGAAATCCGTGCTTGACGGATTCATGTCCATTGTTTTTGCCGCTGCCATGGGTGTCGGCACTGCTTTTGCCGCACTGACCCTTCTGGTTTACCAGGGATTGCTCACGCTTTCTTCCGGTTTTGTCCGTCCCTTCGTTTCTTCATACATGATCAATGAGGTTACCGGAATAGGCGGAGCCCTGATCATCATGATCGGAATCAATCTTCTGGAACTGAAAAAGCTGAAAACAGCCAATTATCTGCCGGCAATACTTGTTTCTGTCGGATTTGTACTGCTGGACCCCGTATTCAAACAGCTTATGGCTCTTTTTATTTGACAGAATAGACAATTCCGCATATCATGGAACACATAATATAACTCTCAGGAGGCCTTAAATGGCAAAAGTAGAAATTAAGGGCATTGGTAAGGTGTACGACGGAAACGTCCGCGCCGTAGATAATGCCAATATCACGGTTGAAGACCGTGAATTTGTTGTTCTCGTTGGTCCTTCCGGTTGTGGTAAGTCAACGACACTCCGCATGGTTGCCGGACTCGAAGAAATCACCGAAGGTGATCTTTTTATTGACGGTGAGCGCATGAACGATGTTCCTCCCAAAGACCGGAATATCGCAATGGTTTTCCAGAACTACGCACTGTATCCTCACATGAGCGTATACGACAACATGGCGTTCGGTCTCAAGATTCGCAAGACTGATAAAAAGGAAATTGACCGTCGCGTAAACGAGGCAGCCCGTATCCTCGATATCGAAAAACTTCTTGACCGCAAACCCAAGGCTCTTTCCGGTGGACAGCGCCAGCGTGTTGCCGTAGGACGCGCCATTGTTCGCAATCCCAAGGTATTCCTTTTTGACGAACCGCTTTCCAACCTCGACGCGAAACTTCGTGTTCAGATGCGCGCCGAGATTTCCGATCTCCATCACCGCCTCAAGGCAACCATGATCTATGTTACTCACGATCAGGTTGAAGCCATGACCATGGGTGACAAGATCGTTGTCATGAAAGACGGAAAAATCCAGCAGATCGGTTCACCCCTGTATCTCTATAATCATCCTGTCAACAAGTTTGTTGCCGGGTTTATCGGTTCACCGCCCATGAACTTCCTGACCGTAAAGATCATCGAGAAGGGTGGTCAGATTGTTGCTGATGAAGGTTCCTTCGAAATTGTTCCGACTGCAGACCAGCAGAAGATTCTCAAGGATTACCTCAACAAGGAAATGTACTTCGGTATCCGCCCCGAGGATCTTGAATATACCAAGACTCCTGCTGCAAAAAACAATATGCAGATGAAAGTCGCGGTCAAGGAACCCCTCGGAAACGAAACCCTGTTGTTCGTATCTACCAAGACCCAGCAGATTATCGTGCGCACCAGCCCCGATATCCAGTTCCAGATTGGTGATACAATCAACTTCAAGCCGATTATGGAAAAGGCAAAGTTCTTCGACAAAGAGAATGAGCTGAGTATCTGTGATGATGTAAAGGCAGAATAAGCAAGAGCTGTATTCTTTTAATAATCGCTGATGGTATCAGCGTATTATATTAAAAAAAAGCACGTGCCTGTCAGCCGCGTTCCCAACGGGACGCGGCTTTTTTTTATACAACGCAAAAGGTTACCCGTTGTTCCGCGAGGTGAATACCTGAAGCCGAGATGCGAATCGTATCATTCACATTGGAATCGGGCAGCACGATACGGTCTTCCATACCGAGTTCAGGAATGAGTATGGTCGCTGAAGCGCCATTTTTCTCCACTACAACAGCAGATCCCACCCAGTCAGGATTCCGCGCAAGATACACCAGCTTCCAGTGCAGATTGGATTCCCGTTCCGCAAGTGTGCATTCACGAGCTGCTGCATCTCCTGCCGCAATACGCATGAGCATATCATCGGTATCCATGAGCGGTTCACCGGACAGAAACCGGTGGAGCTGCTGGTGAACAACAAGATCGCCATATCGCCGCAGGGGACTTGTAACCTGGGCATACATGCCGAGTCCAAGGCCCGCATGATCGGCGGGTACGGTACCCACCTTTCTGCCCCGCATTGAACGGCGCTTCCGGTATTCGCCGGCAAGTCCCTCAGGAATCTTTGCCGGTATATCCGGCTTGTCCTGGCTCACATACTGGAACGGAATGCGGTGTTTGAAGGCAAAACGGGCAGCAGCTTCACCGGCTAAAAGCATCATCTCCCGTACCATGTCTGCGGAAGGTTCCGGTTTTACCGGATCGATGTGGATTGTGCTTCCGGTGTCCGGTTTGTTTTCAACAGAGAGATGTACTTCCGGCAATTCAATCGAGACAGCCCCGGCGGCACTACGGCGGGCACTATTACGTTCTGCCAGTGCAAAAAACGGGGCAAAGCGGTTGCTTGTCGCCTCTGCTGATACTTCAGCATAGGTTTTTCGCGTGACCCTGATGAGTGTCCGGTGAATTGATACGTCGTCAATTGCACCTGATTCGGTGAGTGTTATGGAAAAGGAAAGCGCCGGGGATATATCGGATAATCCCAGCGCGTAGTATTCGAGCGCATGGTCAGAAAGCATCCGTGATGCTCCTTCCGGTACATACAGCGTTGAGCCGCGATCCCGTGCTGCACAGTCCGCAGGGCTGTCGGGTGTAACTGTTTCGGCCGGATCGGCAACGTGTATCCACAGGATGGTGCCGTCCAGGCTGATTGCGTCATCCGGATCCGCGCTCCAGGCATTGTCGATTGCCCAGGATTCAAGTCCGGTAAGATCGAGCCGGCCTGAATGGGTATCAGGTGGCAGAATGTCGATACGGGGTGTAGACAGGGTAAGCCCGTGACGGTATGGCCAGGGATTGCGCTCATCGGTCCAGTAGTTGCAGGCAAGGAGGATGGAGTGGGCGGCCTGGGGTGTTTCCGAAAGACCGGCTTGAGCCATTACTTTTGACCGGGATGCGGTACCAAGCGCAAGAGCTTCAATTTCCTGAAGAAACCGATCATCGTCCGGACGCACGATGCCTCCCGGTTTTCCTGCAGCAGAATTTTTAAGGCGTGAAATGAACTCTTTTCGCGCTGTTTCTTCACCGGTTTTTTCTGCTGCCGCACGGATCAGGACTTCCACTTCCTCTGGCGTACGGATACGGAGGGGTTCTTCGGGCGTGGTGCAAATAAACCAGGGAGATTGTGACAACGATTTCCAGCAAGCCCATGAAAACTCGGGTGAAAGTGTTCCCCACAAGAGTTCACAAATTTCAGTGAAACTGGCTCCTCCGGTTCCAAAAAACTCGGCAGCTTCCGGGAAATCGGCGGCTGGTGCCGTATGCTCAAGTAGCGCTCCGATCGATGAGACCGGACCGGGTGACAAGACCGTAAAGTCCTTTTCCCGTACCCGCTTTGTTCCGGATTCAAGGGCTATTTCATACTTGTCTGCGGTTTGTGAAAGCACAATGGCCGGTTGTCCTTTATGGAGAACTACAGCATGTTTATCAGTTTTCATTAATTAACAGTAGCATTTTAGCGCCATGGTCCTCAAGTACCCTTGTACATCCGGTATAAAAAGAGTATATTTATGCAGTATTATCTTGTGCTTTGAATAAATATTACAACGGAGTGTATTGTATGATTGTTATGAAGTTTGGAGGATCCTCCGTCGCCAATGCGGAACGGATCAGACATATTGCAGACATAATTACCGAGTATCGTGATCAGCGTCCCATTGTTGTTTTATCTGCCATGGGAGATACAACCGATGATCTTTTTGAAGCGGCCGATCGCGCCCTGTGTGGTGAAGTTGCGCTGGAAAAAATCGAAAAACTTCACCTTGATACCGTAAAGCAGCTGGGCATTGCCGACGATGAAATACACAAGCGTCTTGGTGAACTGCGTACCCTCCTTACCGGTGTTTCCATGCTCAAGGAACTGACTCCCCGTTCACGCGATTATCTTGTGTCATTTGGTGAACGTCTGTCTGTTCGTATCATGTCCGCGTATCTCAATACCAGGAATGTTCGTTCTGAATATCATGATTCCTGGGATGTCGGTTTTCTTTCCGACTCAAACTACAACAATGCCGAGCTTCTTCCCGAAACCTACGAGACTATCCGCAAGATACTCGGGCCTTACGCGGCAGGAAAAAAGAATGACGGTAAACCCATTCCCGTTGTCACCGGATTTCTCGCACTGGACAAGAGCGGGTTTATTACTACCCTCGGCCGCGGCGGCAGTGATTTGACTGCTACCGTGCTTGGTGCGTCCCTTCGGGCAGAAGAAGTGCAAACCTGGAAAGATGTTGACGGAATCCTGACTGCAGATCCCCGTATCGTTCCCGATGCCCGTCCGGTACCGGTGGCAACCTACGATGAAGCTGCAGAACTTGCCTATTTCGGGGCACAGGTATTGCATCCGAGATCCATGAGACCCTGTCTCCAGACCGGGACTCCGGTTCGTGTCAAAAACTCATACAACACGAGTGCTCCCGGCTCCATCATTGTTACAAAACATCCCGATAAACCGGCCCCGGTTCGGGCTATAACCACCAAGAAAGGTGTAACCCTGGTTGATATTGTTTCAACACGAATGCTGGGTCAACATGGATTTCTGGCAAAGGTATTCGAGATATTTTCACGGTATGAGGTCAGTATTGATGTTATCGCCACATCAGAAGTTTCCGTTTCGCTGACTGTTGATCATGAAAAAGCGGATCTCTCAGGACTTCGGCGGGATTTGGCAAAATTTGCCGATGTAGCCATCCGCAAGGATAAAGCAATCGTCACCATAATTTGTGATGTTCGCCGTTCAAGCCAGATTCTTGCACAAACATTCAATGTCCTTGCACGGGAGAAAATCAACATCCAGATGATCAGTCAGGGAGCTTCCAAAGTCAATATCAGCATGATCTGCAATACCAATGAAGCGGAGCGGGTGGTAAAACTCCTGCATGCAGAATATTTCGGCTCACCGGAAGAAACGGCGAATGGGGGCTGTCAATGAAGATTGCACTGGTCGGATATGGAAAAATGGGGCACATGATTGAAGCTGCTGCGGTACAGTGCGGACATGACGTTGTATGTACTGTAGATCTTTTTGCCGATGATGCTTCATGTATCACCTCCGATACGGCAGTCATGGTGAAAGCGGTCAAAGATTCCGGAGCTGAAGGCATTATTGAATTTTCTCATCCTGCTTCAGTCATGCAGAATATAGCGGCCCTTGTTCCTGCACGTGTTCCGATGGTTGTGGGAACAACCGGATGGAAAGATAATCTTCCTTCAATTACTGAACAGGTTGGTCTCAATAAGACAGCACTGCTCCATGCGGCAAACTTTTCCCTTGGAGTGAACCTGTTTTACAAGATTGTTGAAGAAGCTGCACGCCTTGTTTCCGAATTTGATGCCTATGATTGCGGTTTGTTTGAATCACATCATAACCAGAAAGCCGACAGTCCGTCCGGAACGGCGCTCGATATTGCCCGCCGGGTAATGGACAGGATGCCCTCAAAGAAGCGGTTGGTTACCAACAGTGCCGACCACAAACCTGAAAGCGATGAGCTGCATCTGGGAAGTGTTCGTGTTGGCAGTGTTCCGGGAACCCATACGGTGTGGTTTGATTCTGTTGCCGATACTATCGAGCTTACGCATACGGCCCGGAACCGCGAGGGCTTCGCCCTTGGTGCCGTACGTGCGCTTGAATGGCTCACTTCACCTGATGCTGACGGGAAGGCGAAAGTGGGAGTTTATACCATGGATGATGTGTTCCGGAACATGTAACGGCACAGATCCGGTTCATGTGAACGGGTCAATACCCGGCCGTGATGCTTTGTATTCGGTCAAAGAGATACTGTACCGAAATACGCATGCCGTTCGAGAGATAGATATCACCGTCTCCGGCACGGTAGGCGGGTTTCCCGAAAACTGATTCAAATTGCTCCCGGGAGTCACCGGTGCGAATATCTCCGCCCGGAGATACCGGAGATCCGGTGTTCATCCGGATTCTGAGGACCCGTGGTTCAGTCCCTTCTTCCGTTTGACCGAACGTGATTATTATGCCCAGTTTAGGGTATTCCCATACCTCGTGAAAAAAATTATAGGTAATTGAGTCCGGGTTTCCCCAGCGGTCGGCCAGATCAGAAGCAGTAGTACCGAGCCGTATTCCCCGGAAGGAAACCGTTCCTCCCTCCTGCTGCCGGGACAATGTTTTCAGCTGTTCAACAAGGTTGTCTGCCTGGTCATGTTTGTTTGTCATGCGGAACATGAGCGCAAGGTTTACCAGCACTTCCCGGTCGTCGGACGGTGCTCCGTCGTGAAGAAGCACGCGACTGGCCGCTGCGGGAACAGTCGTTTTCCCGGTTTGACGGGAAAGACGTTCCAGAATTCTGAGCGCTTCGACCGGATCTTTGGCAGAAAGAAAGAGCAGGGCCGCGTGATTCGCCCGTGCGGTAACCCCTGAGGACAGGGCTTCGAGACGGGCGGCTGTTTCGGCTTCAAGAAATGCCTGATCAATATCGGATCCACCCAGAAAAAGCAACAATGCGAATGAGGATGCCAATGCAGGATCCTCACGGGCAGAAAGGAATCTGCGGTATGCCTGTACCGAGCGGTTGTACCGTGCCGAAATCCCGGCCTCAGCCCCGGGTACGGTAACTCCGGCGGCGGGAAGTTTCGAATGTGATCTGTTATCAGCAAGGGCGACAAACGACGCAAGGCGGGTATTTTCTTCTGCGGCAACGGGAAACAATGTTGCCAGGTACTGTTGTTTTGGGGGGACGGCAGAAAGCCAGGCTTGATGGTTTACCAATGCTTCCAGTCTGTCCAGATAAATTCCACCCGGAAGGGATTCATTGATTTGATCAATAGCCCGAAGGGCATCTTCAAATGCCGATCCGGTTCGAAGGGTTTGCATGATGGTGGCATATTCGGTATATAACAGGGTGAGCAAGCTGCTTTGTGCCTGAAGACGAATTCTGCGATCGGCTGCCCTCCGTGGGGCATTTGCTTCCGGTTTATCACAAAGGTACTCCTGTGTATACAGCGAGGGAGAATATCCTGCACGGTCGAGAAGTACACAGGCCATGAGGTCTGTATTGCCAATTTCCTCCGGTGTATTTTCAGTCAGGCGGGCATACGCAACTCCTGGTTGTACCTGCCCGTTTTTTACGGCAATTCGCTTAAAAGACACAAAGTCATGATCAAGTGCAAAACGTGCAGCATTGTATGCCAGATAGGGAGCCAGCAGTCTCTCCCGCTCTCCTCCATGATCCCGTGCACGACGCGGATCATTAACAGACAATTCAAAAACCTGCAGGTCGACGTGATCAAGAAGCCCGGTTGAAATAACCAATGTTCCTTCCGGGTAGAGTGATGAAAATATGGTTTGGTCGTCTACGACCATGACCCGTACCGGTCCGCGGTACAGTTCTGTTTTCCGGAACAGCATGAACAATACCGTATCAATGGTTTCTCGCCAGTCACCGAGTTCTTCTGGCGGAACCTCTGTTCGTCCCCGTTCGAGAATTTCCTGCCGTGCTCCTGAAAGGAGCTCCCGGCGGATATCAACATCGGAAACCTCTGCAAACACCGTGCAAGCCGGAAGGAGGAACAGTGCTGTAACGATACGTACTATAAACGAACGAGTCATATACTTACCATAACACACCGGTAGGCTAATGGCAACGAAACCGGTATACTCTCCCGTACTATGGATAGAGTATTTCTCAAAGACAAAGAAGAAAAGCGGATCCGGCTTGGACACCCCTGGATATTTGACAATGAAATAGGCCAATTTCAGGGCGCCTGTGCCGACGGATCGCCGGTGGAGGTTATGTCGAAGTCCGGCCTTTTTCTTGGCCGGGGTATCATAAACCGGAAATCGCGAATAACCGTACGCATCTTTACCCGCGATCGTGACGAACTCATTGACCGCGGATTTTTCGAACGCCGCATCGCGAACGCCTGCGCCTTGCGTAGCGCTGTTTTTCCACCGGAAGATTCGTATCGGCTGATTTTCGCCGAGGCCGATCTTCTTCCCGGTCTTGTGTGTGACCGTTTCGTAACGATCACCGGAGATGTGTATCTTTCACTCCAGTTTTTGACTCTCGGGGTTGAATCGTTCCGTGATGATATTGTTGCTGTGCTCCGGGAACAGACCGGTGCCAGGGGTATCTTTGAGCGGAGCGATGTGCATGTGCGCGGACTCGAGGGAATACCCGAGCGAAAGGGCTGGATAGGGCCTGAATCGGATCCGAATATCGTGATCCGGGAAAACGGAGTGGAACTTTCTGTCGATCTGGAGAATGGTCAAAAAACCGGATACTTTCTCGATCAAAAGGATAACCGGGCACGCATTGTTCCTCTTGTGAAGGGAAAGCGCGTTCTCGATGCATTTACCCATACGGGTTCCTTTGCACTCAATGCCTGGAAGGGTGGAGCGGCGTCCGTTCTTGCGGTCGACATTTCCGAAACCGCGGTTGAAACGGTTGAGAGGAACATTGAACTCAATGGAGCCGCCGGAACGGTAACGGCGCAAACAGCCGATGTATTCGATTTGCTCAAGGCTGCCGACCGGGATGGGACACGGTATGACTGCATCATTCTCGATCCGCCCGCATTTACCAAGAGTGCGAAGATGGCAGACAAGGCATATGGCGGTTACAAGGAAATCAATCTGCGTGCAATGAAAATTCTTGAACGCGGGGGATATCTCGTCAGCTGTTCCTGCTCACACTTTTTTTCTGCCGAACAATTTTATCATATGATACAAAATGCCGCGATGGATGTGGGTAAAACCGTACAGTTCCTGGGAAAGTATGGCCCCTCCGCGGATCATCCGGTACTCGCCGGATATCCCGAGTCCGACTATCTCAAATGTGCGGTGATGCGCGTATGGTAGCAAGAAATGCGGTTGTCATACTCGGCGCAACCGCAACCGGTAAAACGTCCTGTGCGGTATCAATCGCCAGGCGGTTTGGCGGAGAAATCATCTCGGCGGATTCCCGCCAGGTATACCGTGGTCTGGATCTCGGTTCCGGAAAGGATCTGGCCGAGTATGGTGAGATTCCCTATCATCTCGTCGACATTGTATCCCTTCCTGAAGAATACAGTGTGTTTCAGTTCCAGAGGGATTTCCGCCGCGTGTTTGGCGAGATCACGGCACGGAAGGCTCTTCCCGTTATTGCCGGAGGAACCGGCATGTATCTGGATTCGATTGTTCGGGGATATACTTTTCACAGTGTACCGGAGAATCCCCGGCTTCGCCTTGAGCTTGCCACTTTCAGTCTTGAAGCATTGCGAGAACGTCTTTTAAAAAACAAGCGTGACATTCATAACCGCACCGATCTCGAAATTCGGGAACGGCTCATCCGTGCCATCGAGATTGCGGAGGCACCGCAGACGGAGGCACCGCAGACGGAGTCATCGCAGGCGGATGAACCGCTGCCAATGCAGCTTGAACCGGTCATTCTTGGAATACGATTTCCCCGGCATGAGCTCCGTAATCGTATCTGCATACGGCTCGAAACGCGCATTGAGCAGGGTCTGCTTGACGAAGTAGCTTCAATCCATGATTCGGGAATCAGCTGGGAACGCCTGGAGCGGCTCGGCCTTGAATACCGGTTTACCGCAGAATATCTGCAGGGAAAAATTTCATCGCATGATGAATATTTCCGTCTGCTCTATACGGCAATTTGCCAATTCGCGAAGCGTCAGGAAACCTGGTTCAGGGGAATGGAACGAAAGGGCGTTACGATCAACTGGATAGAAAATGGCGACCTTGCGGCCGCCGTCTCTTTGGCAGAAACTTTTTTCTGATTACGTTTTTCAGCTAGGCTGATGCGGACGCGGACGCACATTCCATTTCGAGCAGATACCCGGTTCGAATGCAGCTTTCAAAAAGGGAGGCGGGCATATACTCGTCGATGATCTTCTCGTATCCGTCCTGGTCACGGTAGATACGAACCTTGAATCCGTCAGC